>JAUTXN010000069.1 GCA_030838045.1 Acidimicrobiaceae bacterium
GACATTCATGGCATATCTGCCGACGCGGACCTTCGAGCTGACGGTTCATACCCTTGACCTGGTGTGCGCCCTCGGCGTCGAGGCACCGCCGGTCCTGGACGCGCCGGTTGCGGCGTGCCTCGAGCTGGCGGTGGCTGCCGCGGCGGCAGGTCGCGGCGCCTCGTCGGGCGGGGCCGTGCTGCTGGCACTGACGGGGCGCCGGGGGTTGCCACCGGGGTTCAGCGTCGTGTAGCGCCCGTTTGTGGGTGGGCGAGGCTTCCGACGTTCGGGAGACGCTTCCAGCGCCAATGCACCAACGAGGGAAGGTCTCGTTGGAGTGCGAGGCCTTCAGGCACTCCTTTACACATGGCTCGGCGCGAACAGACGCAGCGCCAGCAGGGCTGCCGTGATGGAGATCGGCACGAGGACCACGCCGATCTTGGTCACCGCCATCACCGAGGGCCGGGCGCCGACGCTGCGGGCCGCCCGGAACCACAACAGGGCCGACAGGGACCCGGTCACGGCCAGGTTGGGGCCCAGATCCAGGCCGATCAGGAGGGCTCGAGGATGGGTTGCCCCATGGGCGCTGAACAGCGCCGCCGCAGGGAGGTTGTTGAGGGCCACCGCGCCCAAGGCGCCGATGACCGCGGACTCCCAGGCGGATGCGTGGCTCATGAGCCGGGCGGGACCCGACCACGTCCCCGCCAAGGTCCCCAGCGCCGCCGCGAGCCCGAACAGGCCGATCAGGGCGGCGGCATCCACCGTGGCACCCAGGTCCGACAGGGGGAGGCGGCGCTGGAGGATCCTCACCGCGACCGCGGCCAATCCAACGGCCAGAACGGGGAGGGCGGCCGATGGGAGCGCGATCATGGCGACCGCCGCGACGGCCGCGGCCGCCGTTCCGAGCCACCCGCCCGCGACCGGCCTGACCGTGTCGGGGGGCTTCGGCGGTGCGGTTGTCATTCGGGAGCGGATCAGCACCGCGACGGCGGTGACGACGACGGCGGCGACCCACGCCGGCAACATCCGGCCCGCGAAGGCGGCGCCAGAGATGTGCTCCTGGCCCAACACCAACAGATTCGTGAGGTTGGAGCCCGGCAGCAGCAGCGATGCGGCGTTGGCCATGAGCAGCGAGCCGAGCAGGAACGGCTCCTCGGCGACGCCACGGCGGCGGGCCGCGAGCACCAGAACCGGAGTCAGGAAGGCCACCGAGGTGTCCAGGTTGAGCACGGCGGTGACCACAGCTACCAGTGCGAGCAGCACGACGAGGAGCACCGCCGGCCCGCCCCGCACCCGGGCAGCCGCCCCCGCGGCGCGGTCGAATGCACCCTCCTCGTTGGCGACCCAGCCGATCAGCAGCAACCCGGCCACGAGCACGAAGGGCGGCCAGGTTCGGGACGCGGCCGCCCGGGCGGCGCCGGGCGCCGCCACCACCGCCACGGCCAGTGCCGCGACACCCGCCAGGAGGAGGATCCGTCGGAAGACGGGGCGACGGTAGCCGCGGGTGGTGGGGGGCCGGCCGCGTCGGTGGCGGTTGGTGCAGAAAGCAGGCGGGGGGCGCGCTACCGTAATTCGGCCTGCTCTCGTGCCCGCGCGCCGGAACGAAGGGATTGCACCACGCAACCACGCCACCACGCCAGGAGGGCCGCGACGAGCGCGAGGCGCCTTTGGTCGGGCCGGCGTTGAGCGACAACTCGACGACCATGGTGACGGTGCCCGACCTGCTGGCTGAAGCCCGGCGGCGCATCGGCGCGGTGGCGGAGCGTCAACCCGCGGGATCGTTGGCCGTGGTCGAGGTGCGGGTGCCCGAGGGCGTGGGACCGGAGCACGTGGCCACGGTCTTCGACTTGGTGAGCGAAACCGCTTGCACCCTGGGCGCCCTGGCCGCCTTCGACGACGACCAGGGCCACTACCTCCTCCTCCTGCCGTGGGCGCGGGCCGCAGGCGTGGTCGAGGTGCTGGGCCAACTTTTGCGGCGATTGGCGGCGGTGGAGGTGGCGTGCGGCCGCCACGTCGTGCGGCCGTCCGCCGGTGCAGGCGTGGTCGCCCTGTCCGGGCACGTGGACCCCTCGGACAGCGTGGGCGAGATCGACGTGGCCCTGACGACGGCGATCGGCCTGGCGCATCGCTCGATCGTCGAGCGCGCGCTTCGCGTCCAATCCCGCGATGCCAGTCGGATGTCAGATCGCCCGAAGCCCCGTGAAGCGAACCGGACGTGGATCCGACGGCGCTACTTCGGCCTGTCACCCGCCGCGAAGGCCTGGGTGCTGGCCGGGTCGAACCTGGTGATCGCGTGGGTGATCCCGTTTCTGATCTACGCCGCGCTCTACCGGGTCTTCGGGTTGGACGTGAGCGGCCTCGGCTTCTGGGTCGTGCTCGGCGCGGTCGTCGTCACGGCGCTCACCGTCTACGCCGAGGCGCTCCTGGCGCTGCGCCGGGTGACTCCGCCGCCCGCGACGCTCGAGGTGTACCCGAGCGCGTCGGCCATCGTCGTCGCCTACCTGCCCAACGAGACCAGCACCCTGGTCGAGACGTTGTCCTGCCTCCTCGCGCAGGATTACCCGGGACCGCTCGAGGTGGTGCTGGCCTACAACACCCCGCGGCGTTTGCCGATCGAGCAGGAACTGGCCACGATGGCCGCCGGCGATCCCAGATTGATCCTCATCCGGGTGGGCGACTCGACGTCCAAGGCCCAGAACATCAACGCCGCACTGCAGGTGGTGCAAGGCGAGATGATCGGCATCTTCGACGCCGACCACCGACCCATGACGCAGGCCTTCCGCCGGGCCGCCGCGTGGCTGGCCAGTGGCGTGGATGTGGTTCAGGGGCGCAGCGTGGTCCGCAACGGCGCCGACAACCGGCTGGCTCGGATGGTCGCGGTCGAATTCGAGGGAATTTACGCCGTGGCCCACCCCGGGCGCGCCGCCCTCCACACCTTCGGCATCTTCGGCGGTTCCAACGGCTTCTGGCGGGCCGGGGTGCTCAATCGGCTACGCATGCGGCCCGACATGTTGACCGAGGACATCGACATCTCCATCCGGGCGGTGTTCGCCGGAAATCGCATCGCGGTGGACCCCCAGCTGATCTCCGAGGAGTTGTCACCGCTGACCCCGATGGCGCTGTGGTCGCAGCGCATCCGCTGGTCGCACGGCTGGCATCAGGTCTCCCGGAAGCAGGTGGGCCGGATCTGGCGCAACGAGGTGCTGACCCTGCGCCAGCGTCTCGGGGCGTCGTTCCTGTTGGGCTGGCGCGAGGCGTATCCCTGGGTGGCGGCCCAGATGATCCCGATCCTGGCGTTCTCGATACTGGTCCGGCCGCATTTCCGCATCCACTGGTTGGCGCCGTTGTTCCTCGTGACGACGCTGTACGTCAGCTCGGTCGGCCCCGTCCAGGCCCTGTTCGCGTGGCGGCTCTCGGTGCCCGAACTGCGGCGTCGGCGCTGGTGGTGGTGGCAGTACGTACTCCTGACCGGAATCCTGTTCGGCGAGTTCAAGGCGTTGGTCAACCGGGCGGCCCACCTGCGCGAGCTGCTGGGCGACCGGACGTGGCAGGTCACGCCCCGGACCTCGGCAGGTGAGCCCGGCGGCGTCGCCCGAGCCCGCGCCGATGGTCCCACCAGTGAACTGGTCGCCATGGATCCCGCGACCGGTGCGACAGGGTCACTGGCCCTCGACCGGCCGCTCTGTCGGATTCCGGAACTTGACCCGGGCCCGCCGATCGGCCCGAACGAACCGGCCCACGAGCACTAGCATCCAGGTCGTGCTCGGTCGTCGACATCGGCTGCGACACGCACTGTTCGTAATGTTCCGCCGGCCCACTTCGCCCCCGGCGCCGGCCGCATCCGCCGCATCCGCCGCATCCGCCGCATCCGCTGCATCCGCTGCATCCGCCGCATGAAGTCCTTCGTGCTTGGTGGTGTGAACGCAGCGGCGTTCATGCTGTGCGCCTGCTTCTTGGCCTACGTGATCTCGATCATCGTGCCCCTGCTGCGTCATCGTCGCGGTCCCACGGGCGACCCGGCGATGTTCGATTGGCACTTCTTGGTGCCCTGCCTGAACGAAGAGCAGGTGATCGCGGGCACGGTGTCGGATCTGTTCAAGAAGTTCCCCACCGCCCACATCTGGTGCATCGACGACGCCTCGAGCGACTCGACTCACCAGATCGTGTCGCGCATGGCCAACAGGAGTCCCCAGGTTCACGTGGTGAGCCGTCGCCTCCCCGAAGCGCAGCAGGGCAAGGGACCGGCGCTCAACGCCGGGTGGAAGGCCCTGGTCGACTTCCTCCCCCCCGACGTCGACCGGGACAGGATCATCGTGGGCGTGATCGACGCCGACGGGATCCTCGACCGCCGCTGTCCCGCCATCATCACCGGTCCGACGTTCTTCGGCGATGCCAGGGTCAGCGCGGTCCAGATCCTCGTACGGGTTGTCAACCCTTCGGCCGCGTCGGCCCAGACCCGGCTGCTCACCCGCATGCAAGACATCGAATTCAGTTGCGTCATCGCCGGTATGCAAATGCTGCGCCGCCACGTGGGCAGCAGCGCCATGGGGGGAAACGGCCAGTTCACCCGCCTCTCGGCGCTGCAGCAGGTGACCGACACCTACGGCACGCCCTGGGAGACCGCGCTGCTGGAGGATTTCGAACTTGGTTTGCGCATCCTGCTGACGGGAGGGCAGACCGAGTACTGCCATGACACCTGGGTTGCACAGCAGGGACCGCCGACGATCGCCCGTCTGATCCGCCAGCGCAGCCGCTGGGCCCAGGGCCTCATGCAGTGTTTCCGCTACTTCCTGCCGGTCATGCGGTCCCGGCGGATCTCGACCGGCGCCGCGATGGAGATCGCCGTCTTCCTGCTGCTGCCCTGGTTTCAGCTGGTCGGCATCATGGTGTACTTCGTGTCGCTGATCGTGCTGTTGTACTACGCCTTCACGACCACAGGCGGCCCGCTCCACTGGTTCGGCTCCGGCGCCTGGGGGCTCATTCCGCTGTTCCTGTTGTTCGGTCTTGGCCCGCTGATCCTGTGGGGCCCGATCTACCGCCGCACCGCGGCCCGCGATCTCAGTCTCCGTCAGGCCGCGCTCCTCGGGTTGGTCAACTGGCCCTACAGCTACATCCATCACGTCTCCACCTGGTGGGCGTTCGGGCGCATGCTTCGGTCCCGCCACGACTGGAAGAAGACCGAGCGGCTGGATCTCCCACGGCAGGCGACCATCGCCCGACCCCGCAGCCTTGCTCCCCCGCAACGACCACGGCCGGCTGGTACTCGTCCGGCCTTCGCCGGGTCCGGGGCCGGGGCCGCGGCGGTGCGGCCTCGCCCGCAGATTCCCTTGGCACCGCCGCCTGTTTCTCAC
>JAUTXN010000071.1 GCA_030838045.1 Acidimicrobiaceae bacterium
CTCGTGATGTCACGGTGCTGCGATTTCTGGCCGTCGGGTGGACGACCTCCGACATCGCCCACGAACTGGCCTACGCCGAGAGCACCATCAAAAAAGAGGTGCACATCATCGTGCAGCGCCTGGGGGCTCGGAACCGGACGCATGCGGTCGCCATGGCGATCCGCGGCGAGGTCATCTAGCGCTGCCCGCAAGGACGGCGATACTCCAACTAGGGACAGATGACCCCAAGGGTGTGGTGGCTGGACGATCCCGAGGCGTTGGCGCCGTCGATGGCCGTGATCCACCAGTCGACGGAGCCCGTCATCGTGAACGGACCTAACACCGCGCTGTAGCCGGTCCCGTTCCCGGTCATGGTGCGGGTCCCGGCGCCGTCCAACGCGCTCTGCCAGTGGAGCACGACGATTTGCAGGGGGGGCACAGTCGTCGTCACGGTGGCGGTGACCATCGATGTCGTCGGTCTCGTCGACGTGGTCGCCATGGTCGTCGACGTCTGGGCTTTGCAGCCGCTCGTGTAGACCAACGGCGGGACATAGTTCTCGCCGATGATCGACGGGCCAGGGTCGATGACCGCATTGACGGTGACGTTCGCCGTCCCCCCTTGGCTGCTGATCACGATGGTCCCGATAAACGGTCCCGCGGCCGATGCCGAGCGGTCCAAGGCGACCGTGAGTGTCTGGCTGCCACTCGGGCCGAGGGTCCCCGAGACGGGGTTCACCGACAGTCCTGCGCCTGAAGCGGTGGCGGCGAAGTCCAACCCCGCCGCCCCGTCGTTGCCCACGATCAGCGAGGCGCTACTGGCGGTGGTCCCGAGTTCGATGGACTTGGAACTACCGACGACGAGGTGACCGATGATCGCGATTGTGGTGGGCGCCACGCCTGTTGTCGGTGGCGTCGTCGGCACGGTCGAGGCAGTGGTCGGCGCCTCGGAGGTGGCCGTCGCCGTGCTGGTCGTGACGCCGACTGAGATCGTTCCCGAAGAGGGCCCCTTCGACCGGCTCGAGACCACGACCACAATGGCCGCGAACAGGATGATCAGGCCCGCCAGACCTCCGACAAGGACCCCCCTTCGGTCGGCGGGTGGCCGGGGGGACGACGGATCGGCCACTGGGCCATACGTCGACGGGTCCGAGTACCGAACAGAGGAAATGCCCACTGTCCCGGCACCGGCCGCCATCACGGTCGTCGGTCGGATGCTGGCGAACACCGGACCGGTGGAGCGGACCGTTCCTCGGCGCTCCTCGCCGGTGAGATCGGGGAAACCGTCTCGGTCGAACACCCACCCGGCGCTGGCCAGCACCCGGCCCGGACCCGGCCGGGCGTCGTCTTCGTGGTCCAAAGCGTCGAGCTCGGCCTTGCCCAATACGACCGAGCGCAGGTAGGCCGGGGCGGCTGCTGTCGGCGCCGCCGAGAGGAGGGCGAGGGGGCTCGGGGCGATACGGCGCCGGCTGTTGCACAACTCGCAGTCGTCGACGTGGGCCGTCACCCGGTCGCGGAACTCCGGCGTCAGCCGCCCGTCCCAGTCGTTGAGGACGGCGTACAGCTCGGGGCAGTTCCGCCGCCCGGTGCGCGCCACGAGCAATGCGCCGAGCGACCGTTCGATCTGGCCTTCCAGCCGCTGGACCTGGATGTCCACCGGCCCGGCCGCCACCCCCGCGGCGCTGGCCAGGTCCGGTCCTTCCAGCCGCTGGCGCAGATGGAGATCGAGTAGCGCCCGCTCTTGTTCGTCCAGGCCCGCCGCGGCCTGCCACACGAACTCAGCCAACTCTGCTCGCGACGGGCGCTCCTGGGTGGCGTCGGATCCCCAGAGCACGTCGCCCGCGGCATCGATTCCGAGCGCCAGGCCATCGGGGCCGGTTCGGTCCAGAATCGACCGGTGGGCGATGGCGTACAGCCAGGGCCCGAGCCGTTCCGGCTGGGCCAGGTGGTCGAGGGATTCGAAGGCGACGAGGAACGTTTCCTGCATGACGTCGCTGGCATCGGCCCGGTTGCGCAGCATCGACGCGCTGAAGTCATAGATCCGATCGGCGTAGCGGTCGTAGATGGCGGCCCAGGCGTTGCGGTCACCCGCCCGCGCGGCAGCCACCAACTGGGCGTCGTCCATACCGCTGGGATGGTACGGCCCAGGAGCCGGCGAGCGGGTCCGGGCGCGAGCGGGGAGCCCGGCCGGGCGGCCGAGGCGTTCAGCGGCGGGCGTTCAGCGAGAGGGGGCGGTCGGCGGCCGGGCGTTCAGCGGCGGGGCGTTCAGCGGCGGGCGCGTTCAGCGCCGGGCGTTCAGCGAGAGTGGGTGGTCGGCCGCCGGGCGTCAGCGGTAGTGGTAGAAGCCCCGGCCGGTCTTGCGCCCCAGCCACCCGGCCGCCACCATGCGCCGCAGGCTGGGCACCGGGGCGAAGTTGGGGTCGCCCAACTCCCGATGCAACACGTCGAGGATGGCCACGCTCGTGTCCAGGCCCACGAGGTCGAGCAACGCCAGCGGTCCCATCGGGAACCCGCATGCCCCTTTCATGGCGGCGTCGATGTCGTCGCGGCTGGCCACTCCCGCGTCGAGCATCCGCGCCGCGTTGTTGAGATACGGGAACAGGAGGGCGTTGACGATGAAACCCGCCCGGTCCCTGACCTCGACCGGCTGTTTGCCGCACCCTTCGGCGAAGGCCCGGCATGCCGCGACGGTCTCGTCGCTCGCGGTGAGGGGGCGGACAATCTCCACCACGGACATGACCGGGGCGGGATTGAAGAAATGAATGCCGCACACCTTGTCGGGCCGGTTGGTCGACATTGCGAGCTCGATGACCGGGAGCGTCGAGGTGTTGGTCGCCAAGATGGCCCTTTCGGCGCATACTCGGTCCAGTTGGGCGAAGAGGTGTTGCTTGGCGGCCAGGTCCTCGACGATCGATTCGATGACCAGGTCGCATTCGGACAGGTCCTCGAGGTCGGTCGTGGCGATTACCCGTGAGAGGATCGTGCGCCGCTCCTCGGGAGGCATTTTCCCCAGGTCAACCCGTCGGGCCAGCGACCGTTCCAGGACCGCGAGCATGGCGGCCGCCGTGTCGTGGCGTCGTGAGCGCAGCACCACCTCGTACCCGGCCCGCGCGGCGCACTCGGCGATGCCCGCCCCCATGATCCCCGAACCCACCACCCCGAGCCGTTTCACGGACATGGCCTCCATATTACCGACTAGTAACGTGCGAAGGGAGCATTGTGTCCGGGGACGCTACGGTGACCTGCGCCATGACGCGCCACTGGTGGGGCCCCGCCTTCTATGACTGGGTGCTGGCCGCCACCGAGGCGCGGGGGCTCGCCAACCGGCGGCGGCGTCTGCTCGCCTCGGCCCGGGGGCGGGTGCTCGAGATCGGCGCCGGGACCGGGCTCAACCTGCGGCACTACCGCCCCGACCGGGTGACCTCGCTGACGGCCCTCGAGCCCGACGCGGCGATGCGGGACCGGTTGGCCTGGCGGGCGGAGACGCTGACGGTGCCGTTCCAAGTGCTGGGTGTCACGGTCGCCGACGCCGACCTGCCCGACGGCGGGTTCGACACGGTGGTGGTGACACTCGTGCTGTGCAGCGTTGCCGACCCGGCTGCCGCCGCGGCCGCGATCGTCCGCTGGCTGGTACCGGGGGGGCGGCTGTTGTTCATCGAGCACGTGGCGGCGCTCGGCGTGCGGGGGCGGTTGCAGCGCGCCGTCTCACCGCTGTGGACCCGGGTCGCACGCGGGTGCCACCTCGACCGGGACACCCTGACGACACTGCGTCAGGCCGGGTTGTCGGTGTCGGACTGCGACCGCTTCGCGCTGCCCGCGGCCGGGCCGCTGTTCGCCACGTGCGTGCAGGGCGTGGCCTGGCGCCCCCCGATCGGCGAGCCCGACGCCGAGGACCGGGTGTTCCGGGCCAGTCCGAGCATTGTCGAAGTTGACGGAGTTATCGGAGTTGTCGGAGTTGTCGGAGTTGTCGGAGTTGGAGGAGTGCAATGACCACGAACGGGCACCCTGGGGTGCTGGCTCTTGTCGGTGGGGCCGAATGGGGGGACCAGTGCACCTTCGACTCCGGTCTGCTCGAGGCCAGCGGGGGGACCGAGGTGCTGGTCCTGCCGACTGCGGCGGCCTACGAGCACCCCGATCGGGCCGTGGCTACCGCGGCACGGCATTTCGAGGATCTCGGGGGCCGGGTGCGGGGGTTGATGGTGCTCGGTCGCACCGACGCCGAAGACCCGGAGATGGCGGCCGTCGTCCGGGCGGCGCGGTTCGTCTACCTCGGCGGTGGTTCCCCGCTTCACCTCCGGTCGGTGCTCAAGGACTCCAAGGTGTGGCAGGCGCTGGAGGAGGCGTGGCACGACGGGGCGGTCGTCGCCGGGTCGTCGGCGGGCGCGATGGCGCTGTGCGACCCCATGATCGACCCGCGCGGTGGGGCGCTGACGTTGGGCCTCGGGTTGATCGAACAGGTGGCGGTGCTGCCCCACGCCAACACCTGGTCGCCCGAGAAGGCGCACCGGACGTTCAGTCTGGCGGCCGGGGGCTTGCGCATCGCCGCCATCGACGAGCAGACGGCGCTCATCCGCGACCCGGACGGGGCGTGGCGGACCGACGGCCTCGGCAACGTGCGGCTCTTCGTCGACGGCCAGGCGGCGGATCTGGACGCCCTCGACGTGTAGGCGACGGCGCGCGACCGCACCGAGAACGAGTTCACCGAGGCGGGGGCTTGGCTAGCTGAATTACCGGTGTGTACACACCGGTAATTCAGCAGGCCTGGGATGCGGTGAGCCGGCGGGAGGCTTTGGCCTGGCCGGGCGCCGCGAGGCTCACGACATTGGCTGGCGCGTGCGGCGCGTGCGGCGCGTGCGGCGCGTGCGGCGCGTGCGGCGCGTCGGGGCGCTCCGCGTCGGCGATGGCCGGCGCCTCGATGGCCGGCAGCGCAATTACCAGTGACAGTGCCTGCCGGCAAACGCCTTCTAGGCGTAGGGGCTGGGGCCCGAAGCGGGGCCGGCGTCCGGAGGCAAGCCGTGCAGCCACGGCTGCGAGGGCTGACCGACTCGCTCCCCACCGAGCAGTACCCGCGCCTACCCCCGGCCCGTGCTCCGCCATCTCGGGCTGTGCCAGGTCGGCCAGGGAAAACATCCGGTGTTGGAATCCCGTGATGCCCACCAACGAGTGCTGCCGCCCGGGGCGCGCCAGCCACCGGTTCAGCGCCACCTGGATGTTGACATGCTCGTACGAGGGCCACGTCTCGCCGACGACCGGTATCGCCGGGGCGCCCGCGCCGAGATGCCCGGCCAGTACCTGGGCGACGGTCACCGGGGGCTTGACCCGAGCCGAGGTGGCGGCGGCCCGCAGCAGGCGCTGACCGAGGCGCCGGATATCGCCCAGTTCGAACCGGGCCGGTGGCGCCCCGCCGCCATCGCTTGCCGCGGTCGCAAACTGGTACAGCTCGGCGGAGGGAGGCCCACCGCCCGAGGACACGATCCAACCGCCAGATCCCTGGTACATGACCTCCACTGTGGTGCCCGAGGGGCGCGGCAGCAAACGGAATTGACCTGGGGAAATGCCGCCCGAAACGCCCCTGAGGATCGGTTTGACGGCCCGGCCGGCGTGGGTACAGGAGCGTCGACGTATCGGCGGACCCGTGAAATCTTCGTCACGTCGCATTCGTCACGGGAAATCGGTCGATCGCGCAGGAGACTGGTCGGGGTGAGCCAGCCAACTCACCCCGATCAGAGCCTCCCTCTCGGCGGATCAGCAGTGAGGACGACAGGTGAGAGGATCCCAGCCGTGACCGAACCAGCCGGAGGTGAGCAGCCAAGGCGTGGGGCGATCTTCGTCAACCCGGGCTCGGGACCCAATGCCACCTCGGCCGAGGAATTGCGCTCGCTCTTCCCCGGCCATCAGGTCGAGGAGTGCCCGCCCGACCAACTCGTCGAGACCATCAAGAAGGCCATGGCGGCCGGATGCAGCTTCGTGGGCGCCGCCGGCGGCGACGGCACCATCCGCACGGTGGCCGAGCAGCTGGTCGGCACCGAGGTGCCTCTTCTGGTGATTCCCGCCGGCACCCGGAACCACTTCGCCAAGGATGTCGGCATCGAAGACGTCGATGCGGCTCAAAAGGCGGCGACTGGCCGGGTCATCTTGGTCGACGTAGGACGAGTCAACGGCAAGTGCTTCGTCAACAATTCGAGTATCGGCGTGTACCCCAAGATCGTGATCCGCCGGGAGCTGCACCAACGCCGGCTGCGCAAAGGGGTCGCCAACGTGGTGGCGGCCTACGAACAGCTACGCGACGGCGGCCGGGTCAACGTCGAAGTGGACGGCGTCACCCACTGCGCCTGGATGGTCTTCGTCGGCAACGGCACCTACGGCGAGGGGCTCCTCGACCTGGCCGACCGGCAGAGTCTCGATGACGGCGTGCTCGATGTCCGCGTCGTGCGGGCCGACCGGCCCCTCTCCCGGCTGCGAATCGTGGGCGCGGTCGTCCTCGGCCGCCTGGCCCGCTCCCCCCTCGTGCTGCGCTGGCAGACGGTGGCCACGGAGTGCGATCTCGACCGAAGCGGGGTGGAGGTGGCCCTCGACGGTGAGGTGGAGAGCCTGGGCACGCCGCTGCGCTTCGAGTGCCTGCCCCGCGCCCTGCGGGTTCTCGTCCCCTAGCGGTGCGTGCGTTCGGGTGCCCGCGGTGCGGGCAGTTGGTGTACTTCGAGAACGTCGAGTGCCTGCGCTGTCGGGCCGGGCTGGGGTTTGATCCCGAGTCTCGGGAGATGGTGCGGGTGGCCAACGATGGCGACGCCGGTGACGGGGCCGGGGCCACCCCCGACCCGAGCGACGCCGGCGACGCAGGTGAGGCCGCCCCGGACCCGAGCGGCGGCGGTGACCACGGCGGCGGGGCGGCGCAGGTCCTTCCGGCCGCCGTTCGGTGTGCCAACCGTTTCCTGGCGGGCTGCAACTGGGTCCTGCCCCGTCCCCAACCCGGAGCGCTCTGCCGGTCGTGCCGGCTCACCCGGACCCGGCCGAGCGACACCGACCTGGCCCGCGTTCCAGACGTGACCCGTCGGTTCGTTCGAGCGGAGGCGGCCAAGCGGCGGCTGGTGTTTCAGCTGCTCGAGCTGCGACTGCCGCTGGTGTCGCGCCACGAGGACCCGGCGTGGGGCCTGGCGTTCGACTTCCTCGTGAAGCAGGCGGAGCCGATCACGATCGGCCATGCCGACGGGGTCATCACCATCGACCTGGCCGAGTCCGATGACGCCTACCGGGAGCGCATGCGGGTGCAGCTCGGCGAGCCCTACCGGACCATGCTGGGCCACCTTCGCCACGAGGTCGGTCACTACTACTGGCAGGTCATCGTGTCCGGGAACACCGACGAGCTGGAAGGCTTCCGGCGACTGTTCGGCGACGAGCGGGCCGACTACCAGCAGGCTTTGGAGCGCCACTACGAGCAGGGCCCAGCCCCGGGATGGGCCGAGGAGCACGTCAGCATCTACGCCGCCGCCCATCCGTGGGAGGACTGGGCCGAGACGTGGGCCCACTACCTGCATATCCGCGACACGCTGCAGACTGCGGCGTCGCACGGCGTGATCGTGACCGGACCCCACTTCGGGCACCGCCCGGTCGCCACGCGGTCCGGACGAGGACTGGACCCTTCGCTCACGGCCGCCCCCAGCCTCAAGTCACCGCAAGACCTCGACGAGATCCTCGCCGACTGGCTGCCCCTCACCTATGCCCTGAACGCCATCAACCGCAGCATGGGCAGAGACCCCCTGTATCCATTCGTGCTCAGCCGCAAGGTCATCGAAAGGCTGCGATTCGTCCACGATCAGGTGCTCCACGGACGAGGGTCGCCGGTTCAGCGGGCGTAGTGCCGCGCGTGCTCACCGGCGACTCAGCTGAGTAGCCTGGCCGAGAGCATTGACCCCATGTCGG
>JAUTXN010000089.1 GCA_030838045.1 Acidimicrobiaceae bacterium
TCGTGGCCGGCGTCGTGCAGGTCTGCGGCGATGGACGTGCCGACGTTGCCCGCTCCGGCGATCGCGACCTTCATGAGTGTCCCCCCCCGGCGGGGTTGGAGCCGCCAGATCCGCCTCCGCTGGAGCCGCTGGCGGCGGAGGCGGCGGAGGCGGCGGAAATCGCATCCGAGCCTGTCCCCACTCCGTCACCCTTCATCCGACTCTCCAACTCTTCAGATGAACCGGTGCGCACCGCCATGAGCAGCACGTCACCGACCTGGCCGACCAGCTCCGGGACCGCCATCTTGGCCTGACCGGCCCGCGTGACGAGGACCGGGCGGAAGCGGTCACCTCCGATCAGGCCACCCAGCCGCTTCCCCACCCATCCATCAGGCAGCGTCACTTCCACGAAATCGATCTCGCCCGTGGCGTCGGTGTACTCGTTGATCGACTTGTCGGGGAACAACCGGCGGACAACCTGGTCGGTGGTCCAAGTCACCGTAGCCACGGTCGGAATGCCCAGGCGCTGGTAGATCAACGCTCGCCGGGGGTCGTAGATCCGGGCGACCACGTTGGGGATCTGGAAGGTCTCCCGGGCGATCCGCGCCGTGAGGATGTTGGAGTTATCGCCGCTGGTCACCGCGGCCAGCGCCCCAGCCCGGTCCACGCCGGCGGCCGCCAGGTCGTCCCGGTCGAACCCGAAGCCGACGACCGTCAAGCCCGGCCACTCCTCAGGCAGCCGCCGGAAGGCCCGGGCGTTCTTGTCGAGGACCGCTACCGAGTGGCCGTCGCGCTGAAGTCGCACGGCCAGCTCCGATCCGACCCGTCCGCATCCAACCACGATCACGTGCATCGTCAGAAGCCTGGCACATCACCGGGGTACCCACGTTACGGGCACGTCAACGTGCGGGCCGGGTCGGGGGCACGTGCGGGCCGGGTCGCGGCCACGTGCGGGCCGGGTCGCGGCCACGTGCGGGCCGGGTCGGTCACGTGCGGGCCGGGTCGGTCACGTGCGGGCCGGTCGGGGCCCGTGCGGGCGGGGCGGGACCACGTGCGGGCAGGGTCGGGGTCATACCGTCGAGGCCGTACACTCCGCCGGGTGGCCGATCGCGGGTCAAATGGTCGGCTCGTCATGGGCTTCGACCTCGACATGACCCTGATCGACTCACGAAACAGCATCGGCGCCGCCATGACGGCGCTGGCGGCCGACACGGGCGTGCCGATCGACGTCGAACACATCGTGGCAACTCTGGGACCGCCCCTCGAGATCTCACTTGCGCCGTGGTTCGCAGGCCCCGAACTCGACGCCGCGGTCGTCCGTTTCCGCGAGTTTCATGGGGACCTCCTGCATCTGACGTTGCCGATGCCGGGCGCGCTCGCGGCCGTGACCGCGGTGCACGACCTCGGTGGGCTCGTGGTCGTGGTCACGGCGAAATTCGAGCCGCACGCCTGGACCAGCCTCCAGACCGTCGGCATCAAACCCGATGTCGTGGTGGGCTGGCGCTTCGGCGCCGCCAAGGCGGGAGCGCTGCTGCAACACAGCGCCCGGGCATATGTCGGAGACCATTTGGCGGACGTGGCGGCCGCCAAGGTTGCGGGAATTGTGTCGGTGGGCGTCGCGACCGGCTCGACCTCGCCCGCCGCCCTGGTGGACGCAGGAGCCGACGTCGTTCTTCCTGACCTCCTGGCCTTCCCGCAATGGCTCGACGGGTTTGCTGATCGGCGTTGGCTGGACGGGGTCGACGAGTGGACTGGCAACCGATGACCGACTGCAACCGCAGACTGGTGCTCGCCCAACGCCCTTCGGCAATGGTGGATGGGGCGACGGTGCGCATGGAAGAGGTCCCGGTCCCTTCGCCTGGGCCAGGACAGGCGCTCGTGCGGGTGCGTTACCTCTCCATCGACCCGACCATACGGACGTGGATGAACGACGCCGTGGGCTACCTTCCACCCATCGCCATCGGCGACGTGATTCGCAGTATCGGCATCGGCGAAGTAGTCGCAAGCAACACCGAAGACTTTGTCGTGGGCGAGGCGGTGTTCGGCACGACCGGCTGGCAGGACTACACGCTGGCCGGCGCCCATGCGGCCGATCTGCAGATTCTGCCGCCCGGCATCGATCCCTCAATCGCCCTCAACGTCTTCGGCGTCACGGGCATGACCGCCTACTTCGGGTTGATCGATGTCGGTCGTGTCCAAGTGGGCGACACAGTCGTGGTGTCGGGCGCCGCAGGTGCGACCGGTTCCGTTGTGGGTCAGATCGCCCGGATCAAAGGAGCCGCAAAGGTACTCGGAATCGCGGGCACCGACGAAAAATGCGCCTGGCTGGTAGACGAATTGGGATTCGACGCCGCGATCAATTATTCCACCGAGGACGTCAAAGGTCGACTGCGAACGCTTTGCCCAAAAGGCATCGACCTCTATTTCGACAACGTTGGCGGGATGCTCTTGGATGTGTGTCTCGGGCAGTTGGCACTGCGAGGACGAGTCGTTCTCTGCGGCGCGATTTCCACCTACAACAGCCCACAGCGCTCGGCCGGACCGTCGAACTACCGCAACCTCATCACCAAGCGAGGACGGATGGAGGGCTTCATCATCCTCGATTACTCGGACCACTTTGCCGAGGCGCAATTCGAGATCGCGGGTTGGGTCGCGGACGGACGGATCAAACACCGGGAACACATCGTCGACGGACTGGAACACGCTCCCGATGCCCTCAACCTGCTCTTCACTGGTGGCAACACCGGCAAGGTCATCGTCCGGATCTGATCCGCCACGGACGTGGCCGCCGGACGTCGGACATGACTCAGGGCTGCTCGGTCCGGCATCGAAGCAGGCCGGGACCGACGAATGAGCCTTCGACGAACCAGGTCGATCCGCTACCGGCGAGGACGGGGGTCTGTCCGGTCGCCTCACCGAGGCGATCGCGCCAAACCGCCAATGCCGGCTCCACGACGAGCGCCGCTGCTTCGAGGTCGTTGGGCCCGTCGCCGACCGGACCTCCAAGCTCGTCCCACGCCCGGTAGACAGCCGGCGTCGATACGAACAATGGTGGAGTCAGCAGCGTGAACGAACGCGACTCGAAGGCCAACGGTTCCACAACCTCGCCGATTCCGCCCACTCGGGCGCGGCCGCCCACCAAGCAGAAGGGCACGTCGGCTCCGAGCGACGCCGCCACGGCCAGATCCCCGACGCCGGCCCAGCGCAGCACGGCGGCCGCGTCCGCCGAGCCACCGCCGAGCCCCCCGCCAACCGGGATGTTCTTGCGCAGGCGTACCGATGCCGACCGCCCGACCGCCTTGAGGGCCCGGCGGATCAGGTTCGAGTCCCCCGCCGGCACACCGGCGCCAGCCGCCCCGGGACCCGCACCCGAACCGGAAGCCGAAACCAGCTCGAGGCCATCGCCCTCAGCAAACTCGAGTTCGTCGGCCAGATCGATCGTGACCATCTCCGAGTCCAGCAAGTGAAGGCCGTCGGAGCGGACACCGGTGATCCGTAACGTAATGGTGAGCTTGGCCAGGGCCCGCTGGCGATCGATCACGCGCCCAACTACGCCGAGCGAGATCCCCGCTCCCCTCGCCCGCCCCCGGCAGCGCCGCGCTGGGCCCGCTTCTGCTCGATGAAGTCGATCAGCACGTAGTCCCCGAGCGTCTCGGGGGTGGTGAACAGCGCCCGACCCCGGTTGAGCCGTGTCAGGCGCTCGACGAAGTCCTTCAAGTACCCCGTCGCATCCAGCATGAAGGTGTTGATCTTGATGCCCTCACGGGTGCAGCGGGCCACCTCGGTAAGGGTCGCCTCCACGGTCTCGCGCACCGGTGGATAGTGGAAGAACACCTCGCCCCCCGCCACCAGATGCGCCGTCGGCTCACCGTCGGTGATCATGATGATCTGCTTGGTGCCGGTCTGCTTGGCCAGCATCCGGCGGCTCAACAAGAAGCCGTGTTGCATATTCGTGCCGTATACGAAGTCCCACGACACCTCGGGTAGCTGCGACGGCTTCAGTTCCCGGGCCACCTCGCTGAATCCGACGATACCGAGATAGTCCCGCGGGTACTGCATCGAAATGAGGGTGTGCAGCGCCATTGCCACCTTCTTGGCAGCCAGGAAGTTGTCGCGCATCGGCATCGAAAGCGACAGGTCCAGCATCAGGACCGTCGAGGTGCGGGTCAGGGTCTCGGTCCGCTCCACCTCGAAGTCGTCCGGGATCAGCCGCACCGGCGTGCCCCCACCGGCGCGACCAATGGCGTTGCGCACGGTGCGCTCGATATGGAGGTTGAACGGATCCCCGAACTCGTATGGCTTGGTCTCGTACGCCCGCTCGTGACCGATGCCGGCATGGTCCACCTGATGGCGGCCGGTTCGGTCCTTGGCCAGCCGGGAGAACAGATCTCGCAGGGCGTTCTGCCCGATCCGCCGCATCCCCCGCGCGGTCAGCTCAAGGCGACCCTCGCGCTGCTCGATGAGGCCCGCCTCCTCCAACATCTTGGCCAGCTCCGCCAAACGTTCGAGCGAGCGGGCGCCGTCGTCGCCGAGGATGTCCCGGGCGGGCTCGATGTCTGCGTCGGCTAACGCCCCCGGGCTGGTCGCCGTCGTCAGCAACTGCTCCAGCTGGTCCATGTCGCCAAGGCGGTTCATGACCGACGCCGCCTCCGCCATGCCCAGCGGGTCCTGGCCGCTGAAGCCATAGCCGCCCCGGTCCCAGCCTGCCTCGGGAAACGCCTGACGCAGATTCGCTCCCAGCCGGTTCATCTGCCACTGCAGGTCCATGTCGGACAACAGGGCGTCTGCCAGTCCCTGTAGCTGGGCTCGCTGCTCAGGGGTCATGGAGTTGAGCAGGTTCTGCATGGCCGCCATCTGGCGGGCCAGTTGCTCCAGCAACTCGTCCAGCGTCGAAGGCGATTCGGGAAAGAAATCGCCGAACTGCTCCATGAACTGCCCGAACGCCTCGGTCGTGTCCTGGTCGCGCTGGCGCATCTCGAGCAGCTCGTTCAGGGCGCTGAACATGTCCTTCATCCGCTGCAACTGCTCGGGGGATGTGTCGGACATCGCCCCCGCCATCTGGTTGAAGTAGCTCTGCATCAGCTGCTGGCGGAGCTGATCGAGCAACTCGTCGAAGCGCTCCCGGGCCTCGGAGGAAGTCCACTCGTACTCCTGCAACGTCTGCACCTGGGCCGCCAGGTCGAGCGGCAGGAGGTCGAGTTGCATGCGCCGCTCCGCCGCCACCTCGTCGGTGATCTCCTGACGGCGCTGATCGCCGGACTGACGGGCCTCCTCCTGGAGCTCGTCGATGCCCTCGCGCTCCATGCCGACCACCTCGCGGAGCCGCTCGGCGATGTCGTCGTACACCCCGCCCAGGTCGTAGCGCTCGAGCTCGTCGCGGCGGCGGCGGCGCAACCGCTCGAGCAATTCACGGACCCCGGCGACCTGCTCGCCGTTGCGGTCCCGGAACCCTTGCTGCAACATCCGCCGCAGCGCCTGGTTGAGGTCGCCGTGGTAGAGCAGGTCGTCGGTGATCTCCGACAGCACGTCGTCGGCGTCGAGTTCGAACCCGGCCTGAAGACCGTCCCACCGGGAGTATTCGAAGCGGGCCATCACGCCGACATTACGCCCACCGGATCGGCTCGGGCCGCCCGCCGGATCGGCTCGGGCCGCCCGCCGGGGCCCGAGCCGGAGGCCACACGGGCTCAGCCGGCCCGAAAACGGCTGAAGGCGTCGCCCAACCTGGCACGGGGGAGGTTGCGGGCACGGGGACGCGAACGGGTTGGGCCGCCATGACCGTCGGCGCTGGTCGGGTCGACCGAGTCGGCGCCTTCCCGGCCGGCGGCGAAGACGTAGACGGCGCAGCCGACCACCCGCAGCAAGGGAACGTTCTCAAACGCCGGCTCGATCCTCTTCAACGCCATGGCGGCCCGATCGGGACAGAACATCGGGACCAGCCCGGCCCAGGTGCGGCGTTGCACCGCTCCCCCGGCTTCGCTGATCCAGCGGTCCAGAGTTCTGGGGGGATAGGACATCTCGCCGTGGGCGCGGTGGTACGGGTGGAAGCGTTCGAACAGCTTGAGGCCCGGGTTGTAGCCATTGGGTTCGAGCACGACGACCGTGGGCGCGACCCGCAGCGCCTCCCGCAAGGCGTCGGGCGCCTTCGGCATGTGGTGCAGCACTCCCCGAACCAGCGCGATGTCAAAGGTGTTGTCGGCATAGGGCAGGTCTGTGGCGCTGCCGACCGCGAACGTCACTCGCGGATCGGTCAGCTTGGCGCGCGCAGCCACGATCGCTTGCGGGAAGACGTCGGTCCCGTGGACGCTGGCCGGCGCCGCCAGCGCCAGCAGCTCGATGGTGTAGGTCCCGTCGCCGCAGCCGACGTCTATGACGCGCTTGCCCCGAAAGTCGGCCATCGCCAGCACAGCATCGGTACAGCGCCGGTTGGCCAGCTGGCTGCTCAGGGGGGCGTTGGTGGTGTACCGGTAACCCTCGTTGTCCGCCAGGTCCGCCTTGAACCCGTCAACTTCGGGATGATGACTGGTGGACATTCGAGTACCTTTCGCTCCCGCGCCGACACACATCCGTGACCGTGGAGCAGGGTGGCGCGTCGACACAGCCTCGGCCCCTCGACGTCTACGCTACTGCGGCACCACACGGCCCGACGAGGAGGAGCTGCGCATGGATGAGGTTGCCGGCATGCGCCTCCAGGTCGACTTGGCCGGCGATCCCAGCGCCTGGGTGTGAAGCGCGTCGTCCTCACCGGTGCCACCGGCTTCATCGGCGCCAATCTCGCCCGCCGGCTGCTGACCGACGGCCACGAGGTCTCGGTGTTCCTGCGGCCCGGCTGCTCGTTCTGGCGCATCGAGGACATCCGGGGCGATCTGCGGGTCGTGGACGTCGACCTCCAGGACGAGGCCGGCGTGGCCACCGCGCTTCGCCAGGTACGACCCGACTGGATCTTCAACCTCGCCGCGCACGGGGCGTACCCCTGGCAATCGGAGCTGCGCGCCATGCTGATGACGAACGTCCTCGGCACCGTCCATCTCCTGGAGGCGGCCGTCGCCACGGGCTTCGAGGCGTTCGTCCAAACAGGGACGTCTTCGGAGTACGGCGCCAAGGACCACTCCCCCCCGGAGGCCGATTGGCTGGAACCCAACAGCCACTACGCGGTGACCAAAGCGTCGGCCACCATGTTTTGTCGCTACACCGGCCAGGCCACGGGCCTCGGCGTGCGCACCTTGCGCCTCTACTCGGTCTACGGGCCTTGGGAGGAGCCCACCCGGCTGATGCCGACACTGGTGATGCGGGGCCTGGCGGGCGAACTGCCGGGTCTCGTCAGCCCGGCCACGGCCCGGGACTACATCTACGTCGACGATGTCGTCGATGCGTGCCTCGCGGCGGCCGCCGCTCCGGGGCAGGAACCAGGGGCGGTGTACAACGTCGGGACGGGCCGCCAGACCTCGCTGCGCGAGGTCGTCGAACTGGTTCGCGCCGAGATGGGCATCACGGCCGAGCCCGTCTGGGGCTCGATGGCACCCCGAAGCTGGGATACCGACGTGTGGGTCGCCGACAGTGGCCAGATCCGGGCCCAGCTTGGTTGGCAACCGAGTCACGCCCTACCCGAAGGCTTCCGCCTGCTGGTCGGCTGGCTCCGGGATCAGCCCGAGATCCAGGAGTTCTACGCCTCGTTCAGCCGCTGACCGCAGCCTTGCGGGCGATGAGATAGAGGTTGCCCACGGGAAGCGGGAGGCTGACTCGCCCGAGTCCGGTGGCGTCGCAGGTAGCCAGCGCCGCCCGTCGCAGCGTTGCCGGGAGGGGCGCCAGACGCGCCAGATACCCGATGCGGGCGCGGTTCCACACCGCGCCGTTCTCCCGGACGTCAAAACGGTGGGCCCCGCAGATACGGGCGAGGGTCGATGGGCTGTACAGGTAGGTGTGCTCGATGTCGACGATCGGGCTGCGCCGCCCGAGCAGGCGCGCCGATAGGGCCTCGATGTTGTGGTTGAGGATGAGGATGTGCCCGGCCGGTTTGAGTGCCGCCCAGCAATCGTCGAGCAGTCCGCCGGGGTCGGCGATGTGATCGAACATCTGGAAAAGGCAGACAGCATCGAACTGACCCGGCGCGAGAAGTCCCGGCCGCATGACGTCGCAAACGATGAACGGCGCAATCTCCGGTGCCGCCCCGGCCACCGCCGCGGCGCTGGGTTCGACACCGCGAACCGCGGCAAATCCTCGTTCGAGCGCTTCTTGCATGGCGAAGCCATTCCCGCACCCGGCTTCGAGCAGCGATGCCTCCGGTCCGCAGTAACGCGCCAGCCGGGCCAGGTAGCGGCCATAGGTGGCCCGGAGATTGCCGACCTCGTCGTCGTAATCGAAAGCGCTCTCCTGGTACAACTGGGCCAGCGTATCGGGACTGGCGATCGGGTCGGAGCGCACCAATCCGCACGTATCGCAACGGACCATCCGATAGTGCACGCGGTCGGGAGAACGGCGGGCCGAGAATATGACCGGATTGAGGTCGTCGAGCCGGAAGCTGGCGGCATACAGCTCGGAGGCGTTGTCCGCCGTGCCGCATATCGCGCATCGCGTTGCGACCAGGTCCGCTAGCCCCACTCGTCGACCTCGATGTCAACGCTCTTTCCAACCGGGCGGGCTCCGGGGCGAGCAGAGGGCGGATTCAAGACCGATTCGACAATGTACGAGGGACGCCGCTTCACCTCGTCGTACATGTGGGCGAGGTACGACCCGATGATGCTCAAACACAGCAATTGGATGCCGCCCATGAACAAGACGAGGACGATGAGCGTCGTGAAGCCACTGGGGACCGCCGTGGGATCGGCGATCCTCACCACCACGAGGACGACTGCCAGCACGAGGGAGGCAGCACAGGTGAACAAGGCCAGAAGGGTTATCAGGTCCATCGGAATGTAGGAGAATGAAAAGATCGCCTTTCGCGCCCAACCGAGGTTCTTTCTCAGGCTGTTGGTGCTCCGCCCGAAGGGCCGCTCGGGGCGCACGTATTCGATCCCGGTCTGGCGGAACCCGACCCACGCCCGCAGGCCACGAATGAAACGGTTGTTCTCGGGGAGGCTGTTGAGAGCGGTGACGACCCGCCGGTCGAGCAATGAGAAGTCACCCGCGTCAAGAGGCATCGGAACATACGATGCCGCCCGGAACAACCGGTAAAAGGCCTTGTAGGAAACTCGCAGGAGCCTGGTCGCGTCTCGCTTGACCCTGATGCCGTACACCACGTCATAGCCCTCGAGCCATTTGGCAAAGAACGACTCGATGATCTCGGGGGGATCTTGGAGGTCGCCGTCGAGCAGTACGACCGCGTCTCCAGTCGCGACTCGTAGCCCGCTGGTGAAGGCACCCTGGGATCCGAAGTTCCGGGTGTGATTGATCACCGAAACCCTCGGGTCACGACTGGCAAGCTCGGCGAGAACGGTGGCCGCATCATCGGGACTGCAGTCGTTGACGAAGATGATTTCGTAGTCGACACCCAGCCCGGTGAACGTCGCCACCAAGCGCTCGTACATCTGGGGCACGGCCGGCGCATCGCGGTAACAGGCGATGACGGCACTCAGCCTGATGTTGGCGGGCGAGCGCGCCACGAGCCCCTCCGCCATCATGCCCGCAGGCCGGCCAAGGCATCCCGGGCGGTCGTGGCGAGCGCGTCGGACGAAAGTCCGTGGCGGTGGTTGAGGTAGGCCTCGCCACCGCCCGTGCCGTCGCCGGCGGTGCGGACGCCGCATCGGACCACCCGGCAGCCGAGGCCGCGCTCCGCGACCACTTCGCTCACGAGCGATCCGAGGCCACCAACGACCGAATGGGCCTCGACAGTGACCACCGTGGGGAAGCGGCTCAGGACCTCGACCAGGTCGTCGACCGGCGCCGGGCTGATGCTGGCCGCGATCACCAGGGTTGCCTCGATCCCCCGGGCCGACAAGGTGGCCGCGGCTGCCGACGCCTCGGCCGCGATGGCCCCCATGGCGATGATGGCCAGATCGTCACCGTGGCGCACCACCTCCGCCCGGCCCAATCGGAACCGTCCGTCCAGACCCGGCACGATCGTGTGGTCGTCCTTGCCCAGTCGGAGGTATATGGGGCCTGGCATGTCCCAACAGGCCCGAAGAGCGGTGGCGGCCTGCGCCTGGTCGGCTGGGGCGATGACCGTCATTCCTGGCAGCGCCCGCATCACCGCCACGTCTTCGGTTCCATGGTGGCTGGGACCCGCAGTCCCGTATTCGAACCCTCCACCCACTCCGACGATTCGGACCGGGAGGCGGTGGAACACAGGGCCGTTGCGGATGAACTCGTACGCCCGCAGCGAGGCGAACGTGACGATCGAATACGTGAACGGCACGAAGCCCGCGTCCGCCAAACCGGTGGCGACCCCGACCATGTTCTGCTCGGCCACGCCGAGGTTGAAGAAGCGGTCAGGGAAGCGCTCGATGAAGGGCTCAAAGACCATGAAGCCGAGATCGCCCGTCAGTAGCACGACCCGCGGGTCGCACTCGGCCAGCTCGATCAGGGTGTTAACAAAGCTGCGGCGCATGAGGCGTCGTCGACCTCCCGAAGCGCTTGACGGTACTGCTCATCCGACATTGGCAAGTAGTGCCAACGAATTTGGCCTTCCATGAACGAAACGCCCCGACCGAATACGGTTCGTGCAACCAGGACATGGGGGCGACCGGACGTGGTGTCCAGGTCGGAGATGACAGCCGTCAGCTGCCTTTCGTCGTGGCCGTCGACGGTATGGACGTCCCAACCAAAGGCCTGCCAACGTTCGGCCATCGGGGAGAGATCGAGCACGTCCTTGGTATAACCGAGGGCCTGCTGCCCGTTCAGGTCCACGATTGCGATCAGGTTGGCGAGGCGGTGATGGGCCGCGAACATGATCGCCTCCCAGGTGGCTCCTTCGTTGCACTCGGCGTCGCTGAGGAGGGCGAACACGCGCCGCTCGGAACCGAGCAAACGCGCCCCCAGCGCCGCCCCGGCGGCCACCGACAACCCCTGGCCGAGGGACCCGGTGGAGAAATCAACCCCGGGCACCACGTGCTCGGGGTGCACCCCGAGGCGGCTGGCATCGCCGCAAAACGTATCGAGTTCTGCCGCGCTCACCCATCCCCGCACATGCAACGCGGCGTAGAGCGCCAATGCGGCGTGGCCTTTGGAGAGGATGAAGCGGTCCCGATCGGGGTCATCAGGGTCACCGATTGCGAGGGTGCCGCTGTAGAGGGCGGCGATAATGTCGGCGACCGAAAGGCACGAGCCGATATGGCCCACGTTGGCCCGCTTCGATTGCTCCAGAACCAAGCGGCGTATGGCGCACCCGAAGGGAGCAGCGTCAGCGGCCGGCATCGACAGCCGTCCGGGCGAAGCGGCCCTCTCGACGTCGCCCGGGATTGCCCCCCGGGAATATGAGCGTGTCCAACACGAAGAAGCGGATCAGCCACAGCACCGCGGAAGCGATCAGGATGGCGCTCATGATGATCATTGTCTGAAGGGGCCGGGACGCCGTGAGTCTCCTGGCAGCCGCCTCGGCCGCCTGGGCCGCCCCAACCGACAACACCAGATAGACCACGGCGAGGGCCCAAAACGGAATCACTTCCTTCACCAGGTGGGAGCGACCCGTCTGACCCCACACCCAGGTGCGGTTGAGGAAGTAGGCGGGGACGGTCGCCACCGCCACGGCCACTACGGCCGCGGTGAGCACCGACCAGTGGAGGAAAAGGTACGACAAGCCAAGAACCGCTTCACCCAAGACGACATTGAGCACCGAAACGATCAGGTACCGGATCGCCTTGCGTCCGCCGTCGGTCGCCGACCAGGTCCGAAGCGGCCGAACCCAACGATTCACGCCTGGCATGGTAGTCGGACCACCGGCTGGAGCCTCGGGGCCCGACGCCGGGGTCGGCGCTCGCCTCGGTGTCTCCCCGGTCGCACGTTCGGCTTAGAGTTGCGCCGTGCGGCTAGAGCGGAGGGCATCAGTGGTTGAGGCATGGGTGCCGGCCACCTGGGAACCGAAAGCTGGCGGCAAGAGCGCCGCGTGACATTTGTGACCGTCGTGTCGTCGGTTCTCGGCGGCATCGTGTTCGTGGGTGCGGGACTGGTCGTGGCGGTCACGGTGAAGCAGCTGTTCTTCGCGGCCTGGCGGGGCAGCCTGGCGGTCACGACGGTCGGGTTGACCTGGCTCTGTTGGGCTCTGGGGTTGGGCCAACTGCTCGGCGCGGTGGGCCTCATCCGCCGGGTGGCCTTGCTGACGGGCGCGCTCGTCATGGCCGCGGTGGCCGTCGGGCTACTGCGGGTGGCCGCCTCGCGGAGGGACGGCATCGGGGCCCCGGCGGAGGCCGAGGCACGCGAGACCCCCGAATCCTCACAGGCTGCCGAGGCACCAGAGGCACCAGAGGCACTCGAGGCACCCGAGGCACTCGAGGCACCCGAAGCGGCTGAGGCACCGTCACCGCCGATGCGGGCGTGGCAGCAGCAGGCGATGACCACGGCGACCGCGCTGTTGGTGTTCGTCGTCGGGGCCATATGGACCGCCCGCACGGCCATCGCGATGCACCGCGGCATCAAGGACCCGGATTCGCTCGGCTACCACCTGCCCTTCATCGTCACCTTTGCGCAGAGCGGTTACGCCGACCAACACCGGCTTTTGATCCCGCTTCTTCCGGTGCAGTTCTTCCCGGGCAACGACGAGCTGCTCTCGGCCATGGCCCTCGCCCTCACCCACTCCCTGGCCTTCGCCGCGGCGAAGAACCTGCTCCTCGGCGGTTTGGTGCTCGTGGCCGCTCATGCCCTCGGCAAGGCGTACGGAGCGGCCCGACTGTCGCTCGCGGTAACAGCCATCGCCCTGGGGTTCCCGGTCTTCGCCTTCTCGCAGCCAGGCGAGGCCGTGAACGACACCCTGCTGCTCCTTCTGCTGCTCGGAGGCTTGGCGGTGCTGGCGCACGCTCGGAACCGACCGGCTCCCTATGTGCTGGTCCTGGCCTGCGCGGGACTGATGCTCGGGGTGAAGTTCTCCGGCATCGTTCCTGCGGCCGCCTTGGCGGCGCTCGCGGTGATATTGCTCTTGATTCGGGTGCCCAAGCATCGATGGCGCTGGGCGGGCGGGGGACTGTTGGCCAGCGCGGTCCTCGGCGGCTCGTGGTATGTCCGCAACGCCATCGACTACGGAAATCCCATCCCCCCGGTCCACATCGCATTCGGCCCCCTCCAGCTCCACACTGTCCACGGTGCCGACGCCGCCATCGCCTACTCGGTGGCGCACTACGCCCTGCACGGGCGCCTCCTCGGTGTCTTCTCCCAGGGCCTGATCAGGGGTCTGGGCCCGCTCTACCTCGTCCTCGTCGCCCTGTGCCTGTTGGGCGGCGTCGCCGCAATACGTTCGGGAGATCGATTCCGCCTCGGGCTCAGTGCGACAGCGGCGGTCAGTCTGATCGGTTATGTATTCACTCCCGCCGGTGCCTATGGTCCCCCGTCCGCAGTCCCGCAGTCGTTCGTCATCAACCTCCATTACGCCGTCCCGGCCCTGCTGGCCGGGGCGGTGGCGGGCGCCATCGCACTGGCCCGCTGGCGATGGGCGTGGATCCTGCCCGCGGTCGGACTCGTGGCGGTCGCCACCAGCATCAGCCGCGGGCGGACGATCGCGACCTGGTCGCCGGAGCTCGGCGGCGGAGGGTTCGCCCTGCTGCTCGTGGCGGCCGTCGTAGGGGCAGCGGTGGTCCTGGCGCGGTCGCAGCCGTCGCTTCGCCGACTGGCCGAACCAGCGGCCGTCGCAGCAGTGGCCATCGCAGTGATCGCGGTGGCACTCATCGCTCAGCGCTACCCGAGCCGGCAGACGACCGACCCGGTGGTCAACTGGGCGGCGACTGTGCACCACGCCCACATCGCGGAATGGACCGGCAACATCGCCGATCTCTACGGGCCCCGTGCCCAGAACCGGGTGGAGATCCTGAGCCAGCTCGTCGACGGGGCAGCCGAACCAATCGCTGGCTGTCCCGCATGGAAGCGGGCAGTGCGTGACGCGCACGTCGAGTACACCGCCGTCATCGCGGGCACCACATGGTCGAACTGGCTGCGGGCCGACCCGGCGTTCCGACTCGTCGCCGACGAACTGACCGGCGCCACCCAGGAGGAGCTTCGCAATCTCCGGCGCTACAACATCTTGGTGTTTCAGGTCGTGGGCGACCCCGACGTGACCTGTCCTGGTCAGGTGCCTCAGTCGCCGACTTCCGGCACCGGCGGCGGGTAGCGCCCTGCACCAGCGACAGGCGGCGCCGGCGGTACGCGCCCGGCATCAGCGGTTTTAGCGCCGGCGGCCCAGGATACGCAGGACGTTGATGTAGACCATCACCAGCGACATCATCAGCATCAAGGCGCCGTACCACTCGCCGTCCGCAGGCAAGCGCCGCTGCTCGCCGACTTGGACGTAGTTGAAGTCGATGAAGAGGTACATGACGCCGATGGCGACTCCGAACACGCCCAAGATGGCGAGCCCCGAACTGCCGCCCAGACCAGGAAAGTTCAGGCCCAACATATTGGCGAGCAGCACCAGGATGAAACCGACGCTGGCCATCAACGTCATGCTCACGAACTTGTGCGTGACCTTCACCAGGCCGCTGCGAAAGATCACGAGGGCGCCGAGGAAGATGCCGCCGGTGAAAATGACCGCCATGGGCACGATGCTGCTGTGGCCCACGGCGTAGTAGGCGGTGATGCCCCCGAGTGCCAAGCCTTCAGCCAGGGCGTACAGCGGGGCCACGATCTTGGCCGTCGCCGGTCGGAAGATACCGATCAGGCTCAGGACCAGCCCTCCGATGAACCCGAGGAACATGAGCGCGGTGTTGTTGGCGAAGTAGCTGTACGTGCCGGTGACGAGGGACAGGACGACCAGCAGGCCGACCTTGTCGTACACGCCCGCCGCGGTGAACGACCGGGTGCCGGGCTGCAGCGGATAGGCATCGGTCATGCGATCGAACGCCCGCTCCATGCGGACGGATCGGTCGGCGGTCTGCATTGCCATTTGTGTCGTGACCTTTCGGGGGCAGCACCCTCATGGGGCGCTGCTCCATGTTAGGTCGGGTGCTGCTACTGGCGGCCTCGGTACGTGGCCCGGCCCGCGACGGCATCCTTGTTGAGCCGCTTGGAGAGGTGGAGTCCTTCGAGCACGAATTCCGTGGCCGACGCCACCGCAGCCGGGGTCTCGCTGCCCGCCAGGGCCATGACCGGCCGGCGCAGCACCGGCATGCGGCTCAGCACCTCGACATAGGTAGGTGACGACACATCGTCGCCGGCGTGCACGACCGTCCCCTCGTCGAACGCACCGACGACGTCTCGGAACTGGTCCATCGGGCAATGAGCCTTGAACACCGTGAGGGTGGCCTGCTTGATCAGCCGTTCGACCACCTGGCCATCGCGGCCCTCCTCCAGCGCCTCGATCTCCACCTTGCCCGCGGTCGACGAAGCCAGAGCCTCCAAGTCGCTCACGCGCGGGACAACATCCTTTTCCCCCAGCCGCAAGGCCCGCCGGGCGGCGTTGGCAGTCAGCGTCTCGTAATTCGCGATGCTGAGGCGGACCGACACCCCCGACCGCTGGTTGATGTTGGGGCTCTGGCGGGCCAGATGGGAGATGGTGCCGATGATCTCGGTCATGAACTCGGGAACCTGGACCCGAAGACCGAGCGCCGCGAGGGGCCGGGCCTCCTGGTGGATGACCGCCAGCTCGGTCGCCACGTCGAGGGGGTAGTGGGTGCGGATCTGGGCGCCGAAGCGGTCCTTCAGGGGGGTGATGATGCGGCCCCGGTTGGTGTAGTCCTCGGGGTTGGCCGATGCGACCAGCATCACGTCGAGCGGCAGCCGGATCTTGTAGCCCCGGATCTGGACGTCGCGCTCCTCGAGCACATTGAGCAGGCCGACCTGGATGCGCTCGGCCAAGTCGGGCAGTTCGTTGATGGCAAAGATCCCCCGATTGGTGCGCGGTACGAGCCCGTAGTGCAAAGTGAGCTCGTCGGACAGGTAGCGCCCTTCAGCCACCTTGATGGGATCCACCTCGCCGATCAGGTCGGCGATCGAAGTGTCCGGGGTGGCCAGTTTCTCGCCGAAACGGGTGTCGCGGTGCACCCACGCTATCGGCGTGGCGTCGCCCCGCTCGGCCACCAGATCTCGGGCGTGGCGGGACACGGGCTGGTAGGGGTCGTCGAGGATTTCCGAGCCCGCGACGATCGGCAGGTACTCGTCGAGCAAGGTGGTGAGGGCCCGGATCATCCGGGTCTTGGCCTGGCCTCGCTCCCCGAGGAAGATGATGTCGTGGCCCGCGAGGAGGGCGTTTTCCAGCTGGGGCAGGACCGTGTCCTCGTACCCCACGACGCCGGGCACGATCGGCTCCCCCGCGGCGATGCGTGCGGCGGCGTTGCGCCGCACCTCTTCCTTGACCGGGACCGACTCCCAGCCTGAATCCCGAAGCTCGCCGAGGGTAGCGGGGCGGGCCGAGTGCGACACGTCAGACATGGCGACCAAGCTACCGGCGCCGCGGATGGGGGCGGACTCGGCCTTGGTCGGGGCGATTCGAGGATCCTTGAAGGCGCCGGATCTACGCACCTCCAATCGGTACAGAACCTCGCAACCTCACAGAAAGGGTGTCAAAAGGCGAGACGTGGAGGCGGAGATATACAGTTGCGCCGCTCAGGCCTTCCTACTGGCTTTCGGGCGGATTTGGGGGAGTGCGATGGCGTATCCCAGGCGATCCGAGAGCGGCAGGGGACGGTCATGACCGCCACCCAGGTCCGAGCGGTCGACGCGGAGTTGGCGGGCGACGCCGCTTCAGGCGACGCCAGCGCCTATGCCAACCTGTACCACCGGCACATCGAGGCGGCGTGGCGGTTGGCCCAGGCCACCACGGCATCGGCGGGGACCGCGGCCGCCAAGGCCACGACCAACGGCTTCGTCAGCGTGGTGAGCCTGGCGGGGCGGGGCCGGGACGACGTGGCCGATCAGTTCCGGCTTCACCTGCTGGGCGCGGTGTATCGCGAGGCCCACCGAGGTTCGGACCAGCACCTGTCGCAGGACCCGAAGGAATCGAAGGGAAAGACCAAGGGCGCCGGTACGGCTGGCAAAGCGGTCGCAGGGGGCGCCGCCGGACGGCTGGTCGTCAGCGCGTTCGCCAACCTGCCGTCTCGTTGGCGCGCCGCATTGTGGCTGCAGGAGGTCGAGGGCCTTCCGGCCACCTCGGCGGGTCCGATCCTCGGCGTGTCGAGCGCCGCCGCTGTCCAGTTGAAGAAGCGGGCACAGGCGGGTCTCGAACACCGGGTCGTGCAGGCGGGGGGCAGCCTCCCCCTACCCGACCTGGCCTCGACGCTGACCGCAAACCTGGCGCCGGTTCCAGCTGAGGTGCAGGCGAGGACCGAAGCCCGGTGGAAGAAGGCGGTAGGACGCGAACGCCGCCGAGCGGCGCCCATGGCGGCGTGGATGACGCAGCGGGCGCCGGGACCGTTGGCGGCGGCCGCCGTGGGATTGTGCGCGGTGGGCATCATCGGGTTGGCGGTCGTCGGCCAGGGAACACCGGCCAGCCGGGTGAGACCGGCCGGGCCGGTGGCATCAGGCGTTCCGGCGGGCGGGACCCAAAGCGGAGGGAGCGGCGTGTTCAGTTTCACCAATCCCGCGGCTCCTGACTCGTCGGGTGGCAGCGGGGTGTCCGGCTCCTCCTCCGCGTCGGCGGTCTCGCCGTCGTCCGCCGCAGCGGCAAACCAAGGACCTCATCTGGTAGCGACGACCCCGACGACATCGGCACCAGTCGTGGTGACGGTGCCGACGACGGTGCCGGCCGCGATCGTGGTGACAGTCGTGACGGATCCTCCGGTGACGCTGCCACCCGTGACCCTCCCGCCGGTCACGCTGCCGCCGGTCAAGACGCCGCCGCCGGTTCCGACCCCGCAGGCGGCCGCCACGCCGGTCCTTCAGGTGGGGCTCAACGCCGGCATCGTAGGCGTCAACGTCGGCATCGGACCAGGGGCCTGCACCGGGGTACAGCTGCTGAATATCAAGCTCGGCTGCACCAGCGGCGCGCCTGGCCTCTCCCTCGGCGGGACCCTGCTCGGCGGCAAGTAACCGACCCCGGCCAACACTCGGGCGAACCCCCGCCCAACACTCGGGCGAAGCCAGCCCAACACTCGGGCGAACCCCGCCAAACACGCGGGTGAGCCCGGCCCAACACTCGGGCGAACCCGGCCCACCACTCGGGGGGCGTCCCGTCGTTCGGCGGGGCCCACTCGGTAGCCTGCCGCTGTGGACCTGGGGGGTGCGTGGCGGGCCATCGCCGCCGATGAAACCCTGCGCCGCACCTTCTCCGACCCTGAGTTCGACGACGCAGACTGGGCCGAGATCACGGTCCCCCACCACTGGCGTTCCCACCCGGGCTTCGCAGCGAGCGACGGGCCGCTGCTGTACCGCCGACGGTTCGATTCCCCCGCCACCCGCGACGAATCGAAACCAGGTTGGCGGACCTGGCTGCAACTCGACGGCCTCTTCTACCAGGGCGACGTCTGGTTGGACGGGTCGTACCTGGGCGACACGGAGGGGTACTTTTTCCCCAATACCTTCGAAATAACCGAGGCTGCGGCGCAGCGCTCCGAACACCTCCTCGCCCTCGAACTCACCTGCGACCGGCCGAGCGACAAGACGGCCAAGCGCAACCTGACGGGGGTCTTCCAGCACTGGGACTGCATCGACTCGGACTGGAATCCAGGCGGGATCTGGCGGCCCGTCACCCTCTTCGAAACCGGGCCGGTGCGGGTGGCCAAGCTGCGAGTGCTGTGCACCGATGCCAACGAGGAGCGGGCGACGCTCGAGCTCCGGGCCACGCTCGACGTCGCGCAGGCGGCGCTGGTCCGCGTCACGACCACCATCTCGGGGCCGCGGGGCCCGGCGGTCGAGCGCAGCGCGGAGCACCCCCTGGCGGCGGGGGCCAACGAACTCCGCTGGCGGGTTCCAATCGAGCAGCCCGACCTGTGGTGGCCCCACGCCCTCGGCGACCAACCGCTGTACGACGTCACCGTGACGGCGTCACTCGGCCGCGACGACG
>JAUTXN010000092.1 GCA_030838045.1 Acidimicrobiaceae bacterium
CCAGAACCTCAGCGACGGATGACGGTGCCGCCTGGTGTGTCCTCGACGATCCACCCGTCGGCCTGCAGCTCGGCCCGGATGGCGTCGGCGGCGGCGTAGTCGCCCCGGGCACGGGCCTCGTCGCGGGCGACGGCCAGCGCAGAGGCGTCCTCGTCCAACGCCGCGGACTTGGCACCGATTTCCAGGCCGATGGCCTGGCACATGTCGTACACTGCGGCGGCCAGCGGCTGGGCGGCGGCGGGTTGCCCCTGGTCGGCGAGGGTGTTGGCCCGCTTGACCAGGTCGAACAGTTCCGCGGTGGCCTGGACGGTGCCCAGGTCGTCGTCCATCCGAACCCGGAACCGGTCCAGGCCGGCGGCGTCGGGGGCCACCCCGGTTCGTGCGTCGGGGAACCGGCGGGCCATCGCGTCGAGGCGCTCCATGCCCGCCGCGGCCGCACTGAGGGTCGTCGCGGTCACGGTAAGCGGCGAGCGATAGTGGGCTTGCAGCACCAGCAGGCGGTAGGCCCGGGGGTCGTAGCGCTCCAGGAGGTCAGGTAAGGAAATGACGTTGCCCAGCGACTTGCTCATTTTTTCCCCACCTTCGGCGACCACCATGCCGGAATGGGCCCAGCGGCGCGAGAACCGGCGACCGGCCGCCACCGCCTGGGCCCGCTCGTTCTCGTGGTGGGGGAACGCCAGGTCGAGACCGCCGCCGTGCAGGTCGAAGTCCTCACCCAGCAGGTCGAGGGCCATGACCACGCACTCGGTGTGCCAGCCCGGCCGGCCGTCACCCCAAGGCGACTTCCACGACGGCTCGCCGGGCTTGGCGAACTTCCACAGGGCGAAGTCCACCGGTGAGTGCTTGCCCCGTTCCTCGTCGACCTCGATGCGGGCGCCGGCGCGGAGCGAGTCGAGCGGCTGGTGGGCCAGGAGGCCGTAGTCGGGGACCGTCTCGACCGCGAAGTACACGCCGTCGCCGGCCGGATAGGCCTTGCCCCGGTCGATCAGCTCGCCGATCAGCTCGACCATGCGGTCGACGTACTCGGTGGCATGGGGCTCGCTGGTCGGGCGTCCCACCCCGAGGCGGTCCATGGATTCCCACCACTTGAGCTCGTACTGGCGGGCCACGTCGGCGGCGCTGCGGCCCTCGGTGTTGGCCCGGTCGATGATCTTGTCGTCGATGTCGGTGACGTTGCTGACGAAGTTCACCTCGAGCCCCGACCAGGTCAGGTAGCGCCGGATGATGTCCCAGATCAGGGCGAAGCGGCCGTGGCCGATATGGGGGTCGGCGTACACCGTCGAACCGCACACGTACATCGACACCCGGCCGGGATCCCGCAGGTCCAGCTCCTGCAGCGTTGCCGTTGCGGTGTCGTGAAGGCGCAGCACCCCTGTACCGTAGCGGGACGATGTCGCCGACCGTTCCCGAAAAACCGTCACTCGAAGGCCTGGAAAAGACCTGGGACGAGGAGTGGGAGCGCGCCGGGACGTACCGTTTCGACCGGTCCAAGAGCCGGGGTCAGATCTACGCCATCGACACCCCGCCGCCGACGGTCAGCGGTTCGCTGCACATGGGGTCGGTGTTCGGGTACGTGCAGACCGACTCGCTGGCCCGGTACCACCGCATGCGCGGCGACGAGCTGTTCTACCCCATGGGGTGGGACGACAATGGGCTGCCGACCGAACGCCGAGTCGAGAACTACTTCGGCATTCGCTGCGACACGTCGCTCCCCTATGACCCGTCGTTCTCGCCGCCGGCTTCGCCTGACCCGAAGCGCAAGGTGGCGTGTTCGCGGGCCAACTTCGTGGAGTTGTGCACCTCGTTGACGGTGGAGGACGAGCGGGCCTTCGAGGAGCTGTGGCGCCGCGTCGGCCTGTCGGTCGACTGGTCGCTCACCTACACGACCATCGGCGAGCGGGCCCGGCGCACCAGCCAGCAGGCGTTCCTCCACAACCTGGCCCGGGGCGAGGCGTACCAGGCCGTGGCGCCCAGCTTGTGGGATGTCACGTTCCAGACCGCGGTGGCCCAGGCGGAGCTGGAGGACCGGCCGGTCGGTGGCGCCTACCACCGCTACGGGTTCGCCCCGACCGCCGGCTCCGGGGACGGCGCGCTGGTCATGGTGGACACCACGCGGCCGGAACTGCTGCCGGCGTGCGTGGCACTGGTGGCCCACCCCGACGACCCCCGCTACCAGCCGCTGTTCGGCACGACCGTGCGCTCGCCGCTGTTCGACGTCGAGGTGCCGGTGGCGGCGCACGAGTTGGCCCAGCCCGACAAGGGCACCGGGATCGCCATGATCTGCACCTTCGGCGACACCACCGACGTGACGTGGTGGCGGGAACTCCAGCTGCCGACACGAGTGATCGTCGAACGCAACGGCCGGTTGCAAGCCGAGGTCCCGGAGTGGATCACTTCGTCCTCCGGGCAGGATGCGTACGGCTCGCTGGCGGGTTTGACGATCCGCCAAGCACAGGTCCGCATCGTGGAGATGCTGCGTTCGGCGGACCTTCTGGTGGGCGAGCCCACGCCGGTCACGCATCCGGTCAAGTTCTTCGAGAAGGGCGACCGGCCGCTCGAGATCGTGGCGTCGCGTCAGTGGTACATCCGCAACGGGGGTCGGGACCCCGAGTTGCGCAAGGCCCTGCTGGAGCGAGGCAAGGCACTGCGGTGGCATCCGAGCTGGATGTACCAGCGCTATGAGAGCTGGGTCGAGGGTCTCAACGGCGACTGGCTGATCTCTCGCCAGCGGTACTTCGGCGTGCCGTTCCCCATCTGGTACCCCGTCGATACCGCGGGCGATGTCGACCACGACCATCCGATCACGCCGGCCGAGGCGGATCTGCCCATCGACCCGTCGTCGGACCGGCCCACGGGGTACGAGGAGTCGCAGCGGGGCCAGCCCGGGGGCTTCGTCGGCGACCCCGACATCATGGATACCTGGGCCACCTCGTCGCTGTCGCCCCAGATCGCCACGGGTTGGGTGGACGATCCCGATCTGTTCTCGCGCACATTCCCGATGGACCTGCGGCCCCAAGGGCCCGAGATCATCCGGACGTGGCTGTTCGACAGCGTGGTTCGGGCGCACTTCGAACACGACGCCCTGCCCTGGGCCCATGCGTCGATCAACGGCTGGATCCTCGACCCTGACCGCAAGAAGATGTCCAAGTCGCGCGGCAACGTGGTGACGCCGATCGACGTGTTGGACCAGTTCGGGTCCGACGCCGTGCGGTACTGGGCGTGTTCCGCCCGACCAGGGACCGACACGGCGCTTGACGTCAATCAGTTCAAGATCGGCCGCCGGCTGGCCATCAAGCTGCTCAACGCATCCAAGTTCGTCCTCGGTCTGTCGGGATCGGGGACCGACGGTGTCCCGACCGAAGCCTTGGACCTGGCACTGCTCCAGCGGCTGGGATCGCTGATCGATGACGCCACGGCCGCGTTCGAGGGCTACGACTACGCCCGGGCACTGGAGCGGACGGAGTCGTTCTTCTGGTCCTTCTGCGACGACTACGTGGAGCTGGTGAAGAGCCGGGCCTACGGGACGCTGGGCGAGGACCGGGCGGCGTCGGCCCAGGCGACGCTGCGGATCGCCCTGTCGGCGTTGTTGCGGCTCTTCGCGCCGTTCCTACCCTTCGTCAGCGCAGAGGTTTGGTCATGGTGGCAGGAGGGTTCGGTCCACCGGGCGCCTTGGCCGGCCGTGGGTCCGGGTGCGGCTTCGGGTTCGGCTTCGGGTGCGGCGGGTTCGGCGGGGGCGGGTGCGGGTGATGGTGCGGGTGATGCGACCGTGCTCGATGATGTCGCGTGGGCGCTCGGCCAGATCCGCTCCGCCAAGAGCGGGGCGAGCAGGTCGATGCGGTGGCCGGTCTTGCGGGCCGTGGTGATCGCCTCCACTGACCGCCTCGCCCGCATCGCACTGGCGGCGGACGACCTGAAGGAGGCGGGAACTGTGGCCGACCTCGTCCTCCAAGCGACCCCCGAGGGTGCCGAGGACTCCGTCAGCGTCGAGCTTTCGGACACGCCCGACTGACGGCCTGACCGGCATCGAATTTGCGTTTTCGACGTAACGTGGTGACCGGGTTTGCCGTGCCCGGCCACCCCTGAGAGGAGCGCAGCCATGCCGATCAACCCCGACGCCGTCGGCACCCGGGGTGACCCGGTCGACAAGTCGTGGACCTCGACCGACTGCCTGCTCTACGCCCTCGGGGTCGGGGCGGGCTCGATCGAACCGACCGGATTCGAGCTGGAGTTCACCACCGAGAACAGCACCGAGGTCACCCAACGGGCCTTGCCCACCTTCGCCGTCGTCGCCGGGTTCGGGCTGAGCTCGGCGTTCAACAAGGTCGGAACCTTCAACCCGTTCATGCTGGTCCACGGCGAGCAGGCGTTCGAGTTGCACGCCCCGCTCCCGGTCGAGGGACAGATCTCGACGGTCACGACCATCACCGGCATCTACGACAAGGGCTCAGGCGCCGTCATCGCCACCGAGTCGGTATCGACTGACAAGGCAACGGGTACGGCGCTGTTCACCAACCGGGCGTCGGTGTTCATCCGGGGCGAAGGCGGCTGGGGGGGCGAGCGTGGGCCGTCGGGCAAGGCCGAACCCCCCGCCCGTGACCCCGACCACGAGGTCACGTACTCGACCCGGCCCGACCAAGCGCTGCTCTACCGGCTGAGCGGTGACCGCAACCCGCTCCACTCGGACCCGAAGTTCGCGGCCATGGCGGGCTTCCCGAAGCCCATCTTGCACGGGTTGTGCTCGTACGGCTTCACCGGCCGGGCGCTCCTCCACACCCTGTGTGACTCCGACCCGGACCGATTCGTGTCGATGGCGGGGCGTTTTTCCAAGCCCGTCTTCCCCGGCGATGACCTCACCGTCTCGCTCTGGGCACTGGACGACGGAGAGGCATTTTTCCAGACCTCGACCCAGCGAGGTGAGGTCGTGATCGACGCCGGGCGCTGCACGTACCGGTAGCCAGCTAGGCCCGGTGCTGGCCGCTCGGCGTGCTCGAGTCGTCCCGCAAGATGACCCGGCTGGCCCGATCCCGGCTGAGGTAGTTCCAGGCCCAGTTGACCATCACCACCACCCGGTTGCGGAATCCGACCAGGAAGACCAGGTGCACTCCCAGCCACGAGAGCCAACCCAGCGTTCCTCGCAACTTCAGGCCGCCCGGTATCTCGGCCACCGCGGCCCGCCGCCCGATGGTCGCCATCATGCCGTGGCTGTGGTACTTGAAGGGTTTGGTCGGCCGGCCGGCTATGCGGCGCCTTATCGTCCGGGCCGCGTGGCGGGCACCTTGGATCGCGACCTGGGCGACCTGAGGAAGGGGTTTCCCGTGATGGTCCGTCGAGGCCGATATGTCGCCGATCACGAAGACCTCGGGGTGGCCGGGCAGGGTCAGTTCCCTGGTGACCTCGATGGCCCCGCCCTTGCCCTTCGGGACATCGAGCTGGTCGGCCAGGGGGTTGGCCCGGATGCCCGCGGTCCAGACGGTGGTCATCGTCTGGATCCTCGAACCGTCCTTGAACGTTACGTGGTCGACGTCGAGCGCCGAGATCGCGGTGTTGAGCCGGACATCGACCCCCTTGGCCTGCAGGGTGCGCAGCGCGTGGGCCTGGGAGCTCGGAGCGAACCCGCCCAGGAGGTGGTCGAGCATCTCCACAAGGATCACGCTCGCCTTGGTGACGTCGAGGTGGGGAAAGTCGCGGGCCAGGTTCTCCCCGATCAGTTCGCTCAACGCTCCCGCCAGCTCGACTCCCGTCGGTCCTCCGCCCGCCAGCACGAAGGTCAGCAGCCCGCCATCGACCAGCTCGGGACAGGCGTCCGCCCGTTCGAAACAGGTCAGCACGTGGTTCCGGAGGCGGACGGCGTCGGGAAGGGTCTTGAGCGGGAAGGCGTAGTCGTCGACGCCGGGTATGCCGAAGTCGCTGGTCGATGACCCGGCCGCCAGGATCAGGGAGTCGTAGGAGACGTCGGCCTCGTCCTCGATGTGTACGAGACGGCGATCGAGATCCACCCCGCTGACGGTGCCCAGCCGTACGTGCACGTTGGCCCGGTTCCCGAACATGCCCCGCACGGGGTGAGCGATGTCCTCTGGACCGAGTCCCGAGGTCGCCACCTGGTAGAGCAACGGCCAGAAGCCGTGGTAGTTGTCACGGTCGATCAGGGTGATTTCGAACGGGCCGTCCATCAGCTCTCGGGTGGCGTTGATCCCGCCGAAGCCAGCGCCGACGATGACGACGTGTGGTCGTGGCCCAGGGGTCATCGGATTTCGGCCTCCTTCCAGCCGTGTGCTGTCTACCATCCTGCCGTGACCCCACAGTCCCCTCTACCGGCTGGCGCGGGCGGGCCCGGGTCCGGCGGCTCCTTTGGCCTCGGCGGCCCCGGCGGCTCCGGCGACTCCCCTGGCGACGGTGGCTCCCCTGGCGACGGCGGCTCCTTTGGCCTCGGCGGCTCCGGCGGCTTCGACGGGTGGCCCGACGAGGCGCTCGAGTTCTTCGAGGGCCTGGAAGCGGACAACACCAAGGAGTACTGGGAACCGCGAAAGCCGGTCTACCAGCGATCCGTGAAAGCCCCGATGGAGGCATTGCTGGCAGAGGTCGAGGGGGAGTTCGGCTCCTTCAAACTGATGCGACCGTACCGGGATATCCGGTTCAGCGCCGACAAGACGCCGTACAAGACGAACGTCGGGGCCTGGTCGAGCACCGGAACGGGCGGGGTCTACGTGAGCTTCTCGGCCAACGGATTGTATTCAGGCGGAGGAACGTGGCATCTGAGCAGGGATCAGCTCAGCCGATACCGACAGGCGATCGACGGGGCGGCCGGCGAGGAGCTTGAGGCGATCGGCAGCCGCCTGGCCGAGTCCGGCTTTGAGATCGACGGCCGTGAGACCTTGAAGCGGGCGCCGAAGGGCTGGCCTCAGGACCATCCCCGGATCAAGCTGCTTCGATACATGGCAGTGCTCGTCGGCCGTCATTTTCCGCCCGCGCCGTGGATGGCGACCGCCGAGGTCAAGGACCGGGTCGTCGAGGTGTGGCGCATTGCCAAGCCGGTCAACATGTGGCTGGACGCCCATGTGGGTCCAGCGGAATCACCCGTGCGCTGAGTCGGGGCGACGTCGGCGCAGCCAGCGCCCGCGGCCGTGCGGTCATCGTGGGCGGCGGTGCGGATTGGCGGTGCGGCTTATGCGCCGTCACCAGCCGGGTGAGTGTCGGCTTCCAGACCCGAAGAGGTCGCGGGCACTGCCGGATCCGCACGCTCGGCGTGACCTTTGGGAGCAGCGGCATCGTCGTGCCCGATGGCCGTTTCGGCAGGGCCGGAAGGCACGACCGGCATCACCGGCACGACCGGCTCTGCAGGTCCGGGAGGATCCGCAGGTCCGGGAGGATCCGCAGGTCCGGGAGACACGGCGGGTTCAGCGGCAACCGATGGACTGGTCTCCTGTTCGCGCTCCGCTATGAGCCGTTCACGCTCGGCCAGTTCGGCCTCCCGGGCCGCTAGCGCTGCCTCCCGGGCGCCCAACTCCGACTCCGGTTCGGCGTCTGGCACCTCGGCGGCCTTACCGGGTTTGGTCCCGTCGGGCAGAACCCCTGCGGCGTCGAGCACGGAAGGTTCGGCCAGGATGTCGACGTTGTACGCCCGTACGGCCAGAGCGATCGCATCCGACGGCCGACAGGCCAGAATCCGGCGCTCTGCCTCCTGCTCGAACTCGATGTGGGCGAAGTAGTGCCGCTCCTCGTGCACCGCGGTGATCACCACACGGTCGATCCGGGCGCCGAGCAGCGCAACTGTCGAAACGAACAGGTCCCATGTCGAAGGCCGCCCAGGGACCGCTCCGTGCCAGCCGGCCAAAATGGCGTTGGCCTCAGGCTGTCCGATAATGATGCGCAACGAGCGGTAGGGAGCGTCGTCCTCGGTGAGCGTGACCAGGCCCGCCTCGACCCCTACCTGGGTGGGCACCGCCGTGAGGACGTCGGCGATGTGAAGGTGGATCGGTCCGGTCGGCACCTGGGCAACTCTACGCCCGGCCTCATGTCATCCCAGACCGGCCCCGCTGCGGTCGGCGTCCGCCCCCCAACACAGCGCCCGACCCAACGCACAGCGCCCGACCCAATGCACCGCGCCCGACCACCGCGCCCGACCCAACGCACCGCGCCCGACCCAGCGCACCGCGCCCGACCCAGCGCTCAGCGACGCTGGCCCCGGCCGCTCCGCGCCCGCTGCCACGGCTGGCGAGCAAGTGTCAAACCGGCGACCTCGTCGGCTCCCGCCCGGACCAGCGCACGGGCGACCTCCCGCAGTGTGCTCCCTTCGGTAAACACGTCGTCGACGACGAGAATGCGGCTGCCGGCGACCGCGGCCGGATCGGGAACCCGCAGAGCGTCGCGGAGTGGCCCTTCGGCGCACGCCCGGCGGGCAGGTCGACTCAAGCCGGCGAGCGCCGGCGTCTCCCGCGCCTTCACGACCAATCCCGACTCGAACTGCCAACACGGACCGGCCAGACGGGAGGCCACGGCGACGAACTCGCCGACCTGGTCCCAGGAACGCCGGGCGGCCGGACCGGTGAAGGCCGGCATGGGAACGAGCACGTCGTACTCGTCGAACCACGGCATGTGTTCGTCGAGGTAACCCAGGAGAATCCGGCCCAGCACGGTCGCCCAGCCGGTCTGGTGCCGATACTTGTATCCCGCGATCACCCGGCGCCAGGCACCGACATGAGGACCGATCGACCAGACCACCGAGAAGTACCGGTCCGCCCGGCTACACCAGTCGTTTGCGCACGACTCGTGAGGTCGGATCGACTGACCGCAGACCCGGCAGACTGCGCACACCTCGCACTCCCCGCCCGGCCCGCCGGATCCGCCGGACCCGCCGGACCAGCCGGACCCGCCCGCACGCACTGGCGGCGCCGGGAAGCGACTGGTGCAACAGGCCAGGCAGATCGACACGTCGGCACTGTTCAGATACGCGCAGCCGCGGCAGCCGGGAAACCCAGCCGGCGCAACCGCGCCGGACCCCGACGCCCCCGACACGCCCGACAGCCCCGACACCCCCCGCGCCCCCGACACGCCCGACACCCCCAGCGCCCCCGACTCGCCCGACACCCCCGACTCGTCCGATCCACAGACATCGGAATCTGCACCCATTGACCCACCTCGCGCACCGTCGAATGATCGATCAGCACGGCGGGACGCGCCGGGCGAGCCACCACCAGGCTCTCATCCGGGTGAGACCGTTATCCGGCGCTGAGGGTCGCCAATCCCGGCTCCGCCGCGCTCTTCATGGCCGCCACCGAGGCGGTCCGGCCCTTCAGATATCGGTCGAAGAACGCCGTCGTCACCGCCTCCACCACCTTGAGGTGCGCCGCGTCAGACGTGTACGGCTGGAGATGCTCGGCGTTGACCAGCGACAGCAGGTACTTCGGCGACGAGGCGCCGTCGAACACCGCTCGGCCCAGCGCGGGCGGGTTCAGGACGTCATGGTCGGCCTGGATGACGAGCAGCGCCGGCGCCGGGCCGGCCGGGAACCAGGCGCCGCCCGGATAACTGTGCTTGTCGCCCTCCATGACCGCGTCCGCGGCCACCCGGCCATCCCGGCAGCAACTGTCGAACCCGATCCCCGCCGTCGTCGAGGCGCCGTCGCTGTGCCCCGCCACGCCGATGCGGGCGCTGTCGACCAGCCCCGCCAGCGCCGGGGCGACCAGAACCTGGGTGATGACGAACGACAAGTCGCCTGGCTGGTTGTCGATGTCGCCCTCATCGAGCGGCCCACCTGCGGTCGCCCTGGGAAATGACGGGGCCGCGACCACATACCCGGCGCTCGCCCAGGCGTGGAGCAGGTCGGCATAGACGCCCGGGGTGATGTCGTAGCCGTGGGCGAAGACGATCAGGGGAAAGGGGTGGCCCAGGTGGCTCCCCGCGCCGCCTGCCGCTTCCGCCCCGCTCGCCGGACCGTCGACCGGGTACCGGATCACGGTGGGAAGCGACCGGGACCCCTCCCCCGGGTCGCCGCCTGCAGCCGGGGTTCGCCGGCTGGTGTCGACGAAGGTGAGGCTCTGAGTCCCCACGGCCCAGCGGTGGTTGGCATCGGGCGGCGGCGGCGGCGCCAGAAGTGTCGTCACTGGAGGCGTGGTGCTGCTCGTCGTGGACGCACCAGCGGCCGTCGCGGGGGGCGATGACGGTGGCGGCGTGCTTGAGGTCGCGGCACCCGTGGGCGCGGGTGGCGGCGACGACGGACGGGTAGCGGCGGCGCTCACGCGAACCGACCCTGACGCGGCCCTGTTGCTCGAACGGCCAAACAGGTCGAGGACCCCGGCCACCAGCACCAATGCGCACAACGCAACCAACAAGTTGAGCCACCGAGGCTGAGAGGGCACCGGCCGCCAACGGTACCGACGACCACCGCCCGAACGGTGTATCCCTGCGCGAGCGCGCCTACCGCCGACCCAGGTTGATCACCCGGTACATCCCGCCGAGTCCGGCCCGCTGGCCCACCCGATGGTCGGAATGGCGCAGGCTTTCGTCCTCGGCGTCGTCCGCCCGTTGGAAGAAGTTCTCCGCCAGGATGGCTTGCCAGTCGCCGCCGGCTTCCATGGCGTCGCACGGTGCCTTGAACTCACACTGGGCGCAGTGATCCCCGAACGTCGGCTCCACCGTCAGATCGGGATTGCGGATCTCCATGGCGTCTTCGGCGACGCGTACACCGGTCTCCTTCAGTGTGTCCTGATTGCGCCGGATGACCGTCCGTCGAAACAGGCCGTTGTCCTGCTGCAACGTCACGTAGTCCTGCGCCGTGGCCGCAGACCGGGTGGCGGGGGTGGCCGCCGGTTCCATGGTGAGCGGGCTGCGTCGGGTGTTCACGTGGCGCGAGCCGATCATCGTTCTCTGGTCACGCTCGACAAACTCAGAGACCGGCGGAGCGTCCAGCTGGCCGTCGACTCGGAGTTCGTTGATGATGGTCCCGGCGATGAGCATCTGCGGGTAGGCGATCTGGGTGTGCCAGCAGTGGCTGCGTAGCACCTCGTCCTCGATCAACTCGTCGCTGTCCGTCCAGTCGCCGCGCACGACCCGGTGTTCGACGACCCACAACTCGTCGTCGGGGTCCGCGATCAGCTGGTCCATCCGGCCCATGTAGCGCATCGGCCGACCGTCGAGCGTCCCGAGGTCATGGATCGGGCTGGCCGGATCGGGCATCGGCGCCCAGATGTCGTGGTCGGCGAAGATCGAATCGAAGTCGTCCAAGGCCGCGGCCCAGACGAAATAGTTGGTCAGCATCGCCTGCCCCACCAGCAGGTTGTGCTCGAACGACTTCTCTTCCTCCGGGGTCAGCGGCGTCCACTTCTCATGATTCGCCCGGCTCTCCCGCATGGACCGGTCGAAGCCTTTGAGCGTGAGTGGCCGGACGATGGCCCGATTCCAGTCGTCCATGGCCGGGAAGTAGTAGACCGCCAACGCGTCTCGAATGGCTTTGTCGAATGCCCACTCCATGGAGGGCCGCTTCTGGGCGTAACGCTGGCGGACCTGGGAACCGAGATCCCACTCCCGCCGGCACCGCCGGAACTTCCGCATCTCACGCGGGCGAATGATGAACGTCCAAGGCATGGTCTAGGAATTTATTCCGATCTGAGGCTTCGCGTAACCCCAGATTCACGCAACTTTCAAGACCTCGTCAAAACCGTCCCTGAGACAGGCCATGAACCGGGCCTGATCAGGTACCGCGGCCGGATCGCTGTTGACCCCAATGAACAACCCGTCGAGGTAGCTGAGCAACGTCACGTTGACCGCAGCACCGCTCCTCGGGCCGAACGGGTACTGCGCTTCCAACTTGGCGCCCGCCAGAAAGAGCGGAATGGGCACGCCCGGGACGTTGCTCGTGATGACGTCGACGGTGCGCAACAGGCCGCCCAGCACGCCGATCTGCGCCACTTTCGGAAGGCGCCGGGTCACCAGTGACACCGCGTCGACCAAGCCCAGGGCCGGCTCCGCCCGCTGTCCGGCCACCAGCTCGTGCAGAATGCGCATCCGCTCGGCGGGATCATCGACCTTGAGCGGGACGAGGAATCGTGTGGGTACGAACTGGTTGCCCCCTCCCACCGGGTCGGCCGTCCCGACCCCGCCTGCGTGCCGAAGGCTGATCGGCATCCCCATGCGGAGCGACTCGGGTGTGTCTCCGTGCTCGTCGTGGTACCGCCGCAAACCGCCCAACACCGCGGCCATGAAGAAGTCGTTCAGCCGACCACCGCCGGCCTTGGCTGCAGCCTTGGCATCGGCGAGGGGGATGGACAAGACATCGAGGTCGACTGAGAGTGACCGGCCGGTCATGATCGGGCTCAAGGGCCGGTTGGCCGGCGCCAGCAGACGGCCCATCGAGCCTGCGACCTCCCCGGCCCGCTTGAGCGTCTCGGCCGGGGCCCACAGCAGATGGGTGAGGCCGCCGACGGTCAGAGGCACCAGACGGGTGGCCAGCGCCAGACCCTGGCGCTGCTCGTGGTTCCAGGCGTCGAGGACCCGTTCCCACTGGTTCATGACATGCACCGGCGGCGCCTCGGGAATGGGGCCGGGGTCCAGTGCCGGCGACTCTTCGAGGTCGAACAGCTGCATCCCCAGCTTCACCCCGCCGATCCCGTCGGTGATGGTGTGGTGCAGCTTCACGACCACGGCCGACCTGCCGTCGGCCATGCCTTCCACGACGAGCATCTGCCACAGCGGCCGGGCCAGGTCGAAGCTCGACATGGCCTCGGGGCTGGCGATGGCCAGGACGTCGGACATCGTCCCGGCGCCCGGCGAGACGCCCGTCCCGGCGCCCGGCGAGGCACCCGGCGAGACGCTCGGCGACGCGACGAAGCGCAGGTGATACCGCAGGTCGAAGTTGGGGTCGACCTCCCATCGGGGGGGCGCGATGGAAAAGGTGTTCGCCATCACCCGCTGGCGGAGCCGGGGTATGGCCCGGCTGGCGCGCTCGACCTTGTCGACCAACCGGTCGTGATCGATCGGCCGGTCGAAGACCAGCACCGACGTGATGGTGGAGCGCAGCATCGGATCCTTCTCGATGCTCCACATCAGGGCGTCGGCGTCGCCCATCCGCTGCTCAGAGCCGGGTTCGTCAGCCATGTGAACCTCCCCGCCGCGATTCTACGGGTCAGTAACCGAGATCCGGATCGACGAGACCCTCGAGCGCCTCGCCCGCTCCGAAGCGCCGAACGTTGTCGGCGATGCGCGCCGCCAGTGCCGGGATGGCCATGGCCTCGGTGTTGGCGGTGTGCGGCGTGATGAGGCAGTTGTCGAGCGTCCACAGGGGATGGCCGCCCGGCAGTGGTTCGGGGTCGGTGACGTCGAGACCCGCGGCGCCAATCTCACCGTGGGTCAGCGCCGCTACCAGGTCCTCGGTCACGACGTGGCGACCTCGGGCCACGTTGACCAGGCAGGCGTGCGAGGCCATCGTGTCGAACTGCGGCGCCGCGAAGAACGATGTGTTTTCCTCGGTCAACGCCAACGCCAGGATTACTGCGTCGGCCTCGCCCAGGGCGTCGTTGCGCCTGTCCCACCCGAGGATCCGGGCGCCTTCGAGAGGGTCGGACCGCTTGCGCACGACGGTCACCTGGCAGCCGAAGGGGCTGAGGAGCCGCAGCAGTTCCTGGGCGATGCCACCACCCCCGAAAATCGTCACCCGCCGGCCGAACAGCGTCTGGCCCGCTTGGTCGCCCCAGCGCTCGGCCCGGCTGAACGCCTTCAGGTGGCGGAAGCAGGCGAGCGTGAGCGCAAGGGCGTGCTCGGCGACGGGCTTCCCATAGACGCCTTTGGCGCAGGTCCACTCGTGCTCGTGGTCCAACAGCCCCGCCTCGGCATAGAGCTCGACCCCGGCCCATGGCAACTGGACCCAGCGGATGCCGCGGTGGTTGCCCAGCACCTCCTGCAACGCCGCCGCGGTCGTCTGAGGATCCATTCCGGCTGATGTCCAGACCAGCGCCTCGGCCTCGCCGGGGTCGACGACGACGCCCCCGCCTGCCTCGACCGCGTCCATCGCCGACTTCACGAGTGCACCATCGCCCGCAGGCAACACCGCGATACGTGGTGCTGAGGGCGGACGGGGTGCGGAAGACATCGTTCGGACGTTAGGCGACGCCTGAGGGGACTCCCGTTCTATGGTGAGATGGATGAAGGAACTCGTGTACCACCGGTCTCTCATCCCGGCGGCGAACCGCTACGCCGACAAATCCGCGGTGGTCGACGGCTCGTACCGCGCGACCTATGGAGAGCATCTCGACCGGGTCCTGCGCCTGACCAACGGCATGGGCCGGGAGCTCGGCCTGACCAAAGGCGACCGCTTCGCGGTCTTGTCGCTCAACTCCCATGAGTACATGGAGCTGTACCACGCCGGGTTCCTCGGCGGGACCATGATCAACCCGCTGAACCTCCGGCTGGCGCCGAAGGAGCTGGAATACATACTCAAGGACTCGGGGACCGAGGTCGTCTTCGTCGACCCGCCGTTTGCCCATGTCGTCGATCGCGTGCGGGAGGCCGCGGGCATCAAGAAGGTCGTGCTGATGGGTTCGGGCGACGTGGCCCACGATCTCACCCACCAGGACCTCATCGACGCGGGTACCGCCGTCATCCCCGACGAGCCCGACGAGGACGACCCCGCGATCCTGATGTACACCGGCGGGACGACGGGCCTGCCCAAGGGCGTGGTCATGGACAACCGGGCCGCCATGGTCAACCTGTACAAGATCGCCGGCATGATCAAGATCGACGACAGCCAGGTGTTCCTCCACCAGATCCCCATGTTCCACGTGGCGGGCATGCTCGGCGTCTTCTGTATTCCGGCCACCGGCGGCCTGTCCACGATCATCCCGCTGTTCGACC
>JAUTXN010000097.1 GCA_030838045.1 Acidimicrobiaceae bacterium
AGGTCGGCCAGAACCGCCTTCGCGCAGTATTCCTCGACCCGGCCGAAAAAGCGCTCTACCCGGACTGGGAACGCGACACGGTCCGGCTGGTCGCCGGCTTCCGCAAGTCCGTCGGGAGCGACAGCGATGACCCACGTTTCGTCCAACTGGTCGGCGAACTCTCGCTGTCCAGCGAAGTTCCGGCGGCTCTGGGCCCGGCACGACGTTGTGATCCTCCAGGTCGCCCAACACGGCACGAGCGACGCCGAAAAGTTGGCTCTCCTTGCTTCCCTCGCCAGCCCAGAAGCTGCCCTCGCCCCCCACGCCATATCAACGCACCAGGCAGCCACGCCCTGACATCCCAGACAGACTGTTGAACGCCTGGATCTGTCGAGAGCGCTTCCACCATGTCTGCCTGTGAACCATCCGACACCTATTCGCCCTCGCTCTCCAAGGCTGTTGATTAGACGCAGCGTGGCCGGCTCATAATGTGACCGCGTCGAACACTCAATGCCAGTGTCAGAGAGTCAGAGAAACCGATCTCCTGGTGCCTGGCACCATCGCGCCGATGGCTGCGACGATTCCAACGGCACACGGATCCATGATGGCGAGTACCCCGACCGGGACGCCGAAAGCCATTGACAACGGGACCAGGATTCGAGACGACGGCTGAGGAGTCGAGCCCTGCGCATGCCCGCCGGCGCACGGGCTGATCCTCGACGCCCTGGTCCGGGGGAGCCATGACCCGGCCCGGCTCCGCGCCGCCATTGCCCACATCACAGCCCCGGTCAGGCCGGTTTGGTCCGCCCTGGGGTTTCCGCGACGTCGGTCGGCGGCCTTGTCCGAGGTGTCGCTTCCTTGGGTCTAGCCTCGGCCGTGCGATTCTTCCCGGCGAGCAGAAGGCGAATCACTCGATGCGACGAGATCTGAAGGCTCTTGGTGTTGCGATTGTCGTCGTGGCCGGCATGACGATGCCTGCGACAACGGCGACCGCGGCCAGCTCCCGCAACCCGATCGCGGGCTCCAAGCCCAGTTGGGCCCGCCCGGATACCAAGGTGGGCGTTCGAGCGGCAGCTGCGCAGCTGCAGTTCCGGGTGTACCTGCATGGCCGCGATGAGGCCGGAGCGGCGGCGGCCGCGGCCGATGTGTCGAATCCGTCCAGCGCCAACTTTCGCCATTGGTTGACCCCTGAGGCATCCCTTGTCCGCTTTGGCCCCACCACTGCGACAGTCGGTGCGGTCCAGCAGTGGCTGACCGACGGCGGGTTCACGATTGACGACGTGGCCGCCAATCGGCTCTACGTCGAGGCGACCGGCTCTGTGGCCCAGGTACAGCAGGCCTTCGCCGTCCAACTCGACACCTACCGGGTGAAGGGCCAAGACCTGCGGGCGCCCGACCGTGACCTCACCGTGCCCGCCGACGTCGCGGGCCTCATCGACACCGTGGTCGGTATCGACGAGAGCCAGCAGTTGTTCGTGCCGTCGGTCGTCACCCCTGGCCAGGACGGTGCCGGCGGGTCGGCCGCGCAGGCTGCACAGGCCGCAGCCAGCGCCGCGCCCAGCGCCGCACCCAGCGCCGCACCCAGCGCCGCACCCAGCGCCGGCCCCGGGACGGTGGCACCACCGGCCGCGTTCCGAAATGCCCCGCCGTGTTCGCAGTACTGGGCCCAGAAGCTCGATACGACCGATCCCGCCTACGGAGGCGGCTTCCCGTCGCCCCTGCCGTATGCCCCGTGCGGCTACGTGCCCGACCAGCTCCGCTCGGTCTACGGCATGGATCAGGCGCTCAACCAGGGAATCCAGGGCCAAGGGGTGACGGTGGCGGTCATCGACGCCTTCGCCTCCCCGACCCTGTTTGCCGACGCCCAGCAGTACGCGGCCCGCAACGACCCGGCGTACCCGTTGCGGCCCAACCAGTTCAGCGAGCTGCTGTTCCGGACCAACCCGAAGCTCGAACGTCCGGGCAAGTGCGACGCCGAAGGCTGGTACGGCGAGCAGTCCCTTGACGTCGAGGCGGTCCACGGCATGGCCCCGAAGGCCGACATCTTGTACGTGGGTGGCTCCGACTGCCTCGACGTGTCCCTGGACAAGGCACTCAACACCGTGGTGGCCCAGCATCTGGCCCAGATCGTCACCAACTCCTACGGCGACCAGGGCGAGGACATCCCGCCCAGCCTGGTGCGGGCCTTCCAGAGGATCGCCATCGACGCAGTGCTCGACGGCATCGGCGTGTACTTCTCGTCGGGCGACTCCGGCGACGAGGCGGCCAACCTGGGCACTCCCTCGCCCGACTTCTCGGCGTCGAGCCCCTGGGTCACCGCCGTCGGCGGGACCAGCGTCGGCGTGGGGGCCAACGGCCAGCGGGTGCTCGAGACCGGTTGGGAGACCGGCAAGAGCATCCTGAAGAACGGGGCGTGGGTGCCGCCCCCTCCCGGCGCCTTCCTCTACGGCTCCGGGGGCGGCACCAGCCGACTGTTCGCCGAGCCCTGGTATCAGCAGGGCGTGGTACCCAACACCCTGGCCCGGCAGAACCAGCGGCCCGGTCAGAAGGGTCGCGTCGTCCCTGACATCTCGGCCGACGGCGACCCCAACACCGGCATGCTGATCGGCCTCACCCAGACCTTCCCCGACGGCGCCCACTACGGCCAGTACCGCATCGGAGGGACCAGCCTCTCGTCGCCGCTCCTGGCCGGGATCATGGCCTTGGCCGACAGCGCGACCGGCTACGCCCACGGCTTCATCAACCCGTCGCTCTACCAGCGGTTGGCCGGCACCCGGGCGCTCACCGATGTGCGTCACGTCAACGCGGCCGTGGTGCGGGTCGACTACGTCAACGGTGTCGACGCCAGCAACGGAACCACGACGTCGGTGCGCACCTTCGACTTCCCAGGCCTGGCCATCAACACCACCCCGGGCTACGACAACGTGACCGGCCTCGGCACGCCCAACGGCGTGGCCTTCCTGCTTCGCGTGTGAACGGCCGGATCCACCCGGCGCACAGCACGATCAGGCAGTCAACAGAGCGCACCTTGACGGACTGCTGTTCGCCGCGCCCGGGCCACCTCGTCCGGGCGCCCCGCGTGATCCGTTCCCTGGCAGCCGGGGCGTCGCGTTCGGTCCGCGTCAGGAACCGATAAGGAAGCGCTCTCGCTCCTGTAACGACACCGATATGGCCCGGCAACGACCCGTCCCTAGGGTCAGCCGCCATGTATACAGAGGCGCACACAGCCCCGCACGCAGCCCCAGGGCCGCGGGTGTCGGGCCGTGCCGGGCGCCGGTTACTGCTCGACACGCTCCCTCGTCGCGCCACCACCCCCACCTCAAGGAGGCCGTAACCACATGTCCCTGTCCCGAACCACGCGGAAGGGTCGCGCCGGCACGACCGTCGCCAAGGCGGTCGCCTTGATCGGCGTCGTCGCCTTGGCCGCCACCGCCTGCGGTAAGTCCTCCACCTCCACGTCGTCCAACACGACCGCGGCCCCGGCCGCGGGCTCGACCACCACCGCGGCGGCGAGCAGCGGGGCCTGCACCTCCCCGGCGGGCGCCAGCGGCCCCGGTACCGGCGCCACCACGGTCGGCTTCATCTACGTCGGCTCCACCAGCGACTTCGGCTACAACCAGGCGGCCCACGCCGGGTCGGTGGCCCTGAAGGCGGCCTGCCCCAACCTCAAGATCCTCGAGGCGCCGGAAACGCCGGAGACCTCGAACATGGTCACCGTCGCCGAGCAGATGATCGGCCAGGGGGCCAAGATCATCTTCTCGACCAGCTACGGCTATAAGGACTACGCCGTCACGCTGGCCGGCAAGCACCCCGACGTGGCCGTCCTGCAGCAGGGCAACCTGATCTCCCCGCCGGTGGGAGCCAACATCAACACCTACTTCGGGGACGTGTGGCAGACCGTCTACCTGGGCGGCATCGCAGCCGCCCAGGCCAGCACCAGCGGCAAGCTGGGCTTCATCGCCGCCTTCCCGATCCCCCAGACCCTGCTCAACATCGACGCCTTCGAGCTCGGGGCCCAGACCGTGAAGCCCGACATCCAGACCCTGACGGTGTTCACCGGGGCGTGGTGTGACCCGGCCAAGCAGGCCGACGCGGCCAACAGCCTGATCGGCCAAGGCGCCGACGTCATCAGCCAGCACCAGGACTGCACCAGCACAGTCATCAAGACGGCCGAGGCCAAGGGCGCCTACACGGTGGGTTACCACTACAACGCCCAGTCGCTGGCACCCAAGGGCTGGCTGACCGGGTCGGAATGGCAGTGGGGCCCGCTCTACACCACCATGGTCAAGAGCATCCTCGCCGGCACGTTCTCCGGTGGCCCGTTCAACACCAACTACACCGCCGGGTTCACCAGCAAAGACGTCGCCTCGCCACTGGCCCTCGCCCCCTTCGGGCCGTCGGTCACCAAGGCCACCCAGGACCTGATCGCGGCCGCCAAGGCCAAGATCCTGGCGGGCACCTCGCCCTACACCGGGCCGATCACCGACCAGAGCGGAACGGTGCGGATCCCCGCCGGCCAGACCGCCACGGCCGACCAGTTGAGCAGCCTGTGCTACCTGGTCAAGGGCGTCGTGGGAACGGTCCCGGCCTGCAGCGCATGAGCAGTCCCACGCCGGAGGGCGGCGGGTTGGCGGTGCCCAACTCGCTGCCCTACCCGTGGCCCTACGACGACGTCGTCAACCCCGAACACACGGCGTTGCTCCTCGTCGGGCTGCAGGCAGGGATGGTGGCGCTGTGCCCCGACGCCGCACCCGCGGTCGGTGTCGTCGCCGCCCTCACCGCCGCGGCCGGTGAGTGGGGGGCGGCCGTGGTCGCCACCCGCCACGCGGCGTCACCGGCCCAGCGTCGCCCGAGCGTGTTGCCCCCGTACGGCGACTCGCAGTGGGAGCTGCTGGCCGGGCTTCGACCCGACGCCGTCGTCGACGCCTTCGGGATGGACGGCTTCAGCGGCAGTCCCCTGGCCCAATGCCTGGCCGGGCTCCACGTCGACCATCTCCTGGTCTGCGGCCTGGGCCTGGAGGGCCCGGTCCACTCGACGTTGCGCAGCGCCAACGACCGGGGGCTCGAATGCCTGCTGATCATCGACGGATGCGCCCCCCTCGACGCGTCCCTCGCCGGTGCCGGGGTGCGGATCGTCGAGATGTCGGGCGGCATTTTCGGGGCGGTGGCGACCAGTGAGGACGTATTGATGGCGCTCGGAGCAACCGAGCCGGCCCTCGCCGCCGATGGGTGAGGCGCCGCAGCGCCGGCTGGCCCGGCACACCGTTTGCGTTTTCCCCAGACCCTTGGAGGTGGATGATGTTTGGCCTGGTTGAGGCAGAACCGTATCCCTGGCCCTACGACGGCGGCTTCGAAGCGGCCCGCACGGCGCTGATATGCATCGACTGGCAGGTCGATTTCTGCGGCCCCGGCGGCTACGTCGACGCCATGGGGTACGACCTGAAGCTGACCCGGGCCGGCCTCGAGCCCACTGCCCGGGTGCTCGAGGCCGTGCGGGCGGTCGGGATGGCGGTCGTGCACACCCGGGAGGGGCACCACCCCGACATGGCCGACTGCCCGCCCAACAAGCTGTGGCGCTCCAAGCGGATCGGGGCGGGCATCGGCGACAGCGGCCCGTGCGGACGGATCCTCGTGCGGGGCGAGGTCGGCTGGGACATCGTTCCCGAAGTGGCGCCGATGCCCGGCGAGGTGATCATAGATAAGCCGGGGAAAGGGGCGTTTTACGCCACCGAGCTCGACTTGGTGTTACGCAGCCAGCGGATCACGCATTTGGTGTTCACGGGTATCACGACCGACGTATGTGTTCACACCACGATGCGCGAGGCCAACGATCGTGGGTACGAGTGCCTGCTCCTGGAGGATTGCACCGGGGCGACTGAATACGGCAACTACCTTGCGGCGTTGGAGATGGTGAAAATGCAAGGTGGCGTCTTCGGTGCTGTGGCGTCGTCGGCGGCCTTCCCGGCCGCCGTCGAAGGGTGACCCCCGGGCTTTCGGACTCGGAGGAGTCTGGGGCGCCTTCGACCGCCACCACCGCCTTCTCGGAGGCGCTGGCGCTGGTGGCCACCGAGCGTCCGGGCGGCTTCGTCGACTCTGCTCGCCCACCGGCGTTTCGCTACGCACCGCCGGGAATGGTGGATGGATTCTGGGGTGCCGGAGGTTCCCCGGGGGTCGCCGGGGGCCCGGGCGGGGCCGTCGCGGCCGCCCACAGCCGGCTGGTCACCGGGGACCTGAGCGCCACCGAGCTGGTGGAGCAGGCGATCGTGGCGGCCGAGAAGCAGGGGATGGCGCTCGGGGCGGTCGTCGAGTTGATGGCCGAGCAGGCGTTGGCCGAGGCGGCCCGCCTGGACCGCATCGCGGCCTCGGGCGGCACCCCCCTCGGGCCGTTGCACGGGATCCCGATCACGGTGAAGGACATCATCCACGTGGCCGGGGTGCCGACGCGCGCCGGGTCGGCCGCGTACTCCTACGTTCCTGACCGCGATGCGGTCGCGGTTGGGCGGGCCCGGGCGGCCGGGGCGATCGTGGTGGCCAAGGTGTCGACCCATGAGTTCGCCCTCGGGGTTACGACGCCGCAGAGCGCCAACCCGTTCGACCCCTCGCGGATTCCGGGCGGGTCGTCGGGGGGCTCGGCCATCGCGGTGGCGTGCGGGATCGGCCTGGCGTCGATCGGGACCGACACCCGGGCGTCCATCCGGGTCCCCGCCGCCCTCTGCGGGGTGGTGGGGTTGAAGGGCACCTTCGGCCTGGTCCCGACCGAGGGCATCGTGCCCCTGTCGTGGACCATGGACCATGTGGCGCCGATCGCGTCGACCGTCGCCGATGCCGCGTTGCTGCTGGAGGTCATGGCCGGGCGATCCGTCGGTGACGTCGGCCTGTTCGCCGGCGGCTCACCGGGCCCGGGTCTGCGGGTCGGGTTGGCCGAGGCGTGCTTCGAGGGCTGCGAGGCGTCGATCGCCGGTGTCGCCCGGGACGCCATCGCCGCCCTGGTCGCCTCTTCGGGCGGTGCACTGGTGGCGCTGGACCGTCCCGATTCGTCCGACCTGGACCTGGCCAACGCCGCCGGGCTGGTCGTGAGCCGGTGCGAGGCGGCGACGTTTCACCGGTCGCTTGGGGCCGACCGGAGTGCGTACTGGGACGAGGTGAGCGACCAGCTCGACGCCGCCGACTCCGTGACCGCGACGGACTACCTCGACGCCCAGCGGTTGCGGGCGGTGCTGGCAGGCGGTCTGCGGGCGGTGTTCGACCGCTGCGACGTGCTGTGCCTGCCCACCGTTGGCGTGGCGCCGCCCATGCGCGACGACTACACCCGTTTCCTCACCGTCTTGTCCCGGTCGTGCGTGCCGTGGAGCCTGGCGGGCTTCCCCGCCGTGTCGGTCCCGTGCGGGTTCGACTCGGCCGGTTTCCCGGTCGGCCTGCAGATCGTCGGTCCCCCGGGCGCCGACGGCCTGGTGATCGCGGCGGCGTCGGCGGTCGAGCGGGAGCGGCTCGCGGGGGCATAGCCGGCGTCGCCTGTTCCATTTGGTCCGTTGGCATTTATCTCATATCGGCGGCCATCCTTGCCTCGCTAAAGGTAGGTGATCGCCGACAAGCGAACGGCCAGCTGGTCACGGTGACGAAAAACCGCCATAGTGCGGCTGGGCGTCTACGGCAGACTCGGTCGCCGAACCCTGGTCCGCCCCGCCACAGCCGGACAAAACGGAGCTGGCTCGCTTTGTGCGCTTGCGCGGCATCGCCCAGGCGTTGCTTCCCGAAATTTCCCACTCCTCGACGTCTGACCGTTCGGCTTAGCGCACGAGTTGATCACCAGCTCCAGACTGCGTCATCTCCCAGACTTCGACATAGCTTGGAGGTGAAGAGACGTCGTTCTTGGGTCGAAATTTACGGCTTTGGCCGAGGCCAGTCGTCACGCCCGGAAATTACCCGTTCGGGCACTTCTCTCCAAGGAGCTTGACATCGTCACCCTTGCCCACTAAGAAACAGCGGGGCGCATTTTCGACGAGGACAGCATCGCTGGATCGATTTTGGGTCGCGAATAGTTGAAACCGAGAGGTTCGCACAAGTGGACGCCGGAACTCGGGCGTGGTCATTTGTTGCCGTCGATTCGGCGCTGCGCCAGACATGCGAGTCGAGAGCTTCTTAGTGAACTCAGCAACAGAAGAACCGACGAGCAGCGGAGAACCGAAAATGATCGCCCCAGCGCATAATAAGTCGCCTACACGGCTGATGAACGTGTGCATCTCGCTCGCACTCACCATGATTTTCTGTGCTGTTCCGATATCGTCGGCGCACGCAGATGGAATCGTTCGGGCGGGTTCGATCTCCGGGACGATCACTGACGCCACCACGGGCCTGCCCATCCCCGGGGTTCAAATCTCCGCCTCGTCATCCGAACGAGGCGGCAGCGGTTCCACCGACCAAAACGGACATTTCCTTATCTCAGACCTGACACCCCAGACCTACCGGATCAGTTTCTTCTCGATCGATTACGTGGCGCAGGTATACAAAGGCTCCACGGTCGCCAACGGCATCGCACCGACCTACGTCGACGTAACCGAAGGCAGCAATGTATCGGGAATCGACGACTCCTTGACGAAGCCGGCCCGGACCACAGGCGACATCACCGGCCGCGTCACCGACACCGCCGGTCAACCCCTACCAGGCGCTCAAGTCAGCGCCTGGAAGTGGACGGGCGCCACGTTCGTACTCTCCACCCAGACACTCACCGACCCCACGGGGACCTACACCTTCCGGGACCTACCGGGCAACAGCACCTACGCGATCCAGTTCACACTCCAGGGATACCTGACCCAATGGTACAAAGGCGCCACAAAACTATTCGACGCCCAGGAACTCCCACTCAACCCCGACACAGTCATAACCGGCATCGACGCATCCGCATCGCGCATCGTGACCTCGATCGCCGTCGGTCCCGCTGACTCGACAGTTGCCACTGGCGCTAGCCAGCAGTTCATCGCGACCGGCACGTACAGTAACGGTTCCACGGCCGACGTCACATCCAGCGTCACCTGGACCTCATCGCAGACCACAGTGGCCACGGTGGCTGCGGGCGGACTGGCTACCGCTCATGCCCCTGGGACCGCGGTGATAACTGCCACGCAGGGCTCCGTGGTGGGCTCGACGACGTTGTCGGTAAATGCAGCAGTTGACACGGCGCCGCCCAGCGTCACTCTCAGGACTCCGGTTGAGGGCGCGTCGTACAGCCTTGGCCAAGTGGTCGAGGCTGACTTCTCATGCAGCGACCCGTCCGGGGTGCAGCAGTGCACCGGCACCGTCGTGGCTGGCGCACCCCTCGATACCGCTAGCTCCGGCACCCACGACTTCCAGGTCAACACCGTGGACAACGCCGGCAACAGCGGAACACAAACCGTGAGTTACACGGTCCTAGCCGGAAACGCACAAACGACGGTGACAGATGGTGGCATGGTCACCACTGACCCGGGCAATGTCGGGGCGACCGCCAGTGTGCCATTGCAGACTGCGATCGTCGCCCCGGCGGGCGTGAATGGGACGCTCACCGTCACACCGCAGACCACGACGACGCCCGCTCCGGTCGGTTTCAGCCTCTTCGGCACGGAGGTGGTGCTGGATGGGCCTGTCGCAACGGCGGCATCGCCTTACCTCGCAACGTTTACCGTCGACAGCACTGTCCTCAACGGCCTCGCACCTGCTGATGTTCAGGTCTTCAGGAACGGCGTGGCGATCGACAACTGCGTCGACTCCGTCATGGCCGTACCCGATCCCTGCGTCGCAAGCCGGGGTATCACCGCCCTCGGTGGCGGCGGCGATGCCTTAGTCCAGGTACGGACCTCGCACTTCAGCACGTGGAGCCTCGGCCGGGCGGCACCGACGGCGCCCGATGTCACCTGGACGAAGCCAACAAGCATCGTCTACGGGACCCCTCTGGGTGACCGGCAGCTCAACGCGTCCGCCAACGTCCCGGGCGATTTCACCTACAGCAAGGCAGCAGGCACGGTCCTCCGCGCCGGGACCAACCAGGCACTCACGGTGACCTTCAAACCAAACGATTCGGCCAAGTACCTCCCCGCGTCCAAAACGGTCCACATCAGCGTCACTCGGGCGCCGCTCTCGACAACCGCTGAAAATGCCATCCGGCCTTTTGGACAGGCGAACCCACCGTTCACGGCCCGCTTCACCGGCTTCGTCAACGGCGACACCCAAGCGTCGCTTCGGGGCGCCGTGCAGCTGAGCACCCGAGCCACGCCGAGGAGTCCTCCCGGTGGCTATCCGATCATCCCATCCGGGCCCACGTCACCCGACTACAGCGTGATGTTTGTTCCGGGAACCCTCACCGTGAACACGGCGTCTACAGCTATCAACTTGAACGCCTCACCGTCCGATCCCGCTGTCAACCGACTCGTCACCTTCTCGGCCCTCGTGACGCCTAACCCGGGAACGAACGTGGCCGCGCCGACGGGTACCGTGACCTTCTTTATCGATGGCTCGGCGACCGCTGCCGCCACATCGGCGATGGTCAACGGGCGAGCCTCGCTCAGCACCACCTTCGGCGGTGGCTTCCATTCGGTGACGGCGATCTACAACGGCAACAGCAATTTTGCCACCAGCACGAGTAGCGTCGCGACCGCCCAAGTGGCGTGCACCAGGAGCATTACCGGTCCGTCCCCAAGCGTCGCCATCACCGGTCGATCGGGAACCGTCTGCATCCGAAACGCCCGCATTTCGGGCGGGATCACCATCTCGGGTGGAATCGCTCTCGACATCGAGGATTCGACAATCACCGGCGCGATCTCGGTAAACGGAGGCTCGGCCGTACGAATCTGCGGCAACCACAGCGCCAAAATGAGCATTGCCGGATCGGACGGATTCGTACTCGTTGGAGATACCGGCGACGACCGTTGCCCCGTCAACACCATCGACGGGGGACTCAGTCTGACCAGCAACAGCCACGGCGTCGAAGCCATCGGCAATCACGTCTCGGGGCCGATCGTCCTAGTCGGCAACTCCGGCGCCGGCCCATTCCCCGAAGACACCGCGCCCGACGTGTCCGGCAACGGACCGTAGAAACCTTTTGCGCCACGCTGGCACTGTCGGCGTGACGCGCAGGTTGCCAGGAATCCTGACCCTCGACCGCATCACGACCGACCAGGTCATGACTGCCAGACTATGGGAGGCATTTTCGGGTAACCGCCGCCTGTGAGAAATATTCTGTCGTTCGGAGCGAGCGAACCCGCCCTCGCCTCCGGATGGGTGAGGTGCAGAGCGCCGGATTGCCCGGCACACCGTTTGAGTTTTCCAAGACCCTCGAAATGGGACGATTCTTTGGCCTTGTTTGGGCAGAACCCTATCCCTGGCCCTACGACGGCGGCTTCGAGCGGCTCGCACGGCGCCAATATGCATGGACCTGCGGGTCCACCCACGCGGCTGTACCTGACGACAGTCCGGGGCGGTTGCGGGCGGTGCTGGCGGGCGGCCTGCGGGCGGTGTTCGACCGCTGCGACGTGCTGTGCCTGCCCACCGTTGGCGTGGCGCCGCCGATGCGCGACGACTACACCCGGTTCCTCACCGTCCTGTCCCGGTCGTGCGTGCCGTGGAGCCTGGCGGGCTTCCCCGCCGTGTCGGTCCCGTGTGGGTTCGACTCGGCCGGTTTCCCGGTCGGCCTGCAGATCGTCGGTCCCCCGGGCGCCGATGGCCTGGTCATCGCGGCGGCGTCGGCGGTCGAGCGGGAGCGGCTCGCGGGGGCATAGCCGGCGTCGTGGGCCCGGCCCGGCCCGGCCCGGCGGGGGGGCGCAGCGGTGCGGCGGAGGCCTGTGCCTGGGGCGACGGTCACCAGTGCAATTGGAGGGCACCGATCGAGACGCCACCGATCGGGGCGACCAGCGTGACGCGCTTGGTCAGCGTGATCCGTTCGAGGGTCGAGCCGGGCAGGACGTTGATCACGCCTCGCGGCGCCACGACCGCGATCGCGGCCTTGACGGTGTTGAACGGCCGAGCGGGGTCGGTCGTGTTGGGGTCCGGGGAATCGAACTGCACCCAGACGCTGCGATCGTCGATCGCGCCCGCGGCCGGGTCGGGATCGGCGACCTTTCGGGGGGCCGGCGTCCCGACGGCGACGCCGCCGATGGGAGCGACGAGCCGCAACGGCCGCTTGTCGATGACGACCCGCTCTGCGCTCTGCCCGGGGACGATCCGTACCGAGCCTCCGGGGGCGGCCGCAGCGACCGCGGCCTTCAGGGTCCTGAACGGGCGGTAGGCATCACCCTCCTCGGCTCCGCCCCACTCGAAATCGGCCCACACCTCGTTGTGGTATCCCGCGACCTCGACCTCGCCTGACTCCGACACCCGCCGCGGATGTCGTTGGTCGCTGAAATCCAGTGTCAGCCGGGTCGACAGGTTGGGGTTGGAGATCTCTACCACCGCCTCGGCCGGCGGGGCGGGCGAGTTGAGAATCGTCCCGTTGACGAAGCGGTCCCGGACGTTGCCCGCGTCACCGAGAGCGTCGAAGCGATCCCCGTAGCGACGGATCGACAGAACCTCGGCGCCGGTGAACGCGCCTCGGCGTTCGTGGTTGTCCCAGATGACGAACTCGACCTCGGTACCGTTCTCGGTTGTGTAGGCCGTGACCTTGTTGCCCGACAGCGACAGCGCACCGTTGCGCCGCTCGACGCTTTCCTTGAACTGTTTGAAGGAGATGGCTCGGGCATCGTCGGCTCGGGGGCGATGGAGCCACGTGTCGTACGCCTCGAGTACCGCATACTCGCCATCGCGGAACAGCGCCAGGAAAAAGCCGGGCCCTGGCTGGCGGGGATCGGACCCCATGTTCACGAAGCTCCAGCCTTGGCTGTGCGGGTCTCGGGGCACGCCGTCGGCGAACCCTTCGATGATCTCCCTGCTCACCCAGTCGGGCAGGTACATCTGGTGCCCGCAGGCGAAGTCCGGGGCGACGCCGTAGTTCGCCACCGGCGTGGCCACGATGGTGTGGGCGAATGGGCCCACCTTCTCCTTGGTATTGCTGGAGAAGGCACCGAACTGGATGAGCCCCGCGGCGTCGTTGCCCGATATGGCGTGGTTCGTGGCCAGTGGGCGAGGGTCGGGGAAAACGGGGTCGGTGCGCGGGACGAGAAATGTCGGCATGAAGGACGTCGTGACTGCGACGCCGAGCTGTTTCGCGGCTTCGTCGGGAGCGAATATGCCCTGGATGTCCGGGAAGAGGGCCCAGGGCGCCGGTTCCCCACCCGCCGTGATCAGGTAGCTCGGCGAGCTGGCATAGATCTCCATGTTGTCGCAGTTGCGGTCGCCCGCGATCTCGTCTCGTGGGGTCCGGTGCAGCCGCTGAAAGAATCGGCGATGCAGGTGCCGGTCACAGATCCGCACGCCGCCCGAGTCATCGAGGACCACGACCATGCCCGGCTCGACCGGCGCGTCGCCGACGACCGAGAAGTCCTCGGCGAAATCGGCGCCGTCCACCATGTGGAACACGCCGGTCACGTACAGGTCGCCCTGGAACCACCCGGCGATCCCCCCCGGGTTCACCCCACGAATGGCGGCGGCGGTCGGGCTATGGGTCTCGCCCCGGACGCCGTCACCTTTGTCGCTGGTCCCGAAGAGGCCCGCGGCCGAGGTGCTCCAACCCTCGGCGCCGTTGTTGCTGACCGAGGTGCCGCGCACCCCGGGCCACGTCTGGCTCTCGCCGTACACCCCGAAGCCGGCATTGGCATAGCCCTCGACGCCCCGGCCCGTCTTCGACTCCCCGAACACCCCGGTGTTCGAGCCGCTGCCCCCGCTCACGCCCCGGCCGTCCTTGCTCGACCCCTCGACGCCCCATCCGGTATCGCTGATCCCGAACAGCCCCGAGTTGGAGGTGCTCCAGCCCTCCACGCCCCGGGCGCTCACCGACGTGCCCCGCACCCCCGAAGACGACTTGCTCTGGCCGTACACCCCGTAACCCGATTCGGCGTAGCCCTCGACGCCCCGCCCGGTCGTCGACACCCCGAACACCGCGGTGTTCGACTGGCTCGTCCCACTCAGGCCTCGGCCCGAGTTGCTGGTGGCGACGACGCCGTTGTTGGTCTGCGACTCGCCCG
>JAUTXN010000161.1 GCA_030838045.1 Acidimicrobiaceae bacterium
CGTTCGAGGAGAACGAACTCCTGCCGGCGCTCACCGAGGTCATCGGGGCCGACAAGATGGAGGAACTGGGCGTGCTGTACATCCAGATCCGCGACAGCCTGCCGACGGGCTTGCAGAGCCTGGCGGCAGACATCCCGGACCCCGAGTTCCGCGCCTGGTAGCTGCGACGCCTGTCGGCGTCGGGCGTGGGTTTGCAGGAAAACCGGCTGTGGGCCTCAGGTAGCAGGTTGGGCGTCGCGACTTGGTCCGGGGGCCGCTCCGAGCGCTGTTTCTGTCGACTGCGCCCACGTCCGGTGTGGGTTTGTTGCAGGAAAACCGGCTGCTGGGCCTGAGGTGGAGGGTTGGGCGTCGCGACTCGGTCCGGGGGCCGCTTCGAGCGCTGTTTCTGTCGACTGCGCCCACGTCGGGTGTGGGTTTGTTGCAGGAAAACCGGCGGGCGACGGCCGGCTCACGCCAGCGACTTGTGAAAGGCGTACTCGGTGGTCTCGCTGAGATCGTGCAACTCCCTGGTTGCGCCCGTGGGTCGGTACCCGAGGCGCTCGTACAGCCGATGGGCATCGTGGAAGCGGGTGTCACTCCACAACTCGATCCCGGACGCACCTCGCTCACGCGCCTGGCCCTCCACGTATCCCACCAGCGCCTGCCCGAGCCCGCGGCCACGCCGGTGCTTGGCGACATAGAGCTTGACCAGCTCGACCGGCTGGTCGTGACCCGCGGCGAGCCCGATCGAGGCGGCGATCCACTCACCCTCCGGCACCACCCACAACGCCCCACCGGCTGCTCGGTAATGGCTGGCCGGGGCCAGCACCTCGGGGTACTCGCCGGCGAAGTCGACGATGCAGCCGGGGTATTCCGCCCAACAGGCCCCGATCAGGGCCATCAGCGCCCAAGAGTCGGAGTCGACTGCCTCCCGGAGGCCATCCAGGGGCACCCGAGGACTCAGCTGAACGGGGTGTGGGGCCGGTCCTGGAGGACCCCGTCGACGCGGATGTCGACCTTCTCGTTGTAGAAACACGCCAGCCCCGCGATTTTCTGGCTCTCGGGCAATGGTGCCCGGTAGATCCAGACCAGGTCAGGGTGGAGCCTCTCGGCGACCTTGATTGACCAGTAGGTTGCGGCGCCCTTGTACGGACAATGCGTGACGGTTGGCGACGGGCGGAGAAGGTCGAGCCGAACGTCGGTCAGCGGGAGGTAGTACCTCGGTGGAAGCCCGGTCTCGAAGAGGATGCGGGGTTGGTTGCTGTCGGCGACCAAGACCTCGTCGATCAGCACCTCTACTCGGCGGCTGCTGCCCAGGATGTCGACGCGGTGATACGGGTTCCGGGGGTGCGTGTAGACCGGCTCGTCCTCCTCCAACCATTCGTCCATGGCATCCCAATCCAGTCGGACGGCACCGCGAAGCGCTTCGATGGGTGAGTCGGGATAGCGCAGGGCGGCGCCCGGAGCGGTTGCGCCCGCAATCGTCACGTCGAAGAGTTCCGACTCACCTCGGCTGGGGGAGCGCTTGCCTGAGCCAGCGGGCACCAGCGTCGCGACGACGTCGTCGACCGGGAAGTAGTAGGTCGGGAAATAGGGAAGTTCCCAGACCATCAGGGGCGATCGGGTGTCGGCGACCACGTGGCCGTTCAGGTAGGCCCGAACCCATTTCTGGCCTTGCTCTACCCGCATTCGCCCAGCCCCGGTCGCAACGCCCCCCGCCCCAGGGGCGGCGGGAGCATCGGACGGCAAAGTCGTCTCGGTCATGTTCGCCGAGCCTACGCGGCGCCCTTGGCAATGGCGCCGGGCGCTTTGGCAACGGCGCCCGGCGCCTGCCGTACCGGCATAACCACGGCAGGGATATACGTTCAGATGATGGATCCGGCTCACGACTTCCACCTGCCCGGCGTGCTCGCGTCGGTCATCGCCGTGCTTCTTTCGATCTCGTTGTTCGTCTTCCTTACCTCCCACGGTGGCACCCCGATCGGGATCTACGACAACGGAATCGGCGACCATTGGCCCTCCACCCATCGCAACCTGACGATCGTCGACCGCACCGGTGACGCCGGCTGGCATCAGGCACTGGCCGACGCCGTGGCGACCTGGACGCAGGGCGGCTCGGCGCTGCACCTCACGCTCACCGCCACCGACACAGCCGCCAGTGCGGCCGGGGCGAGCCCGACGGCCCAAGGCGACTGCGGCCAGCACCGCGATCGGATCGAGGTCTGTCGGGCGACGACGGCCGACATTTCGGCGAAGGGTTCGGCCGGCGAACAGGGGCTTTTCGTGCCTCAGGTCGCCCGCAACCACGAATATCGCTCCGCCATCCTCCTCGTCTGTTCCGACTGCGAAATCGACCAGGACCGCATGACGGTGATCGCCACCCACGAGCTGGGCCACGCCCTCGGGTTGGCGCACAGCCTCGATCCGGAGTCCGTCATGTACTACCTCGGCGGATCCGCCCACCCCGACGCCAACGATCTCCAAGTCCTCCGCCAGCGGGAGGGATCCGCCCTCGTCGGGGGGTGATAGTTGTCACCCGTCGGTGCTAATCTGTCGGGAACGTATGTTCGCAGAAACGGTCGTTGACACCGAGCGCCCAGCTGACGACGGAGGGCGTGCCGATCGCGTCCTGGCCGGTATGCATCCAGCCGTGCGGGAATGGTTCCTGACCCGATTCCCCGAGGGTCCGACGGAGCCCCAGGTGCTCGGTTGGCCACATGTGGTGGCGGGGGAGGACACGCTCATTGCGGCGCCGACGGGCTCCGGCAAGACGCTCGCCGGCTTCCTCATGGCCATCGACGGCTTGTACCGGGCCGCCGAGGCGGGCGAGCAGGTGGAGGGCGCCACCCAGGTGGTCTACGTCTCACCGCTCAAGGCGCTGGCCGTCGACATCCAGCAAAACCTCGAGATCCCGCTCCGGGAGATCGCCGAGGTGGCAGAACGGATGGGCCGGCCCGTCCCGTCGTTGCGGGCCGAGGTCCGCAATGGCGACACCACCTCCTCGGCCCGGGCCGCCATGCTGCGCCGCCCGCCCAACTTCCTGGTGACCACGCCCGAGTCGCTCTACCTCATGGTCACGGCCGAAGGCAGCCGGGCGACGCTCGCGTCGGTGCGCACCGTGATCGTGGACGAGATCCATGCCATGGCCCGCGACAAGCGGGGATCGCATCTGACGCTGACCCTGGAGCGGCTGGACCACGTGTGCGACCAGCGGCCGATCCGGGTGGGCCTGTCCGCCACCCAGCGGCCCATCGAGACGGTGGCGCGCCTCCTGGTGGGCGCGGGAGCCGACCGCAGCGGCCCCGGCGGCGAGCCGAGATGCGCGATCGTCGACGTCGGCCACCAGCGGCAGCTGGACCTGGCAATTGAGCTGCCCGACGGTGAACTGGAAGCGGTGGCGTCGGCCGAACAGCTGGCCGAGGTCCTCGACCGCATCGCGGGCTACGTCCAGGCCCACCGCACCACGATCGTGTTCGTCAACACCCGGCGCCTGGCCGAGCGCATCGCCCACCTGCTGGCCGAGCGCCTGGGCGACGACGTGGTCGCATCCCATCACGGGAGCCTGTCCAAGGACCGCCGCCTTCGGGTCGAGACCCGGCTTCGGGCGGGGGAGTTGCGGGCCCTGGTCGCCACGGCGTCGCTGGAACTCGGCATCGACATCGGACCCGTCGAGCTGGTCTGTCAGATTGCCTCGCCCCGCAGCATGGCGACCTTCCTGCAGCGCGTCGGCCGTTCCGGGCACCACCGGGGCGGCCTGCCCAAGGGTCGCCTTTTCCCCATGACCCGCGACGAGTTGGTCGAATGCTGCGCCTTGCTGGCCGGTGTACGCGCCGGGAGACTCGACGCCATCTCGCCGCCGGTGGCGCCGCTCGACATCCTGGCCCAGCAGATCGTGGCCGAGACGGCCGCCAGCCGCTGGCGTGAGGACGACCTCTACCAGCTGGTTCGGAGGGCAGCGCCGTATGCCGACCTGTCCCGCCGGGAGTTCGACGAGGTCGTGGAGCTGGTCTCCGACGGTATCGTCACCGGCCGGGGCCGCCGGGCGGCGTACGTGCACCGCGACAAGATCAACAGCGAGCTTTCCGGCCGCCGGGGCGCCCGCCTGGCCGCCCTCACCTCGGGCGGGGCCATCCCCGAGACGGGGGATTACCGGGTCGTGGCCGATCCCGACGACACCTTCGTCGGCACCGTCATCGAGGATTGGGCCATCGAGTCCATGGCGGGCGACGTGTTCCTGCTCGGGTCGACGTCCTGGCGCATCCGCCGCGTCGAGCCGGGCATCGTGCGGGTGGTGGACGCCGCGGGCGCCCCGCCGTCGGTCCCGTTCTGGCTGGGTGAGGCCCCGGCCCGCACCAGGGAGCTGTCCGAGGAGGTGTCGGACCTACGGGCGGGCGTCGATCGCCTACTCGGAGTTGGGGAAAATGGCGACCCCTCCCACGACACGCCGGTCGATGCCGCGGTCGCCTGGGTGGGCGAACGCTGCGGGGTGACCGAGGTAGTGGCGGCAATGGTGGTCCAGTACCTCGCGGCCAGCCAGGTGGCGCTCGGCGGGTTGCCCACGCTCGACCACATTTTCATCGAGCGCTTCTTCGACGACTCCGGGGGAATGCAGCTCATCGTCCATGCCCCCTTCGGAGGCCGGATCAACCGGGCGCTCGGGCTGGCGTTGCGCAAGCGGTTCTGCGTGTCGTTCGATTTCGAGCTCCAGGCTGCGGCCAATGACGACTCGGTGCTGCTCTCGCTCGGGCCCCAACACAGCTTCCCGCTCGACTCGGTTGCCCGGTTCCTGTCCTCGGCGACCGTCGCCCAAGTGCTGCGACAAGCGGCACTGTTGTCCCCCATGTTCGCCATTCGGTGGCGGTGGAACCTCAACCGGTCACTGGCGGTGCTGCGGTTCCGGGGGGGCCGCAGGAATCCGCCGCCCATCCAGCGGATGGAGGCCGACGACCTGATGGTGGCCGTCTTCCCCGCCTTGGCGGGATGCCAGGAGAACGCCACCGGGCCCATCGAGATCCCCGACCATCTGCTGGTTCGCCAGACCATGCACGACTGCCTGACCGAGGCCATGGACGTCGTCGGCCTGGTCGAGGTGGTCAAGGGACTCGAGAGCGGCGCCATCGCGGTCACCTGCCGGGACAGCACCGAGCCGTCGCCCCTGTCGCATGAGATCCTCAACGGCCGGCCGTACACGTTCTTGGACGACGCGCCCCTTGAGGAGCGCCGCAGCCGGGCGGTCACGCTTCGCCGGGGCCTCCCGGTCGACGCCCGGGATCTGGCGACCTTGGATCCCGACGCCATCGCCCGGGTGCGGGCCGAGGCGACCCCCGAGGTGCGCGACACCGACGAGTTGCACGACCTGCTGCTGTCGCTCGTCATCTCCCGGCCCGTCCCGGCGCTGTCCGGTTGGTTCGAGGAGCTCGTCAGCCGGCACCGGGCCTCCACCGCCGTGACACCTTCGGGCGACGTCATGTGGTGCGCCGCCGAGCTCCGGGCCCAGGTTGACCTGCTGTTCCCCGGCGTTCGATTCGAGCCCGCGGTGCAGTTGCACCTGGGGGGCGCGGCCGACGTGGTCGACGACGCCGATGCCGTTGCGGCCACCGTGCTCCGGGGTCATCTCGACACGATGGGCCCCGTGACGGTTCCACAGCTGGCGGCCGCGACCGCGCTGGACCCCGCAACGGTGGCCATCGGCATGGCCCGGCTGCAGCAGGAGGGTTTCGCCCTGAGCGGCGACTTCGAACCCGGCCTGGGCGGTCCCCCCGGCGAGCAGTGGTGTTCCCGGCGCCTCCTGGCGCGCATCCACAACTACACCCAGAAGCGGCTGCGCCGCGAGATCGAGCCGGTCACCGCCCAGGACCTGATGCGGTTCCTGCTGCGGTGGCACCACCTCGCCCCCGGTACCCAGCGTCAGGGGCGCTCCGGCCTGATCTCGGTCATCGAGCAGTTGCAGGGCTGCGAGTTGCCCGCCGGCACCTGGGAGTCCCAGGTGTTGCCGGCCCGAATCGAGCATTACCGGCCCGCGTGGCTGGACGAGCTGTGCCACTCGGGCCAGGTGGTGTGGGGCCGGATTAGAGTTCGCGACGGCGCCGGCGAAGGGGACACAGCGGGCGGCGCCGGTGCCGGCGCGCGGCCCGAACCCGGCGCGCGGCCCGAACCCGGAGCGCGGTCCGGCACGGTCCCGCCACCACGTTCGGCCAGCATCACCTCGCGCGCCACGCCGATCACGCTGCTCCTGCGAGCCGATCTGGCCTGGCTGATGCAGTCGGCCCGGGGCGACGCCGTCCCGGCCGAACCCACCGCCGGGGCCAGCCACGACATCATCGAGGCGCTGCGGGAGTCCGGCGCCATGTTCCTGCCCGAGTTGGCGACCGCGGCCCGCCGGCTGCCGGCCGAGGTGGAGACTGCTCTGTGGGACGGCGTGGCACGCGGCCTCTTGACGGCCGACGGCTTCTCGGCTGTTCGATCGTTGCTGGCGGGCCGCCAGGTGGCCTCCCACCAGCGTCAATGGCAGGGCCGGCGAGGCCTGCGCCGCGGCGCCTCGGGCTACGGGACAGGCGCGGTGGGCGGCGCCGCCCGACCGAGCGGTGCGGCCAGCGCCGCTGCCAGCGGCGGGGGGCGCTGGTCCTTACTCCCGGCTGACGGTGAGGTGGCGGATCGAGATGCCCTGGCCGAGGCGGTGGCTGAGCAGCTGCTGGCCCGCTGGGGCGTCGTCTTCCGAGACCTGGTGGCACGCGAGACGCTGGCGATTCCGTGGCGCGACGTGCTCTGGGCCCTCCGGCGCATGGAAGCGCGGGGCACGGCACGAGGGGGTCGTTTCGTGACCGGCTTCACCGGCGAGCAGTACGCCCTGCCCGAGGCGGTCGAACAACTCCGTAGCGTCCGCCGCAGTCCCCGTACCGGCGAGACGGTGCGCATCTCGGCCACCGACCCCCTCAACCTGGTGGGCATCATCACCCCGGGACCCCGGGTGCACGCCGTTCGCACCAACACCGTCACCTACGTCGACGGTCTCCCGGTGGTCGAGAACGAAGCTCGGGGCGAGCCGCTGACGGCGTCCCTCGCCTGAGGTTCGCATACCCGATGGCAGTTCAGGTCGGGCCAGGGCGCGACCCAGGTGAGACGTTGGTCTTTCGAGGCCGTCAGGACGCGGCCGCCGTTGCCATCGCGGGTGGCACCATCGTGGCCCTCGGATCCGACGCCGTCGCGCTCGTGGGTGCCCGGACAGTCGACGTGGGCGACGCCACGATGGTCGCCGCCTTCCGCGACGGCCACCTGCACCCGCTGTGGGGCGGGTACTGGAAGGCGGGCGTGCCCCTTGACGGGGCCCGTTCGATCGACGACCTCCTGCGCCGGGTGGCCGAGCACGCCCACGATCATCCTGGGCGCCGCTGGATCACGGGCGCCGGTTACGACCCGACCCTCCTCCCGGGGGGCATGGGAACAGCCCGACTCCTCGATCGGGTCGTCACCGACCGGCCGGTGCTGCTGTGGGCGTCGGATCACCACTCGGCCTGGGCCAACACGGCCGCCCTCAACCTTGCCGGCATCACCCGGGCCACCGTGGACCCCGACGGCGGTCACTTCGTTCGCCACCCCGACGGCTCCCCGACTGGGGCGCTGCTCGAGGAGGCGGCTCAGGCGGTGGCGGCCCACGCCCCCCTGCCCAGCGGCGCCGACAAGGAACTCGGGTTGCGCCGGGCGTTGCAGGAGATGGTGGCCTCGGGCATCGTATGGGGACTCGACGCCTCGGTCGCCCCGAGCGACGTCGCGGTGTACGCCCGGCTGGCGGTGGCGGGCGAACTGCCGTGCCGCATGGCCCTGGCGCTGCGAGCCGACCCGGTGCGCTGGCGCGATCAGCGGGCCGACTTCAAAGCCATCCGGGCCGAGGTGGCCGGCGGCCCCGGCGACGCGCTGGTGGTGACCACCGTGAAGTTCTTCGCCGACGGAATACTCGAAGCGGGCACCGCCGCCCTAGTCGAACCGTATGCCGACGATCCGTGCTCGCACGGCATCGCCAACTGGGATCCGGCCGAGTTGGCCCAGGCGGTGGCGGCATTCGACGCCGACCGATTCGGCGTGCACATCCACGCCATCGGCGACGGCGCCGTCCGATCGGCGCTCGACGCCATCGAGCACGCCGGCCACGTCAACGGGCCCCGTGACCGCCGGGCCGTGATCGCCCATGCGCAACTGGTGCAACCCGCGGACCTGGCCCGCTTCGCCCACCTCGGGGTCATAGCCAACTTCCAGCCATTGTGGGCCCAGCGCGACCGGGTCATGACGAAGCTCACCGAGCCCCGCCTGGGCTGGCCCCGCACGGCCTGGCAGTACCCCATCGGTGGACTCGACCGCCTCGGGGCCCGCATCAGTTTCGGGAGCGACTGGCCGGTGACGTCCATGCGGCCGCTGGACGGCCTGGCCGTGGCGGTCAGCCGCCAGACGCCGGGCGGCGAGCCCCCCGGCGGTTGGCTGCCCGAGCAGCGCCTGCCCATCGACCGGGCCCTGGCCGCCTACACCGAAGGCGTCGCCTTCCAGGCCTTCGAGGACTCGCTCACCGGCCGCCTTGCGGTCGGCCAACGGGCCGACCTGTGCCTGCTGTCCGCCGACCCCCGGTCGGTGCCCGCCTCCGAGGTGGCCGCCATCTCGGTCCTCGGCACCTGGTCGGCCGGTGTCGAGGTGTTCCGGCCGAACAACCCGTGAGCTACCCCGGGCGAATCCTCGTCATCGGCCTGGGCAGCGTGGCCCGTTGCACCCTGCCGCTGCTGTTCGCACATGTCGACGCCGCGCCGTCGCAGTACACGGTGATCGACTTCGGCGACGTCGGCGATGCCGCCCGTTGGGTCGTCGAGCACGGCGCCGCGTTCGTCGGCGACCGCATCACCGAGGGGAACTACCGGCAACTGCTCGGAACCCATGTCGGCCCGGGCGACGTGATTGTCGATCTGGCCTGGAACATCGGCACCGCCGACCTCCTCCAATGGTGCCGGGACCATGGCGTTCGCTACCTCAACGCCTCGCTCGAGGTGTGGGACCCCTATGCCGGCGTGGGAAGCCAGCCTCCCGTCGAGCGCACCCTCTATGCCCGGCACATGGCGCTGCGCGCCATGATCGCCCGCTGGGGTGACAACCGCGGACCCACGGCGATCCTCGACCACGGCGCCAACCCGGGGCTGGTGTCGCACTTCACCAAGGCCGCCCTGGCGGACATCGCCGACCGGTGGCTGGCCAGTAGCGACCCGCCACCCCAGCCGGCCCACGAACGGCTGCGCGCCGCCCGGGCCGCAGGCGAGTGGAACGTCATCGCCCAGGCGCTCGGAATCAAGGTGATCCACATCTCCGAACGCGACACCCAGGTCAGCATCCGACCCAAGCAGGAGAACGAGTTCGTCAACACCTGGTCGGTCGAGGGCTTCTACGAGGAGGGGATCGCCCCGGCCGAGATGGGCTGGGGCACGCACGAGAAGACCCTGCCGGCGCGCGCCCACATGCACACCGAGGGGCCTCGTCACCAGATCTGCCTGGCCCATCCGGGCTGCCGGACCTGGGTCAGGTCATGGGTGCCGTGCGGCGAGATCGTCGGCATGGTCATCCGCCACGGCGAGGCGTTCTCCATTGCCGAGGCGCTCACCGTCACCGACGGCGGCGAGGCCATGTACCGCCCCACCGTCCACTACGCCTACTGCCCGGCCGACGCCGCCATCGCCAGCCTCCACGAACTGAACATGCGCAATGACGTGTTGCAGCCCGACCAGCGGATCATGAACGACGACATTGTCGGTGGCCGCGACGAACTCGGCTGCCTCCTGATGGGTCACCCCTACACCAGCTGGTGGATCGGGTCGCTGCTCGACATCCACGAAGCCCGCCGCCTGGTTCCCCACCAGAACGCCACCACCTTGCAGGTGGCGGCCGCGGTGCTCGGGGCGCTTCAATGGCTGCTGGCCAACCCGTCGGAGGGGGTCTGCCTACCCGACGACCTTCCCTACGATGAGATCCTGGCCCACGCCCGGCCTTACCTGGGTCCGTTCGTCTCCCGACGCGTCGACTGGACGCCGCTCGACCATTGGACCGATCCCTTTGCCGGCTACGGGCGCCCGAAGCCGCCGGCGGAGGACGTCTGGCAGTTCTCGACCTTCCTCGTCGCCGGCCCTTGACCCCGGCCCCCTCGTCACCGGCCCATGACGCCGGCCCTTCACGTTGGCCCTTGACGCCGGCCGACCGTCATAGGCTTGCCGACCGTGTCGGACGATTGGGTCACCGAGGACCGGGGCGCCCCGCCGAGCGAGTATCAGCCGGGCGCGGAGATCGAGGAGTACCTCGACGCCATGCGCCTCCGTGACCCGGGCTGGGAACTGGGCCCCTTCCTTCGGGAGGCCCAGGGCGTGTTCGAGGACGTGACCGCCAACTGGTCGAAACTCGACGCCGACGCCAGCCGCCCATGGATGCTCGACGAGCTGTGGGATGCCCACCGCGAGGGGATCGACGCCATGCGCAACGACGACATGCGCCCAGTCGTCGAACACCTCGCGGTGCTCGACGCCCGCATCACCGGGGCGTGGCTGGAGGATGGCTGGGACTGCATCCTGGTGCGCTTCACCGCCCGCAGCACCGACTACAAGGTGAACCGGATGGGCTTGAAGGTCGGCGACCACAAAGAGAAGACCTGGCTCGAGGAATGGACCTTCGGCAAGGAGGAGAGCGACCTCACGCCGGCGTCGGTGCCACCCGGAGCGCCCTGCCCCAACTGTGGTGGGCCCGGTGATGGGGGAGTCCGCTGCCGGTACTGCGGCCAGTTGCGCACCGACGGCCGGGGCTTTCGCGACGTCTGGAAGGCGGCGTCGATCGAGGAGCTCCAAGACCGCTGAGCGGAGATGGTTCCGGGTCCAGCAGTCGGTCGTGAGATTGAAGCCGCCGCGGGGGCCTTTGTTAGCACTAATGCACCCTGGAGGGGGCATTAGTGGGAAGAAAGGATTCTGGCGCGGTCCCGGGCGACCTCTCGGCAGCCGACAGCTGGAGGTGCCGGCCGGCCCGGCGCTCGCAGAGCCGCTCAGCTGATGCAGGCCGCCACGATCACACCGGCCGCGAGCAGGCTGGCGGCCAACACCCAGGAGCCGGGATGGTCCTCGGTCGCGCACACCACGTCGCCCAACCTGCCCGGGGTCAGGCGGTCGAGCACGACATAGACGACGGTCTGCAGGAGCACCCCGACGGCGCCGAAGATGGCGGTCGACACCAAGCCGAAGGCGAAGTCGTCGTTGGTGGTGAGCACGGCGGTGGCGATCACGATGGCCAGGCTGAGCATGGCGGCCGACGCCACCCGAGCGGCGTTGCGGTTTCGCTGGGTCATGATGAACTCGGCCAACTTGCCCGGCGTCAACAGGTCGAGGACATGGAAGCCGACGGCCAGCAGCACGACGCCGACGCCGAGGTACGAAAAGGTGCGCCCGAGTCCGTGGGCGATAGCGGTCCAGTCAGCGCTGGTCATTGACATGCCTCCTGGCTCTCAGCCATCGATGAGATGAGGTACGAAACGGGATTGGTTGTCGGTGATGAGCGAATCGGACTCGCGCACCCCGAGGCCGGCCGGCTGCCCGTCGACCAGCCAAACCCCGAGTACGGGGTGGGCCCCGTCGAAGTCCGGGAGCACGGCCAAACCTTGGTGGACGAATCCCTCGGAGCCATAGTCCTGATCCGGCCCGGCAGTCAGGACCTGGCCGCCCTGGACCAGCGTGACGTTGGCGCCCTCGCGGCCGAGCAACGGCTTGCTCGCATAATCGACCAGATCATGGGGCCCGTCGAGATAAGCCGGGAGGAGATTGGGATGGCCCGGGGCCACCTCCCACAAGGCGGCGAGCAGCGCCTTGTTGGACCACAGCATCTTCCAGATGGGCTCAACCCAGATCGTTCCCCGGCCCCCGTGGGGGTCAGGTTGGCTTACCGGATCCACCCAGAGCGTCTCCAGGGCGAAGAGTCCGAAGGGGTCGTCGAGGGCCCATTCCCACGGGTACAGCTTGAAGAGCATCCGGACCGGCTCCATCTCGAGGCCGACGAAGCGCTCGTTGTCGTAGTCCCAGCCCAGCTCCTCGATCGGCATGAGCACCACGTCGAGGCCCGCCTGGCGCGCCGTCTCGGCCAGGTACCCCACGTTCATCATGTCCTCGCCGGATTCCTCGGCGTCGGTCCAGCACACGTGCAGCGGACCATCGGGCTTCCACGATTCGGCGATGTCGCGCCACTTGGCGACCAGCCGGTCATGGATGGAGTTCCACTGATCGGCGCCCGGAAAGCGGTCCTCGACCCAGAACCACTGGATCGCCGCCGCCTCGAGCAGGCTGGTCGGGGTGTCGGCGTTGAACTCGAGGAGCTTGGCCGGCCCGGTGCCGTCGTAGCGAAAGTCGAAGCGACCGTACAATGCCGGAGGCTCGGTGTCCCAGCTCCGGCGCACCAGGTCGTGCGCCTCCCGGGGCACGCCCATCCGCTCCAGCCAACCGTGGCTCAACATGTGGTCGCCGGCGGCCACGCAGAGCTCCCACAGGTCGGCCGCCGCCTGTTCGAGCTGATCGACCTCGGCCAGGTCGAAGGCGTAACAAACCGACTCATCCCAGTACGGGACCATGGTGCCGTCCGGCTGCTCGGTCCAGCAGTACACCAGGCCCTGCTCGGCCACGATGTCGACCCACTCCGCCCGGGGTTCGAGCCGCCGGCGTTCCATCGAAGCCCTACCCGCCCGAGGAGTGGCCACCGAAGCCACCCCGTCCGACCCGGCTCGAGGAACGCGAGCTCGAACGCGAACTGCTCGAAGAACGCGATCCCGACGTGAAGCTGCCGCCGCCGATGTGGCTGCCCAGGACCGCGCTTCCGCCGTTGTAGTAGTAGTACCGCCCGATCCCGCCGGGCTGGGTGCACTGCCGCTGATCGATGACGTTCTGGCGCGGGTCGACACACACCCTTCGCTGCTGGCCCCGAAGGCCGCCGCCGCTGCAGCTCGCCAGCAGGCCCGCGGCGAGGAACGTGACCGTCGGCAGCGCCACCGCGGAGCTTCGCAACCGTCCCCCTGCCCCCACGTACGACAAACTAGCCCCCGGGAGGCCCGCACGACCGGGATGGGGCCGTAGGGTGCGAGAGACAGGCTCGGCGGTTGTCTCGACAGCGGCACAACCGGGAGCGGACGGAAAGTAGCCGGTATGAGCGACGTCGATCGATGTTTCGTGGCCGAATGCGACCGACGGGCCGCCGCGTCGGTGTCCCGGGCCGACCTGCCCGGTTCCCTGCGCTTGTGCGCCACCCACACCGAACAGTTCCGCCAGAGCAGCGACGGCTGGGGTATCACCTGGCCGCCGGGAGCTCCATCCCCGACCGCCGTGACCGCCCCGAGCAGCGACACGTTGTGGGCCTACCGGCCCGAAGTCGGCACCGGGCCCCAGCAGCCGCCACCGTCCAGCGATCCCGTGCGGCGCGGCCCCTCCGGCTGGTTGGAGGCCCGGCGCGGTAAGCGCCCTCCCAAGTAGCGCGCGGCCCGTCCGTGTGGTTGGGGGCCCGGCGCGGCAAGCGCCCTCCCAAGTAGCGCGCGGCCCGTCCGTGTGGTTGGGGGCCCGGCGCGGTACGCGCCTTCCCAAGTAGCGCGGCCCGACCAGTCCGCTGCAGGCCCGGCGCGGTAAGCGCCCTCCCAAGTAGCGCCTGGCCAGGTCAGCTGGTTGGGGGCCCGGTGCGGTACGGGCCCTCCCAAGGAGCAGGTGGGGCCCCTCCGTCGCCGGGCGTCGGGCGCGCAGGGCGAGGCTTTTCCCCAGATTGCCTTACGACGACTCGAGCAGGGCGACGGCGTAGCAGGCGATGCCCTCCCGGCGGCCCAGCGCTCCCAGACCCTCGGCCCGCTTGGCCTTGACGCTGACGGTGCCGCCCACGGCGGCCTGGAGGCGGTCCTGCATGGCCGCCCGGTGCGGCGCCAGGCGCGGCGCCTCCAGCACGACAGTGCAGTCGACGTTGACCACGTGCCAGCCGTCGGCCGCGACCAGGCGAACGGTCTCGGCCAGCAGGCGGATGCTGTCGGCGTCACGCCAGGCAGGATCGGAGTCGGGGAAATGGAGGCCCAGGTCGCCGAGGCCCGCGGCGCCCAGGATCGCGTCGGCGACGGCATGGGCCACCACATCGGCGTCGCTGTGACCGGCCAAGCCGCGTTCACCCGGGAATGCGACCCCCGCCAAGATCAACGGCCGGCCCGGCTCGGCCTCGGGTGTGAACGGGTGGACGTCGAATCCCAGGCCGACACGGATGGCCATCAGGACTGGGCGAGCAGCACGCTCGCCAAGATCAGGTCGTCGGGGGAGGTCAGCTTGAAGTTGCGGCGGTCGCCGGGCACCGTCACGACCGTGCCGCCCATGGCTTCGATGAGAGCGGCGTCGTCGGTGGCTTCGGGCTCGCCGGCATGGGCCTTGCGGAGTGCCTCGGCCCGGAACGCCTGCGGCGTCTGGACCATGACGAGTTCGGTCCGGTCGAGCGTCTCGGTGACGCGGTCGCCGCGAATTCGCTTGATCGTGTCGGCCACGGCGAGGACGGGGATGGCGGCGTCGACACCGTCGCCGGCGCCGGCGCGTATGGCGGCCACGACCCGCTCGAACAGTTCGGCACCGGCGAGGGGGCGGGCGGCGTCGTGGACGACGACGATCTCGGCCGAGTCGGGGACCGCGGCCAGGCCGGCGCGCACGGAGGCGGAGCGGGTGGCGCCGCCGGGTTGCGTTCCCGGCTCGAGGCGGTCAGGGGGGAGGACGGCGACGACGCCGTCACAGGCTTTTCGGGCCGCGGCGAGGGACCAGTCGAGGACCCGCTGGTGGAGCAGGGGTTCGAACTGCTTGGGGCCGCCGAACCGCTGGCCGGTGCCGGCCGCCACGACGATCGCCCAGACCTCACCCACAGGCGGGAGCGTAGCGCCCGTCCCCCGCGCCGCCTCCTGGGTCACTCGTTGCGATCGTGGGTCGTCGGCTGAGGCGGTCGGGGAACCGGGGAGGGAAGTTGGTGTTCTGACCGCGGTTTCCCTCCCAGGTTCCGGTCTGCTGCGGCCCGGGCCCTCCAGCGGGACGAGAACATGTTTCCGAGCCGGGGACTGCCTCCCAATCCCTACGTCGTCTATAGGATCGCCGTGCTGATGGCGCCGCCCGAGGAAGACGTGGACCGATACGACGTTGTCGTGGTCGGCAGCGGGTTCGGCGGCAGTGTCGCGGCCCTGCGGCTGACGGAAAAGGGATATCGGGTCGCGGTGCTCGAGGCGGGCCGGCGCTTCGACGAGACGACGTATCCGAAGACGTCGTGGCAGGTGCGCTCGTTTTTCTGGGCCCCGAGGCTCGGTTGCTACGGACTCCAACGGATCTCACTGCTCAAGGACGTGATGATCCTTTCGGGGGCCGGGGTCGGCGGCGGGTCCCTGCTGTACGCCAACACGCTGTACGAACCGCTGCCGCCGTTCTACGACGACCCGCAGTGGCGCCACATCACCGATTGGCGTGCCGAACTGGCCCCGGCCTACGACCAGGCCAAGCGGATGCTCGGGGCAGTGGACAATCCGACCATGACGCCCTCCGACGAGGTCATGTTGGCGGTGGCGGAGGAGTTGGGGGTCGGGGACACGTTTCACCCCACGCCCGTCGGTGTGTTCTTCGGTGAGCCCGGCGTCGAGGTCGACGATCCATTCTTCGGCGGTGTCGGACCGTCCCGGAGGGGCTGCATCCAATGCGGTGAATGCATGACCGGCTGCCGACACGGTGCCAAGAACACGTTGCTGAAGAACTACCTCTATCTGGCGGAGCAGGGCGGGGCGGTGGTGCATGACCTCACGACCGTCGACGCGATCCGGCCAGCGCCGGGAGGTGGGTACGAGGTCGAGACGTCGCGGACCGGCGGACGGCCGGCAGGACGCGGGCGTGGGCCTCGCACGTTCCGAGCCGAGCACGTGGTGCTGGCGGCAGGCACCATGGGCACCCAGCGGTTGCTGCACCGAATGCGCGACATCGGCTGGCTGCCCTCGCTGTCCTCCCGGTTGGGGGAGTTGACACGGACCAACTCCGAGGCGATCCTCGGAGCCCGGACATTCCGGGGCGACGCCGACTTCACCAAGGGCGTGGCGATCACGTCGTCGTTTCATCCGACCGAGGACACCCATGTCGAGCCGGTTCGTTACGGCAAAGGCAGCAACGCCATGGGTTTTCTCACCACGGCCCTGGCCGACGGCGACGGCCGCAACCGTCAATTGACCTGGTTGCGGGAAATGGCCCGCCACCCCGTGACCATGGTCCGCAACCTCAGCATGCGCCACTGGTCGGAGCAGACGATCATCGCCCTGGTCATGCAGACCCGCGACAACTCCATCACCTGCTACACCAAGCCGGGCCTGTTGGGCATCTTCGGCCGCCGCCTTACCTCGAAGCAGGGTCACGGTGAGCCCAACCCGACGTGGATCCCGGCCGGTCACGACGTGGTCCGGCGCATCGCTCGCCGGATCGGCGGCTTCGCAGGCGGCGGCTGGAACGACGTGTTCAACATCCCCATGACGGCGCACTTCCTCGGTGGCGCCGTGATCGGGGACAGTCGCGAGACCGGCGTCATCGACGCCTACCACCGCGTGTACGGCTATCCCGGACTGCACGTCGTCGACGGCTCGGCCGTGTCGGCCAACCTCGGGGTGAATCCGTCGCTGACCATCACCGCGCAAGCCGAGCGAGCCATGGCGCTGTGGCCCAACAAGACTGATCCCGACCCTCGTCCCGCCGAGGGCGAGCCGTACCGGCGGGTCGACCCGGTCGAACCGCGGCACCCGATCGTTCCTCCGGGTGCGCCGGCCGCGTTGCGAATTGGGCGCCGGGCGGCGTCAAATACCTAGCAAGAAGTGCCCGCAGAGGTACCTTTGAGCTATGAAAAGGAATGAGATAGGGGCGCAGTGGGTGCTCGGCTGACGCTTACTTTGGTTCTCCTGGCGGCGGCCACGCTGGTTTTCGGAGTCGTCTCCCATGCCGCGTGGCTGATCTACGTTTCGATCGGTTGCAGCGCGGTGGCCGCGGCGGGCCTGATGCTGTCCTCGCGGCGGAGGCGAGGCGGCGATACCAAGCTCGAAGAGGAGTTGGCCTGGCCGGCTTCACTCGCGGCGCCGGAGGGCGAAGAGTTCGCCGTTGGCCGGCACATGCCGGCATCCGAGCCGGAGCGGCAGCTGGTCGCGGCCGGATCGGTACCGCCCCGGCGGCGGACCGTCGGCGCCACCTTGACGGTTCCCGTGGCGGCACCCGAGCGGGTGGACACCGAGCCCGACTTCGACGACGAGTTCGGGCCCGAGCCAGAACCTGAACGAGCGCGTGCGCGAGCGCCACTCGCGGAGCCTGCGCCTGAGGTCGCGCCGGTCGGGATGCCCGCAGGAGCTCCACGGCAGCGGCCCCCGAAGCGAAACCCGGTGGCCTCGGACTGGATACAAGCGACGCCGCGGCAGCAACCTCCGAGGCCGGCCCCCGCGTCTGCTCCCGTTGCCGCGGTTGCCCGGGCCGCGCCTTCTGGCCCCGGAGCGGGACGCGCGGCTCGTCCCGCTGCTCCGACGCGCACCGCAGCTGTCACTGGTGGCGCGGCGCGAGCTGCCGCTCCCGCTGCGCCGGCTCCCGCCGCTCCGGCCGCGCCTGCTCCCGCCCGTGTGGTGGCGCGCCGGGCCGCTCCCGCCGCTTCCGCTCCCGCTCCCGCCGCTCCGGCCGCGCCCGCTCCCGCCCGTGTGGTGGCGCGCCGGGCCGCTCCCGCCGCGCCTGCTCCCGCTCCCGCCGCGCCTGCAGCCGCCCGTGTGGCGGCGCGCCAGGCCGCACCTGGCCCCTCGGTTGCGCCGGCGTCCCGACCCCGCCCCGCCGCACCGGCACCTGGTTCTGCCCGCCGGCGCCCGGTCCTCGCGTTGCCGGTCGAGGATTTCCCCTTTCCAATCGAGGATTACGACTATCTGCGCGTGGCGGAAATCCTCCCGCTCCTGCCGGAACTCGACGACAAGGAGCTGGTGGAGGTGCTCCTGCACGAACAAGCCGGAGCCAACCGCGCCGCCGTCGTCGATCGGATCGATGCCCTTTTGGAGGGCGACGAATAGCCCCTTAGCCATTGCGCGTATCAGCGTCGCGGCGCCCGACTCTCTCATGCGATGCGACGCTTCCAGGCTCACGACGCCGACCGCCCGGCAACACCGGGATGGATCGATTCCCTGCCGGGTGGTGG
>JAUTXN010000171.1 GCA_030838045.1 Acidimicrobiaceae bacterium
GTGAGTTTCTCGACGCTGACATCGGCGATCAGCCGGCCACGGCCGATCACTATCAAATGCGACGCGGTCAGAGCCATCTCGCTCATCAGATGCGACGAGACGAAGATGGTGCGACCTTCGGCCGCCAAGGCCTTGAGCAGGTTGCGGATCCACCGGATGCCCTCCGGGTCAAGGCCGTTGACAGGCTCATCGAGGATCAGCGTCCCTGGGTCGCCGAGCAGCGCGGAAGCGATGCCCAGCCGCTGGCCCATGCCCAACGAGAATCCGCCGGAGCGCTTGCGGGCCACCTCGCTCAATCCGACCAGGCCGATGACGTCCTCGACCCGGCGGCGGGGAATCCCAGTGGTCGCCGCCAGCGCCTGGAGGTGGTTGCGTGCCGAGCGACCGCCGTGGATCGCCTTGGCTTCGAGCAGCGCTCCCACTTCGCGCATGGGTGCCGGGTGGTCTACATACCGGCGTCGGTTGATCGTCGCCGTCCCACGTGTGGGTTTGTCGAGACCCATCAGCATCCGCATCGTCGTCGATTTGCCCGCTCCGTTCGGCCCCAGGAACCCGGTGACGACGCCCGGTTGCACCGTGAACGTGAGGTCATCGACCGCCACCTTGTCTCCGTAGCGTTTTGTCAGCCCGCGGGCCTCGATCATGTCGCCGCCTCCGAATAGTGTCGATGACGACGATAAATCGACGCCCCCGATCTGAGCGTCGCCCACGAGATTGATCTTTCGGGCCGCCGCTCATACCTGGGGTGGACGCCATAGGCGCCCTGCCGCGGTCATGCTGATGTAGCAATGTGGTGTTCCGCGGTTGACCGAAGGAAACACAGGAGGCCTGTAATGCGCCTTGTTGTCCGCCCCTTCATCGTTGTCACAGCACTCTTGGTCGCCCTGCTGGCCGGGGGGTCGGCGGCCGCCAGCGCCAACGAGACGATCCGGCCCGACCAGCACTTCATCGGTCTCGTCAACGGCAGCAACGTCAAGGCCGTCGTCTACACGATTTGCCCGGGGCCCATCTGGCCCGGCCGCACCGGCCCGGTCGCGGGTGGCCAGAACCTCGCGGTGGCCCGTGTCGGAGGCGGGCACGGCTACACCGGCCTGTTTAGCCAGGTCTATGCCTGGTTCGCCCAGGACTCGTCCGGGCGCGCCCCCGTTCAGGTGACGTTTGCGAAGTACGGCACGCAACGGACGATCCCCGCCTCCGTCCGGGTGCCCTGCGACGGGACCGGGAAGGTGGAGTTCAGTTCCTGCCCGCGTCTGGCGCCGTGCGCCTTCGGGTGGGTTCCCAACCTCGTTGGTGTGCGCTTCGTCAATCTGGCGGATTGACCCGGATCTACCGTGTCCGTGTGGGCAGGCCCCTTCCTTCGGTTGACCACGAGCTGATCCGGGCGTTCTGGCAGCGGTGTCGCAGCGCGGGCGCCGTTGCGCCTGAGACGCCCTTGCCCCAAGTCGTGAGCGCCTTCGGAGATCACGCGGAGTTGGCCGACAAACTCATTGTCTTGGTCCTCGACGGTACGAAACGGGCAACTGCAGGTGCGGTGGCCGACTTCGACCATGACGGTGAGGCATACCCGACTGTCGGGACGCGCTGGATCGCCACCGATGGCGCCAGCCGTCCGAGGGCGGTGCTGCGCACGACCAACGTACGGATCGGGCCGCTGTCGTCGGTCGACGACTCCTTCGCATGGGATGAAGGGGAAGGCGACCGGACCCGGGCGAGCTGGCTTGACGGGCACACGCGCTTTTTCAGCCGCTATCTGCCCACGATCGGCGTCGAATTCCATCCCGACATCGAGGTGGTCTTCGAGCGCTTCGCCGTCGACTACCAGGAATAGTCGACCATCGCGGCCAGGCGTGGAGCTGGCTAGGACGCAGTGGCGGATTCGAGGATGTCGGTACGGTCGGTGCTCACGGGCAGGCCGAGGGCGCTTCCGACGACATGGGTTCGGGTCACAACGGGCACTCTCAGGGTCGGCGAGTAGTAGTCGGTCTCGGTGAGGGTCATGGTGAGGGGGCTGCCCGCGTAGCTCCCCTTCAGGACGAACGTGTTCACCACGATCGATGTGTTCACTGCGTGACCGTCCAATGACAAGGTGGCTGTCCCTTGGACCCGCCCGGTCGCCTGATAGGAGCTGACCGGTCCGCTGCAGGTGGCTTGGGCCGCGTAGGTCCGCCCCGGTGTGGTCGGCCATGGGGGCCACGGAACCGGGGCATTGAAGGTGCAGGCTGCGGGCGCCCCACCCGTTTGGCCGCCGGGCGATACCAGATAGGACCCGGTCGCGTTGAACAGCATTACGGAGGTGGACGCGGGCACGGTCCCACCAACCTTTCGGGTCCAGACCTGTGTCCCCGACCCCGAAACGGGAGCTACGACCAGGGTTCCCTCGGCTGGAGTACCGGCCAACGTGCCCGACTGGCGATAGCGGTACGTCCCCGGCGCAGCGGCGGTCGGCCCGGCTAGGACGGGGGATTGCTTGGCGCTCGTGGGGGACTGGGTGCTCGGTGTCGCGGCTCCTTGGTGCCCGCTGGCCACGGTCGGTGCCGGCGACCGCGCTCCAGTTCCCGTCTTGGCAGTGGCGGTTGCTGCGGTGCCACCGCCAGCGCCAGTCGAGCTCGCCCCACCACTGCCCCCGGCCGCGCCGACGACACCGGCACCGCCACCGTCAGCCGGCGGCGACTGCGGGGCATTCGAGGCCTTCGAGGAACCGGCGGCGCCCGCGCTGTGCGCGGTTGAGTTCGAAAGTGTCAGGGGCCTCCCGCTTCCGCTGTCGCGTCCCAGCATCACGGTCATCCCGCCTCCCGCCAGTAGCGCCACGGCGACACCGATTGCGGCAACGGGGGCCCATGGGAATGATCCTCTGTGGCTCATGATGGGAGTGTCCTTCCGGCTAGGTGGCGGGCACGAACTGCTGACACGCCAGGATTCGCTCGTCGATGGGCGGATGACCGGCGACCAAATGGCGCCACCAGGGGAGCTGTCGGGCCGCCCCGCCGTCGTCTGCCGCTCGGTCGAGCATGCGGGCAAAGGCCTCGGGTTCGCCGAGCACCCCGAGGGCGAAGCGGTCGGCGGCCCGCTCCTGGGAGCGGTCGTAGCGCGCCAGCAGCAGCCGGGCGGGGAGCACCAGCGCCCCGGTGAGCGCCAGGAGGAGGGGATACGAGCGGGGATCGCCTGGATGGGCGACGCCGGCGATGTCGAGGAGCGGTTGGAACGAGAGGATCGCCGCAGCCAGTGCGAAGGTGGTCAACTGGGCGGCGAGGGTGATCGGCAGTCGCCGGACCGTGTGCCCGAGACGCCAGTGGCCGATCTCGTGCGCTACCACCTGGTCGATGAGTTCCGGCGGCCAGGCGGCGACGCCGGGCTCGAGTACGACGCGCCGGGAGGGGCCAAGGCCGACGACATAGGCATTGCACCGGGGCCCTTTGGTGTTCGCCTTGCCGGCGATCAGGACGCCGCCCGCGAGGTCCACTCCGGCTTGAGCACCGATGACGAGTACTCGACGCGCCAGCGGGAGCGGGGCAGGAATCATTGGGCCGACCTGCGCCCGGAGAACCAAGGGCATGGCCGCTTGGCCGACCACCGTCACCCCTGCGAACAGCAGCCAGGCCCACAGCCACCACGCCGACGAGGCGCGGATCAAGGCATACAGCGGGAGTGTCAGAACGGCGCCCACCGCGATGGTCCCAGCCAGTGCCAGGCACTGTTCGGCAACCCACATCGATGCCGACACGCTCCGGCGGGCGAAAGTGAACGGTGCCCGGGCGATAACCCGGGCACCGCTCACCAACGCGATGACGCCGACCAGACCCGCCACCCAGCCTCGGAGTCCCGTTTCGTGAAGCAAACGATCGGGGAGCCGGGCCAGCAAGCAGCCCAGAACCATGACAGCAGCGGCGATCGAGGCCCGGGTGTCGGACCTCGTCTCCGCCGGAGGGAGCTCGTGCGAGGCACCGCTGTCGTGAAGCTCAGATGGCCCGAGATCGGGGACCTGCTGCGAGGCGCGGTCGCGGACCGCGGTCGGCGTGGTGGACACTGCTCGATGGCTTCTTGGCTAGGCCAGGATGCCGGCGAGCAAGGGGCCGACGACGGGAATGGCAGAAAGCAGAGCGGCCAGAAGGGGACCGACGACGGGGATGAGCTTGCGCATTTCATTGACCTCCATGTAGTGGCGGACCTCCCCTTATTCGAGGAGTGTTGGCCGGTCGTTGTGTCTGGCCAGCCGCGAGAAGTGGATCGGTGAGGTCTGGCCGCCACTTGAGACGAGGTGTTGGGCATTTGTTGTTTTTCCGTTGCTCACGAAATACGGCGCATTTCGTTCCCAGAAAAACCGCCCAATCCGGGCCTACGCCGCGGCGCAGGCAGGGGGCGTTACCCTCGCCAATGTGGAAAGCACGTCTCAGCGCGACCGCCCGGCTCGCATTCTCGTGGTGGACGATGACGACGCGACCCGCACCCTCCTGCGTCGATTGTTGTCAATGGAGGGGTACGTCATCGACGAGGCCCCCGATGGACCCTCCGCCATCGAGCACCTGAGCACTGTCCCCGCCGACCTGCTTCTGGTCGATGTGATGATGCCTGGCCAGGACGGGCTTGATCTGCTGGCGCAACTGCGGCGGACGAGCGATGTTCCCGTCATTTTGTTGACCGCCAAGGCCGACGAGGGTGATCGTGTGCTCGGTTTGCGTTCGGGCGCCGACGACTATGTCGTCAAGCCCTTCTTCACCGCTGAACTGGCTGCCCGCATCGATGCGGTCCTGCGGCGAGCCGAACACCGCCGGCCGGCAGCCTCCAAGCTCGAGTTCGGCGACCTCGAAATCAATCCGTCCAGCCGCCAAGTGACTGTCCGGGGGTCGGCAGTCGAGCTGCCGCCCAGAGAGTTCGAGTTGCTGGTGTTCATGGCCTCGTCGCCCGGCCAGGTCTTCTCTCGCGAGCAACTTCTGGCCGAGGTCTGGCGCTCGTCGGGCGAGCGTCAGGACCCAGGGACGGTGACCGAACACGCCCGTCGCCTGCGGCAACACATCGAGGCCGACGCAGACCGGCCCCGCTGGATCAAGACCGTCCGCGGGATTGGCTACCGCTTCGAACCGTAACGGCAGCCAAAGGTGACCGGAACTCGCCCTGGGGGACCTCGGGGTCGGTGGTTCCGGGGAGGGAAACTGGTGTCCGGACCGCAGCTTCCCTCCACGGTTGGCTCCGCGGTCAGTCGAAATCGAGTTCGAGCCGGACTTTCCCCGCCGGATCGGCCAGAAAGTCGCCCCGGCCCGTGGCCTGGGCCAGTTCACCCGTGCCGCATCCGGCCACGACGGTCAGATCGGCCGTCGCAGCTCCACCTTTGAACGTGCCGACATGCTGGAGCACGATGGTGCCCCGCCGCTCACCGACGGTGCCCTTGACGCGCTCCAGGCCGACGAATGACGCTGAGCCGTCGGCGGCATAGGCCATCAGCCACTCGGTGACCGAATCACCGTCGATGTCGCCGGAATAGACCTTCGTCACCGTCGCAGTCGTCATCTTGGCGCCCTCGCCCTCGCCCTCGCCCGAGCCAGCGCCCGAGCCCGCACCCGCACCCGCGCCCGCGCCCGCGCCCGGGCCCGCGCCCGAGGTCCGCGGGTCGAAGGGTTCCTCGGTCCAGTTGGTGACCTCGAACGACGCCTTGATGTCAGTGATCACGACCACTCCTCTCGCGTAGCTCGCTCATACCCGCCAGAATCGACTCCCGATCGGCGTCCAGAGCCGGCGCCCCCGGGCGAACGACCGGGTCGGCGACGCCGCTCAACTTGATGGGGTTGCCGGCCACCCGCAGCCCGGCCAGGCCGCCCAGCCCAACCGTGCCGGGCGGCCCCGGCGCCGGGTCGTCCAACGTGACGACCATCCGGCGCGCCGCCACCTGCGGGTCGGCCAGGACCGCGGCCACGTCGTTGATCGGGGAACACGGCACACGGGCCGCCTCCAACACGACGAGCCACTCGTCGGCTGGCCGGGCCGCCAGCGCCGCCTCCAACGCCGATTCCAGATCACCCTCGAACTGGCAACGCAGCTCGTTGGTCGCGAAACGCGCATCGCCCGCGAGCAATGGCAGGTCCAGCACCTGGCACAACCGTCCGAAGATCTCGTCATTGCCCGCCGCGATCACCAGACGAGTCCCCGCACCCGCCCGGAACACGCCGAACGGCGTGATCGAAGGGTGCCGCGCCCCGAGCGGCCCGGGCACGACACCGGAGGCGCCAAACCGCACGATGGCGTTCTCCAGCAGCGCCACCTGGCTGTCGAGCATGGACACGTCCACGTGGCGAGCGACGCCGGACACCTGCCGCTCGAACAAGGCGCTGACCACCCCTACCGCGCAGAACAGCGCCGCCGCCAGGTCGCCGATCGAGCTGCCCACCCGGACCGGCTCGCCGCCGGGATCGCCGGTGATGCTCATGATCCCGCCCATCGCCTGGGCGACCATGTCATACGACGGGCGATCGGAATACGGCCCGGTCTGGCCGAATCCCGACACCGATGCCAGGACCAGCCCAGGCCAGCGCACGGCCACCTTTTCCCAGCCATATCCCAGGCGCCCGAGCACGCCCGGCCGGAAGTTCTCGACCAGCACATCGGCGCCGTCGAGCAGGCCCTCGAAAATCGAACGGTCCGCGGGCACCAGGAGATCCAGGGCGATGGACTCCTTGCCCCGGTTGATAGAGGCGAAGTACGCCGACGTCCCGTCGATGAACGGCCCCATCTGGCGGGCGTCGTCGCCGCTGCCGGGGCGCTCGACCTTGATCACCCGGGCGCCGAGGTCGGCCAGCACCATGGTGCAGTACGGCCCCGCCAGAACACGGGACAGGTCGACAACGGTGATTCCGGAGAGCGGGCCCTCAGGCACTCGCGGCCCGGGCAAGAGTCAGGCGAGGATCCGGGCCAGCGCCGCCGACCACAGCAGCACCGCGATCCCGAACACCGCCAGCAGCTGATGGCGGGTCAGCCCGAGCAGCACGGGGCGGCGGGCCCGGTTCTCCCACGGCTCGCCCTCGTCGGGAAGGTCGAACGCCGCCTCCACCTCGTCGGCCAGCAGGAGTTCCTTGGCCGAGTCCGCGTCCTCGCGGGCCACCCAGACCGAAATGTCGCCCAGCGGGTAGGGCCCGTCGACCGCTCCCTGGAGCTGGGTCGGGATGCCATCGGCGCCCAGGCGGGCCGCGATCACCCGGGCGTGAAACGCCGTATTAACTGTCCGAAGGTGCACCATGTTGGCCCCGGGCATCACCAGTCAAGGTAGCGTGCGTTCGTCATGGACCGTCGCATCTTCGGCCTGGAGAATGAATACGGGGTCACCTGCACGCTCCGCGGACAGCGGCGGCTGAGCCCCGACGAGGTGGCCCGGTACCTGTTCCGCCGGGTGGTCAGCTGGGGCCGTTCCTCCAACGTCTTCCTGGAGAACGGCGCCCGCCTCTACCTCGACGTGGGCAGCCACCCCGAGTACGCCACGCCCGAGTGCGACTCGATCCACGACCTGGTCGTGCACGACAAGGCGGGCGAGCGCATCCTGGAGCACCTGGTCGTCTCGGCCGAGGCCCGCTTGCGGGAGGAGGGCATCCGGGGCGTCATCTTCCTGTTCAAGAACAACACCGACTCGGCCGGCAACTCCTACGGCTGCCACGAGAACTACCTGACCAGCCGCCGGGACGACTTCGGGCACTACGCCGAGGTGCTGATCCCGTTCTTCGTGTCCCGCCAGATCTACGCCGGGGCGGGCAAGGTGCTGCAGACCGCCCGGGGCGCCATGTACTGCATCAGCCAGCGCGCCGAGCACATCTGGGAAGGCGTTTCGTCGGCCACCACCCGCAGCCGCCCCATCATCAACACCCGCGACGAGCCCCACGCCGACGCCGAGAAGTACCGGCGCCTGCACGTCATCGTGGGCGACTCCAACATGAGCGAGTACGCCACCTTCTTGAAGGTGGGCGCCACGTCGATCCTGCTGCGGATGCTGGAGGACCCGGGCGTCGTGCTGCGCGACATGACCCTGGAGAATCCCATCCGGGCCATCCGCGAGATCAGCCACGACACCACCTGCAAGCGGCGGGTCCGCCTGGCCAACGGCCGCGAGGCCAGTGCCTTCGACATCCAATCGGAGTACCTCAACCGGGCCCGGCGATACCAGGAGAAGAAGGGCCTGTCGCCGCTCGAGGACAAGGCGCTCGACATGTGGGAGCACTGCCTGACCCAGATCGACAAGGACCCGTTCACCCTGGATCGTGAGTGCGACTGGGTGATAAAGCACCGCCTGATCGAGGGCTACCGCCAGAAGAATGACCTGCCGCTCACCCACCCCAAGGTGGCGCTCATGGACCTCCAGTACCACGACGTGAGCCGGGGCCGGGGCCTCTACTACCTGATGCAGGCCAAGGGACTGGTCGAACGGGTGTGCACCGACGCCGAGATCGACATCGCGATCGACGAGCCGCCCCAGACGACTCGGGCCCGGCTGCGGGGCGAGTTCATCCGTAAGGCCAAGGAACGGCGCCGTGATTTCACCGTCGACTGGGTCCACCTCAAGCTGAACGACCAGGCGCAGCGGACGGTCCTGTGCAAGGACCCGTTCAAATCCCGCGACGAACGGGTCGAGAAACTCATCGCCTCCCTGTAGCTCGCCGTTCGAAAGGCGGCCTGGGGAAAATGCCTCCCGATTCGCGTCCGAAGACTTGTCGGAAGGGTCCGCACGGGCATTCGGCCGGCCCGACCGCCTCTCGGGCGAGCGTCTGTGCCGATTGGGCGCTATTTGCCGATTGGAAGCGCGTATGGCACGTCTAATCGGCACATAGCCCCGAATCGGCACAGACGTATGGCCCTGGATGAAAGGGATCGAGAAGGCACGGGAGGGGACGCTGCCGTTCGTTCGCTCAGTAGTCTCGGGCTGTGGAGCGGTTGGAGCGGCTGGTGAACCTGGTGGCCGCCTTGCTCGACGCCCGCAAACCCCTGAGCCGCGAGGAGCTGCGAATCCGGGTCGGGGGCTATTCCGGCGACGACGACTCCTTCCGGCGCAACTTCGAACGCGACAAGGACCTGCTCCGTCAGATGGGCATGCCTCTCGTGCTCGAGCCGTTGGACCAGACCCAGCCCGACGGGGCGACCGGTTACCGCATCCCCCGTGACCGTTACCAGCTCCCGGACCCCGGGTTGGCCGAGGACGAGCTGTCGGCGCTGCACCTGGCCGCCTCGGCGGTCGACGTCGAAGGGGCGTGGGGTCGCAGCGCCGCGACCGGTGCCCTCTGGAAACTGGCCGCGGCCGGCGCCCCCCAGCCATCCGAGCGGGTCGCGGTCGTGCCACCGAGCGTGGCGGCGGTGGCCCTGCCGGCGGGAGAGCGGGTGGCGGTGTTGTTCGGCGCGGTCGCCGATCGCCAACCGGTCAGCTTCCGCTACCACGGCGGCGAGCGCCTCGTCGACCCCTGGCGGCTCTCGTTTCGCAACGGCCAGTGGTACCTGGCGGGATGGGACCACAGCCGCGGGGGATCCCGGACGTTTCGGCTCGACCGGATCGAGACCACGCCCGAGCGGGTCGGCTCACCGGGCGCCTTCGAGCGGCCCCCGGCCGGGTCGGCGGCACCGGCGCCGCCGTGGCAGCTGGGCGAGGACGAGGAGGTCGCCGCCACGCTCCTGGTCGACGCCGGCCAGGCCACCTGGGCCATCACGGCCGCGGGCGCAGGGGCCGGAGTGGACCGCCGCGAGGACGGCAGCGTCGTCCTGTCGGTCGCCGTGACCAACCGGGACGCCTTCCGGGCCTTCGTGCTGGGCTTCTTGGACCACGCCCAACTTCTGGGCCCGCCGGTGCTGGTCGACGACCTGATCGACTGGCTGGAGCGGATGGCGGCGGCGTGAGCCGGCGGAGCCGCGGCGGGCGGGGCGGCGTGAGCCGGGTGGCGGCGTGAGCCGGGTGGCGGCGTGAGCCGGGTGGGGGGCCTGGAGCCGCGGCGGGCTGGGCGGCGTGCGCCGGCGTGCGCCGGGCGGCGGCGTGAGTAGGCCCGCGGCGCAGGACCGGCTGGCCCGGTTGCTGGCAGTCGTTCCCTGGGTGGCGGCCCGCGACGGCCCGGCCATCGCCGAGGTGTGCGAACGGTTCGAGGTCACCGAACAGGACCTGCTCGATGACCTCGACCTGCTGTTCCTGTGCGGGGTGTACCCCTTCACCCCCGATTCGCTGATCGAGGTCGACGTCGCCGACGGCCGGGTCTGGATCCGATTCGCCGACTACTTCCGTCGGCCCCTTCGCCTCACCGCTCCGGAGGGCCTGGCCCTTTTGGGCGCCGGCTCGGCGCTGCTCTCGATGCCCGGAGCGGACGCTGACGGTGCCCTGGCCCGGGCCCTCGACAAGCTGGCGTCGGTCCTCGGGGTGGACCCGGATGACTCGGTGGCCGTCGAGCTCGGGCCCGCCACCCCCGAGGTGCTCGACCGGCTCCGGCGGGCTACGGCGGAGCACCGCCAGTTGGAGATCGACTACTACTCCTTCGGGCGCGACAGTAGCGGGACCCGCCTGGTCGAGCCGTGGG
>JAUTXN010000021.1 GCA_030838045.1 Acidimicrobiaceae bacterium
TAGCGTACAGACCCCGGGCTCGCAAACAGTGCACCGCCGCTTTGGGCACCAGATAGTCGAGCGGCCGCCCCGTCGCCGCCCGCTGGCGCAGATCGGTGCTCGAGATCTCGAGGTTGGGAACGGTCACCTCCTCGACCCGCCAGCCCTCCCCGTCGAGCCCCGCGGGCCGTCCCGCACCCGGCCGGTTGACGACGACCAGCGTCGCCAGACGTTGGATGTCCTCCCATCGATCCCACGTCGTGAGCTCGGCCGCCACGTCCCATCCCACGATCAAGAACAGCGACGCACCGGCGTTGCGCGACGCCAACTCGACCAGGGTGTCCGCGGTGTAGGACTCGCCGCCCCGATCGATCTCGAGGCGTCCCGCCTCGAGTCCCTCCACCCCGCCGACCGCCGCCTCGACCATGGCCAGGCGGTCCTCGGCGGCAGTGACGGCTCGCTGGCCCGTCTTCTGCCACGGCAGGTTGGCCACCATCAAGATCACGCGGTCGAGGTGCAACGCGTGGCGGGCATTGACCGCGGCCACCAGGTGTCCGACGTGGATGGGGTCGAACGTGCCTCCGAGCACCCCGATCCGTGGCGCTGCGGAGTCAGAAGCGGGCAGACCCACCCGCTACTTCCCGGCCATGGCGGCGACCACCGGCGCGAAATCCTCGATGTTCTCGTCGTGGACGACGATGTAGCTGAAGCCGTACTCCTCGCGCCGCGAGAGGAGGGTCTCGCAGATTTCCGAAACCGTCCCGACCAGGGCGATGGGCGACCCCGCCACCTCTTCGGGCGTCAGCCCGAACAGCGACGCCGCGTCGTCGAGAAACTGCTCGCGGTGCTCGGTGACCTGCACCGCGAACGTGAGCACCTGGAACTCCAGTTCGCCCAGTCGGGGCCCGGCCGCCTCCTTGACCCAGTCCACACGCTCCCGGAAGCGTTCCGCGATGGCCGACTTGGCGGTGGCCAGCCCGACCACACCCTCGGCCAGGCTGGGGCTGAACCCCACGATCCCGGCCTCTCGGGCCGCGATCGACAGCACTCGCTTGCTCCCGCCGCCGATGATGATCGGCGGATGGTCCGTGCCTGCCGGCATGGGCACCCCGTGGGCCCCGTGCACCGAGTAGTGCTTCCCGTCGAAGGTCGACGTGCCCGTGGACCACAGGTCGCGCATGATGTGCAGCCCTTCGAGCATCCGGTCGATCCGCACTCCGGGCGGGTCCAGGGCAATCCCCGCCTGCTCGTAGTCCGAGTGCATCCACCCCGCCCCGAGGCCGAACTCGACGCGTTCATCGCTCACGATCGCCAATGTCGCCATCTCGCGGGCCAGCAGCACCGGGTGTCGGAAGTCGTTGTCGAACACCAGTGACCCCACGCGCAAGGTGGTCGTGGCCTCGGCCGCCGACGTCAGGGCGACGAGGGGCGCCCATTGGCTGCCGAGGTGATCGGGCAGGAACAACGTCGAATAGCCCAGCTCCTCGATCCGGCGGGCCTTGGCTCGCCATTCGGCGCCATCGCCTGCGCCGGAAAGCTGGACACCGAACCGGAACGGCTGCACGGCGGGAGCGTAGTTCGGATACTGCGTTGCCCTTCGCCCGCCACTGCGCCACCCTAGAGGGGTGGACCCGACCTGGACTCCGAGCTCGTGGCGCGACCTTCCGGCCGCACAGCAACCCGACTGGCCCGATCCGGCCGCCCTGGAACACGTCTACAAGCAGTTGTCGACGCTCCCACCACTGGTGTTCGCGGGCGAGGCGCGACGCCTGCGCTCCTCGCTGGCCGACGTCGCGTCCGGCGGAGCTTTTCTCCTCCAAGCCGGTGACTGTGCCGAATCCTTCGGGGACTTCACCGCCGACGCCATCCGCGACAAGCTGAAGGTCATCCTCCAGATGGCGGTCGTCCTGACGTATGGGGCGGGCGTGCCGGTCGTGAAGGTCGGCCGCATCGCCGGTCAGTTCGCCAAGCCCCGCTCCTCGCCGACGGAGATGGTCGGGGGGGTGGAGCTGCCCAGTTTCCGGGGTCATCTGGTAAATGACGACGCCCCGACCGCCGAGGCCCGGGTCCACGATCCGGCCCGGATGTTGTCGGCCTACCATCAATCGGCTTCCACCCTCAACCTGCTGCGAGCGTTCACCACGGGTGGCTATGCCGACCTGTCCCACGTGCACAAGTGGAACCAGCAGTTCGTGGCGTCGAGCAGCCAGGGCCGGCGCTATGACGCCATCGCGGGCGAGATCGACCGGGCGCTGCGATTCATGCGGGCGTGCGGGATCGACCTCCAGGGCGAGGCGACATTGCATCAAGTCGAGTTCTGGACCAGCCACGAGGCCCTCGTCCTCGGCTACGAGGAGTCCCTCACCAGGCAGGACTCACTGTCGGGCGACTGGTACGACTGCTCGGCCCACCTGCTGTGGGTGGGCGAGCGCACCCGCCAACTCGACGGCGCCCACCTCCGGTTCCTCGCCGGTGTCGCCAACCCGCTCGGATGCAAGCTCGGGCCCAAGGCGACGGTGGACGAGGTACTCGGGATTTGCGCCACCCTCGACCCCGATCGCGAACCGGGCCGTTTGATGCTGATCGCCCGAATGGGCGCCGGGAAGACGCCTGACCGACTGCCGGCCCTGCTGCGGGCGGTGCGCGACGCCGGCCATCCGGTGCTGTGGGCGTGTGACCCGATGCACGGCAATACGTTCGCCAGTCCCGGCGGGCGCAAGACCCGGCGCTTTGACGACGTCCTCACCGAGATCGCCGAGTTCTTCGGGGTGTGCCGGGCCGAGGGTGTCTGGCCGGGCGGGGTGCACGTCGAGCTGACCGGTGACGACGTGACGGAATGCCTCGGGGGCGCGGGTGTCGAGGAGATCCTGGAGGACCACCTCAACATCCGCTACACGACCGCCTGCGACCCTCGTCTGAATGCCCGCCAGTCGCTGGACCTGGCCTTCCAAGTGGCCGAGCTGCTGCGCCGCACCTGAACACCGCCAGGCGCGGCGCGCCTCGCCCCGTCCAATCGGTCAGGCGTGGGTGATCCAGATGTCGGTCGGCTGAATATTCTCGTCCACGCCAGGCTCGACGTCCGCGTCGATAATCGGGCCTCGGTTGGCGCACGTTCCGTCGCCCAGCTCAACGGGCTCGTCGGTGTCGTTGTCGACGTTGCTCACGACGAAGCCAGCCGGAAGGTCGTCACATTTGCTGTCGAGTGCGTGATTGCCGCGCAGGACCGCGACGCCTTGTCCGGTCTCGTCAAGACCGGAGAAAAGACATATGAATCCCGTCCTCGAGGTCGACGGGCAAAGTCTCTTGATGATGTTTGCCGGGCCGGTGACGTACACGTCACCGGCCGAGTTGCGCCCCGCGGCCACGGGCGTCGCTGCTCGGGCCGAAATCGTGGAGGCATGCAAAAGCAATCCGGACATCACCATCGCGGCGACCGTCAGCCGTGATGCGCTACGCCGTACTCCGCCCATAACTGTTCCTTTCGTTCGCCCCGAAAAACCGGAAAAGACCTCCCAGGGGGCTGCCCTTGCCCGTTGCATGCTTGCACAGCCGGCGAGGGCGGGGGGTGCCGTGATCCGCTGCCGCAGGGCAGACTGGGGGCATGGCGCCTCCGTCGGGGCTGGTGACGCTGTTGTTCACCGACATAGAGGGGTCGACGAAGGCATGGGAAGCCCATCCCGTGGCCATGAAGGCCGCCTTGGCGCGCCACGACGAACTGCTGCGGGGCGAGATCGAAGACGCGGGCGGCTATGTGTTCAAGACGGTGGGCGACGCGTTCTGCGCCGCGTTCCAGGAAGCGTCGGTCGCACTTGGCACCGCGGTCGGTATTCAACGGGCGCTGGGCACCGAAACGTGGCCCGAGGCGACGCCGATCCGAGTGCGGATGGCGCTTCATTCGGGCAACTGTGAGGAGCGCGGGGGGGACTATTTCGGACCGGTGGTCAATCGGGCGGCCCGATTGGAGGCCGTCGCCCATGGGGGACAGCTGGTGGTGTCCCGGGTGACCGCCGAACTGGTCGGCGAAGGGCTCCCGGAGAGTGTCTCCTTGCGGGATCTGGGCGACCATCGTCTGAAGGACCTGGGCCGTCCGGAGCGCGTCTTCCAGGTCTGCGGTGCCGGCTTGGCCGTCGAGTTCGCACCGCTGCGCTCGCTGGACAACCCAGGGCTGCGCAACAACCTGTCGGAACAGGTATCGAGTTTCGTGGGCCGCGACCGGGAGCTGGCCGAGATGCGCCGCCTCCTCGGCGGGGCGCGGCTGGTGACCCTCGCCGGACCCGGCGGGGTGGGTAAGACCCGTTTGGCGCTGCAGGCCGCGGCGGAGGTGCTCGACGGCTCCGACGATGGCGTGTGGTTCGTGGACCTCGCTCCGATCGAAGATCCTTCCCTCGTCGTGGCCTCGGTCGCCAAGGTGCTCTGGGTGCGGGAGGAACCGGGTCGCCCGCTGACCGAAACCCTCGTCGAGGCCCTCCGCGACCGCAAGCTCCTCGTCGTGCTCGACAACTGCGAGCAGGTCATCGCCAGTGCGGCAACGCTCGCCGAGGAGCTGATCCGGCGATGTTCCCGGGTGATCCTGATCGCCACCAGCCGCGAGCCGCTCGGTATCGGTGGGGAACATGTCTTCCGGGTCCCGTCGCTTTCTGTTCCCGGACCCGACGACGACCCGAGCGCGCTCGCCGGATCGGAGGCCGTTCGTCTGTTCGTCGAGCGAGCCGGCCAGCAGAAGCCGGGCTTCGCCCTCGACCGGGACAACGCGGTGACCATCGGCCGGCTGTGCCGGCGACTCGACGGGATCCCCTTCGCCATCGAGCTGGCCGCGGCCCGGCTGCGCTCACTGTCGGTCCGCGACCTGGACCGCCACCTCGACAAGCGCTTCCGGCTCCTCACCGGCGGATCGCGGACGGCTCTGCCCCGCCAGCAGACACTGCAGGCGCTCATCGATTGGTCGCACGACCTGTTGTCGAAGCCCGAACAGGCCCTCCTGGCCCGCTTGTCGCTCTTCGCGGGCGGATTCGACATGGAAGCCGCCGAGGCGGTCGGGCCCGGCGACGAGCTGGACGACTTCGAGGTGCTCGGTTACCTGGACACCCTGGTCGACAAGAGCCTGGTGCAGGTCGACGACACGACAGGCACGGTCCGCTACCGCCTGCTCGAGACGATGCGGGACTATGCCGGGGCCAAGCTTGCCGAACGGGGCGACGACGAGCGGATCCGGGTGGGCCGGGCGCATCGCGACTATTTCTTGGCCTTGGCCGAGGAGGCCCGACCGCACATCGAAGGATCGGGCGAGGTCGAGTGGACCGACCGCCTGACCCTCGAGCTGGACAACCTTCGTGTGGCGCTGAGCGAATGCCTGACCGACGCCGATCCTGCCCCGGGACTGCGCCTGGGATCGGCCCTCGAGGAGTTCTGGTTCGCACGGGGTCACGGCGTCGAAGGCGCCGACACCCTCCGCGAGCACCTCGCCCGGCCTGAGGCCCAGGCGCCGACGCTCCTGCGGGGCCGGGCCCTGGCTGCGGCCGCACGCCTGGTCGGGAAATACGTGGCCGACTATCCGGCCGCCATCGCCTTGGCCGACGAGGCCCTCGCCATCGCCCGCACGGAGGCCGACGACGCGCTCACGGCGGCATCGCTCCTGGTGCTCGCCACGACCCATACCCGCCAGGGCGACCATCGCGGCTGTCTCGACCTCATCGACCAGGCGCTACCCGTCGCCAACCGGCTGGGCGACCCCCGGCCGGCCGCCCACCTGCACAATCTTCGCGGCCTTGCGCTCTACGAGTTGGGCGAGGACGGCCGGGAATCGTTCGAGGAGGCCGCGACCCTGTACCGCCGGGCGGGCGACCGGGCGGGAGCCGCGGGCGCCATGACCAACACGGGGCTGGTCGCGCTGAACGCTGGCGACATCGAGACCGCTCGGACACTGCTCGACGAGGCGCTGCGGGTCTTCCGGGAGCTGGGAGACCGGGAGGCCTTGGTCTCGTGCGCCGGCAACGCCGGGTTTCTCGCCTATCTCGACGGCGACACCGCCGCTTCGTCTCAGCTGTTCAGAGAATGCCTCGACACGGCGCGCCGCATCGGCTCGCGGCCGCTCGTCACCTACGCCATCCTCGGTTTGGCCCTTACCGCCTCGAGTACCGGCGACGCCCCTCGGGCGGCCACCCTGCACGGCGTCTTCGACGCTCTGTTCGAGGACCTGGGCGCCGCGGTCGAGGGGCTGGAGGCGCGCCTGCGCCAGGAGGATCACCTACGGCTGCAGGGCGTCCTTGGGGACGGTCCCTTCGACGTCGCCTATCGGGCCGGTCGAGCCCTGCCGCTCGACAACGCCCTCGACCTGGCCAGCGGCGCTCCCTAGGACAACGAACCCGGGGGCCCGCCGGTGCAGTACGTGCGGGCTCAGCCACGCGGTTGCGACCGGGCCAAGGCGAGGAACTCGGCCCGGGAGCGGGCGTCGTCGCGCAGCAGATCGTGCGATGGGACGTGACGGCCCGGCTGCCCGAGGCGGGCACGGCCCCGCACGGTCAGGCAGCCACCGTTCTAAAACAACCATATTGGAACTTTACAAGCTAGGCTGGCGATCGGATGAGCGAGGACCAGGACGACGCCGTATCGGGCATCGCAGCCCTGAACGATCCGCGACGCCGGGCGCTCTATCGCTTCGTCGCAGCCCAGGATCACGCGGTCAGCCGGGATCAGGCTGCCGCGGCGCTCGGCGTGTCACGGGCCGTGGCGGCCGACCATCTGGACCGGCTGGCCGCCGGCGGGCTGCTTGACGTGGAGTTCCGTCGCCTCGGAGGCCGCCAAGGGCCGGGGGCCGGCCGCCCGTCGAAGCTGTACCGGCGGGCGGCCCACGACATTGCGGTCAGCCTCCCGGCCCGGCAGTACGACCTGGCGGCCGACCTCCTGGCGGCGGCGGTGACCGTGGCGGCGGAGCGCAAGACGCCGGTCGAGGTGGCCGTCGACCAGGTGGCCCGTGACCGAGGGGCGACGATGGGACACGCGGCACGCCAGCGCGCCGGCCACCGAGCGGGTGGCGTCGCCCTGGTGCGCGCCGCAGCCGACGTCCTCGCCGACCACGGGTACGAACCGCGTGTTCGTGATCGAGAGATCGTGCTGGCCAACTGCCCGTTCCACCGATTGGCGGCCGACCACACGGACCTGGTGTGTGGCATGAACCATTCCCTGCTGTGCGGCATGGCCGGCGCCCTCCCGGAAACGACGTTGGCCGCTCGCCTTGAGCCTACGCCCGGATGGTGCTGTGTCCGTCTCGATGTCGACCGACCACTGAAGGAGGAGCAGCCATGAGGAAGTTCTCGGTGCGACCCGCGATCACGTTGCGAGGGCGGAAGTTCAAGGGTCTGCGGGGCTGGGCCGGCAAGCCGCTTCATCCGCCGTTCACCGACTTTCCCATCGCCGCCTACGTCCTGGCTGCGGTGTTCGATGTCATCTCCGTCGTCGGTGGCTCGAGTCACCCGTGGGCCCGGGAGTTCTTCCACGCCGGGACCTACGTGTTCATCGGCGGGGCGGCCGTTTCACTGCTGGCCGCGCTGACCGGGTGGAGGGACTGGCGCACGTCTTCAGAGCCGGGCAACCAGGCCCGGCGGACGATCAACACCCATGCCGTGATCATGATCACGGTCACCGCCTTGGCCCTGGCCGATATCGCGTGGCGGCTCGACAAGTATCACAGCGTGTCGTGCACCCCGGTCGGCCTGATGGTGCTCTCAGCCCTGGTGGCGGCCCTCGTGTCGCTCGGGGCCACGTACGGCGGGACCCTCGTGTTCGACTACGGGTTCAACGTGGAGACGGCAGGCGACCACCCGGTGTGGCACACCTCGGAGACCGACGTGTTCCCCGGTGACAAATGAGCTAGTTGAGCAGGGATTCGAGCGCGATGGCGAGACCTACCAGCACCGCGCTGAGACCCAGGGCCTGGATCGCCTTGCGGATGCGCCTGTACTTCCGCAGCACGATGGAGCTGATGTCGAAGAGGCGGTCGGCCAGCCGGTCGAGATCATCAGGCCGGCTCGCCACCGCGACAAGGGCCGCGCCCAACTCCGCCCGGATGCTCTCGCGGTCCTTGTTCTTGCCGCCGTACATGGCGGCGTGGCCGAAGTAATTGAGCCGGTGCTTCTCGGCGTCGCCGCCCAACTTCGGCATCAGCGACATCGCCAGCCAGTACACGCCGGCCGCGGCAGAGGCAAAGCCGATCCACAGCACCGCCTGAGCAACCGGGGACTTGAGGCTGCTCGGGCTTGCGCTCCCGCTCACGAGAGCCGAGATCACGGCCCCGAGCGCGATGACCGCCGCGCTCAGGAGCCAGACCGACTTCGCCTCGGCTTGAGCGAGCTCCTGACGCGCTTCCTGCATCAGGCCTTCGGCCAGGCGGGTGACCGCCGAGAGTGACCCGTCCTGCGCCGCGGTGTCCGGGAGCACCACCTGTCCCAGACCCGGGTCGAGCGGCGAGCTCACGATCCCATCAGCCAACTTTTCCACTCCCTCGGCGCCACCAACATCGATTCTACGTCGGCGCTACCGGCGCGAAGGATGCGCGGTGGCTGTGGCCCGCGGATGCGAATGGACATCCTGGCGTGGCGGCACGCCGGCCCCCATCACCGTCGGTGCGGCCCTCGGTCCCGCCTCTCGTGGCCACACCGGCGGATCCGCGGGGCCGTTTCGGCGCCACCGCGCGGGTCCGCGGCGACGAGCACGACCGCCGGGGTGAGGCGGCCCTTTTGTTCACTGAATGCCCCTATAGGCACATCGAGTGAACAGAATGCGCCCGCCCGACGGGCGAAAGGCTAGTGGCGGTACCCGTAGGGGTCGTCGAACTCCCAGCGGCAGCGGTCGGGGCCATTGGCCATGGTCTCGACCTCGGCGACCAGGTCGTCGAAGAAGGCCCGCTGGACATCCAGGTCGGCGCCGATCGGCCAGGCGATGGTGCTGAACATCCAGGCATCGGGAAACGCCCCGTCGATCTCCCCGATCATCGGCTCACCGGGTGCGACAATGCGCCAGGCGTACTCCTTCCCGACCCGGCCGACGAACAGGATCTCGTCCGGCCCCGGCTTGGTCGCCACGATGGCGTCAAATACATCGTCCTGGGTCACTGCCACCTCCTGTCGGCGCAAGCCACGATTGGCGTCGTCGCCCCGACGATACCAGCGCACCTGGCGTCGCCTTTTCCCGACCAATCAGGTCAGGAAATATAAGCCCGAAATAGTTGATCAACTAACTCGACTTTGGTTGACTGTACCCGTGGAGACGCTCCCGATCGATCCTGCCATCGCCGCGGACATCGCCGCCGACATCGCCAAGTTCGAAACCGTCCTGGCGCAGTTCCTCGCCGGCGAGATCGACGAAGACGTGTTCCGGATCTTCCGGCTCAACAACGGCATCTACGGCCAGCGCCAGGGCGGCCACAACCAGATGGTCCGCGTCAAGGTCCCGTACGGATCGCTCACCCCGGAGCAGCTCGAGATGCTGGGCCACATCGGCGACACCTACAGCCGAGGTTGGGGGCACATCACCACCCGGCAGAACATCCAGTTCCACTTCGTCCCCCTCGAACAGATCCCCCAGGTCATGCGCGACCTGGCAAGTGTCGGGCTCAACACCCGGGAGGCGTGCGGCGACACCGTTCGCAACGTGACCGGCTGCCACCTGGCCGGGGCCTGCCCCTTCGAGGTGCTCGACATCAGCCCCTGGGCCGAGGCCACCTACCGCCACTTCCTGCACCATCCCTACGGTCAGCGCCTGCCCCGTAAGTTCAAGATCAACTTCTCGGGCTGCGCCACGGACTGCGGCCAGGCGATGTTCAACGACGTCGGCGTGGTCGCGGTCGGCCAGCCCCGGGAAGACGGCACGGTCGAACCCGGGTTCCGGGTGTTCGTCGCCGGCGGGCTGGGCGCCAATCCCCACGCCGCCGTGGCCCTCGAGCCGTTCACTTCCCGCGAGGAGTTGCTGGCCACCATCGAGGCGTGCCTGCGCACCTTCGACCATTACGGGAACCGGGACAACAAGCTGCGGGCCCGCATGAAGTGGCTCCTCGACACCATGGGCGTCGACGAGCTGCGCCGCCGGGTGCTGAAGGAGCGCAAGACCCTGATGGCGTCGAGCACCTGGCCCGGTGGCATCCCGCCGCTGGTGACCGAGCGCGGCGACGCCCCGGCCGGTATCGGCCCCGGCGCGACCCCGACTCCGGTGGGCACCCCGGTCACCCTGCGCCTCGGTCCAGGGTCCAGCTTCCAGCGGTGGGAGACGGCCAACGTGGTGATCGGGGTGGCCAAGGGCACGGTGTCGGCATACGCCTTCTGCCGGCTGGGCGACATCACCTCGGACCAGTTCCGCTCCCTGGCGGCGATCCAGCGGGAGTTCGACGCCGAGGTACGGGTCACCAACCGCCAGAACGTGGTTTTCCGCGACTTGGCGCCCGACCAGCTTCCGTTCCTGCACGCCCGGTTGGGCGCCATCGGCATGGCCGAGCCCGGTGCCGAGCTGGCCCGCGACGTGGTCGCCTGCCCGGGGGCCGACACCTGCAACCTGGCGGTCACCCAGAGCCGGGGCCTGGCCGACGCCATCGGCGTGGCGCTGGACACGGCGGGGCTGGCCGACATAGGTGGCGTCAGGATCAACATCTCGGGCTGCACCAACTCCTGCGGCCAGCACCACATCTCCGACATCGGCTTCTTCGGTGCCGAGCGCCGGGCCCACGGCCGGTCGGCGCCGGGGTACCAGATGCTGCTCGGGGGCCATGTGGGCCAGACCCAGGTCGAGTTCGGCCAGAAGGCGCTGCGGCTGCCGGCCAAGGCGGTACCCGAGGCCGTGGTGCGGGTGGTCAGCCGTTATGCCGGCGAGCGAGCGGCCGGCGAGAGCTTCCCGACCTGGCTCGAGCGGGCGGGGGGGCCGGCCGTGGTCGGCGCCGACTTGAAGGAGCTCGACACCTGGCCGCTGCCCGAGGATGCGCCGGACTTCTACGTGGACTACGACGAAACCGGTCCCTACGTGGCCGATGTTGGGGCGGGCGAGTGCGCCGGCACCTGAATGGGCACCTCACTGATAACAGAAACACGTTTTGTACCCCTTGATCCAGCCCCTTTGATCCCGCCGACGAGGAAGGCTCCACCGGTCTCATGACCCTGCTCAACATCACCGACCGGGACCTCACCGACCGGGAGCTGCTGGAGGCCGCGGCCCGTTTGGAGACCGCTCCGGCCAGCGCCGTCATCGCCTGGGCGGTCGAGAACTTCCACCCGCATCTGTGCCTGACGGCGTCCATGACCGACGCGGTACTGATCGACTTGGCGGTGAAGGTCGAACCCTCCATCGAGGTCGTGTTCATCGACACCGGCTACCACTTCGCCGAGACGTTGGACATGGTCGAACTGGTGCGGCGGCGCTATGGCCTCAACCTGCGGGTCATGACGGCCCTGCCCCAGGAAGCAGAACTGTGGAAGGTGGACCCGGAGAACTGCTGCTCGGCCATCAAGACCGGCCAGCTCGACCGGGCCCTTTCCGGCAAGGTGGCATGGATGAGCGGCGTGCAACGCTCGGACGGCCCGACTCGCGCCGCCACCCCGGTGGTGCACCGTGACATCCGGGGGCTGGTGAAGATCAATCCCATCGCCACCTGGACGCCGTGGGATATCGCGGGCTACATCGAGGACCACGATGTTCCGGTCCATCCCCTCGTCAGCCAGGGGTACCTCTCCATTGGATGCCGCCCGTGCACCAAGCCCGTGGAGGACGGTGCCGATCCCCGCTCCGGCCGCTGGGCGGGCCTGAACAAGACCGAGTGCGGGATGCACGTCTAAGACTGTCGCCGGCGCCGGGCCCCTTGCCCGGCCGGAGACCTGTCGCCTTCGCGCCGGGCCCCTTGCCCCGCCGGAGACCAATCGATAAGGTCGGCCTCCCGTCTGGGGCGCTCGAGCGTGTCCCGCCGGAGAGAACAATCTTGATCGCGCCCCTTCGTCGTTCCCCGGCCAGTCTTCAGGCCGTCGCTGTCGTACTGCTGACGACAACGGTGTTCGCGGGCATCACCGGCGGGTCCGCCGCGCCCGCATACGCCGTACCGGCGGCCCCGCCCGCCGCCACCTCGGCACTCGGCCGAAAGCCCGTCGTCGTGACGACGACCACCACGACGGTGCCCCCGACCACCACCACGCTCCTGCCGTTGCCCACCACGCCCGGCCACGGGCCAGGACCGAACCCCGGGGGACCGACGCCGAGCACCACCTCGACGTCGATCCCGGCCCCCACGACCACGGTGTCGCCCCAGGTCATCGACGCCCTGGTGCGCTCCGTCCAGAACGATCTGGCCCAAGTCGACGCCATCGCGGGCTACGACCAGGACA
>JAUTXN010000201.1 GCA_030838045.1 Acidimicrobiaceae bacterium
GCCTCCGAGTAGCGCCAGGGCGCGGGCGGTGCCCGGTTCGGCCGTCACCGTCACGTCGTCGCCACGGCGCTGCGTCCCCGATGCGACGGCGTGGTCGGCGACCGGCCGGGGCGGGTCGTCGACCGGCGCCACATCTTGGCCAGCCAACTCCGGCGGACCAGCCGCCACCGTCTCGGTCGATCCGGGCGCCGGAGCCTCACCCACCACGCCGTCATCGAGCTGGAGCCCGCTGTCGAGACGGTCGTGTTCGCCGCTGGGTGAGCTCGTTGCGGCGATACTGTCGCGCGGTCTGGTCGGCCGTATGCCGGGCGGCCGGTAGTGACCGCCGTAGAACCACTCGCTCGGCGAGGGGCGTTCCTCGGAGATGTAGTACTCGGTAATAGACTTGGCGAACTCGGTCCGCGAGATGAAGCCGTCGCCGTCGAGATCGATGTGCTCAAACGCCGTCGACGCGTCGTCCTCGGCCAAGCCATAAGCCATCAGGTACAGCGAGAACTCCTCGAAGGTGAGCTTTCGGTCGCCGTTGAGATCGATTGTGTCGAAGACCAGCTCGTTGCCCTCGATAGCGTGGGCGATGGCGTCGGGATCGCTGCCGACCCAGGCGTCGATGAATGCCAGATACTCCTCAAGAGTGACCTGACCGTCGCCGTCGGCATCTCCGCCCTTGAAGTAGGCATCCCACCAGCCCTTGTGGGCGTCGACGATCTGATCCGCTTCGGGGCTGCCCGGCTCAAGGCCACGCATCGTCGCCACCGTCACGCCCAGCCGTTCGAAGTCGCCCTGGCTGACGACCCCGTCGTAGTCAAAATCGAAGCGGTAGTAGGCCATAGCGAGTTTGCGCTTGACGAACTCCGATACCCCCATCGGTCCCCCTTGCAGGACCTGATCTTCCCCGTTGCAGGCCCTACTCCTCAGCCTTGCTGACCCCAATCTTACCCTGTTGTTTCCCGTTCGCTGCTGTCGCGCCGTGACAATCGGGGTCAGCGCGGGGGCGGCTTGGCGGTTCAACCCAGATGTCGGTCGAATGGGGCTCGCTGCGCCGCTGCGCCGCCAGGACGCAGCCGAGGGGTGCTATTGGTATTCGACCACGCTGGGAGCGGGGGTGAGTGCAAGGAGGTCGCCCGGCGAATAGGGGTTCTTGTCCTGTTTGTAGAAGACCTTGAAACCGAGGGAGAAGCGGTTGTCGGCGGCCAGGGCCTGATACCGCACCGCCTTGACCTCCTGGGCACCGAAGCCGTCCATGTTGAACACCATCGCCAAACCCGGGAACGCCTGCACCGACGCCTTGTCGGTCACCATGTCGTCGGTGAACTGGTGGATGAGGAGCAGCTTCTGCGGGAGATTCTTCGATGCCACGAGTTGGGCCAGCCAGGTCGACACCGCGTTCACCGCCGCCGCGGTCGTGTGGCCGATCTGCTTGGACGGCAGCTGGTTCGCGTCGAGCTTCCATTCCGGGTCCAGCGCCAGGCCGACGTCGGGTTCGGCCAGCCAGCGGGCCAGCGACTGCACGTCTGCGAGAAAGTCCCCCCGACCGGGTTGGATGTCCAGTATCAGCAGCCCGTGATGGGCCCGGACGGTGCTCAGGTAGGCCTCGATGGTGTCGTCGGAAATGCGTGAGGCGTAGCTGTGATCAGACCCGGGCGCGGCATTGGTGACGAACGCGATGAGTTCGTAGGCGGGAAGCACCGGTGTGGCCGGTTGGTCATACGGGGCCGCTTGGGCCGCCAGTTGCGGCCAGAGCTGTTCCGGCTTCTGGCTGCCGAGGATCCCCAGCCGGGGAATACCTGCAGCTCCGTAAAACGCGACGATCCGGCGGTTGGGAAAGAGCGTCCTGCCGCCCCCCGGTTCGTTCAGGGCCGGGGGCGCCACGCTGGTCGGGACGACCGGACGGTGGGTTCCGGCGCTCTGGTTGGAGGCCTTGCCCGGAGTCGATGCCGTCGGTCGGGACGACGATGTGACCCCCTCGACCAGGTACACACCCCCGGCGACCACGGTGGCGAGGATGAGGACCGCACCAACTCGGCGGCGGCGAAATTGTCGTTGCCGCCGTTGCCTTCGCATCGCCGGACTATCGAGATACAGGCCATGGAGTTGCTCGGCCCACGACGGTTCGCGGAGCTGGCCGCCGCCGAGGTCCCGAGTATCCACAGGGCGCATCCTGTCAGAGGTCGGGGCCTATTCGCCCAAAGCCACGCCTGCGGTGGTACCCGGGTGGGCCGGCGGCTGCTCGAATTCGCCCTTGCGATCGCGGGTTTGGAAGCGCAGAAGGGCACAGCGGGCGTCGGCCAGCAACACCGGAAGCAACTGTTCGACCACCAGCCTGGCGACGCTGACCGCTTCCGCCCAGGCGTGGGTCGCCCGGCCGGCTTCGATGGTCATGTCGATGTCGAAAATGCCGGGGAGGTGCGCGACGGGACCGGGCTCGACCCTCCCGCCCGCGGCCGTCACGAACCCGGCCACGATGTCGGCGACCTCGGTCGCGGTCGTGGCCGCCAGGAGGCCGCGGGTGGCGGTGTACACCTCGTTGTACAGCAGGGGCTGGGAGGAACATCTCGTAGTGACGCCTTCGGTTGTCAGGTCCGCCTCCAGCCAGGACTCCTCGAGTACCTCGAGGGTGAAAACCTCGACGCGATTCAGGTCCGCCAGCGGCAGGCCGACTGCCTTGGCCGCCTGCTCGTGGTAGGCCAGCGCCCAGCGCACGGCATGATGCGGGGTCGATGCCGGAATGTGGAGCTGGACGGCGTAGCGACCGAGGCTCCAGAGACCGGACGGGCGCCATTCCCGCAGGGATTCGAGCAGGGCCTCGACGTCGCCGTAGAGACACGCCCGACACCCGAGGGCCGGGCTGAACTCGAGAACCACCACCCATTCGTCGACGCCCGGCTCCGCCGGCGCGACGAAGGGATTGTGGACCCCGCCCGCCGACGGTGTCATTGGTCGCCCACGAAGGCGGGCGATGCGCGGCCCGGTAGCGGCTTGCGAGCAGTTGCGGTCGGCACCATGACGTTCGTCTCCTCGGCCGTTGTCCTCGAACAGCGTCACCGGGGTCTGGGGCGGGCGATTTGGGATGCGGGCCCTCGGTCGGGGCCACTTGTTTGTTGTTGACAACTGTACTCCGCCGCGGTAGGGGTGCCGTGCGGGACATTCCTTTGACCAGTTGCGGGAGTTCCGCGGTGCGCGCCAGCGCCTGATCGGTGTGATCAGCAAAACGCCTGGGCCCCAATCGGTGTCGCTTCCTGCGGCCTCTTGTCGGTCAGGTCTCCGGGTCGGTCGCTTCGGTCAGGTCGGTCCTGAGTTCCGCCCAGACCAGCTTCCCTGGCACGCCTGCATCGTCTCGGGCGGTGTGCCATCCCCAGCCGATCGCGATCGCGGCGACGAGGTGGAGCCCTCGGCCGCTCGTGGACTCCTCGTCCAGTCCCAGTAGGGATGGCGCTCCGGTGTTGCGGTCGAACACCTCGACCCGGACGATCCGGCCCGAGACGATGACCGAAGCCGTGAACTCGGTGCGGGCATGGCGCACTGCGTTGCCGGTGAGCTCGCCGAGCACGAGAAGGACGTCACCAACGGCGAGGGCGCCAAGTTCGGTGTCCTCGAGGGCCTGGCTCGCCAATGCCCGGGCGCGACCTACATTGCCGGCATCCGGGGCGAAGGCCGCTCGCCATCGCACCGGGCCTACTACCGCGGGGACCGTTGCGAGTACTGGAACAAAGCGGTCACGATCCGGCTCTTTCCTCGTTTGTGCAACCCCCTGTTGCGGGAAAAGCCTACCCAGGCCTTCCCGGCTCAAACCTGATTGCGAAGTCGCCCAGCAAGAGGAGAAGCGCGATGTGCCCCTCACCATGACCGCCGTCGCGGCGGCCGAACTCGAGATGTTGGATGGCTTGGCCTCCGACGTCGATGAAAACGCCCGAGATGAACGCCTCCTCGCCCGTCGGATACGGGCGCTGCGCGCTGGCCGGGCGAAAGGCCGCTCTTGGCAGGACATCCTCTCCAACGAGGCCGATCCCGGCACCATGGAACTGACGTCTCGCGTCCTGAAGGCGATGTCGAGCGGCAGCGGCGCAATCCGCCGCGCGGTGGCGCGGGGCCTTCGGGCGGGCGGCGAAAGCATCGCCGCCATCTCAGAGCGGTTCGGGGTTTCGCGCCAGCGGGTCTCCGCCATACTCCGCCGAGACGACGACTGACCCTCCGAACCTGTCGCGAACGACGACGGGTTCGATCGTTCTTCCCTAAAGCACGGCCTCGCCGCCCCGGCCCGCCCCGGCCCGCTCCGGCCCAAGCGGGCCCGATACGCCAGCAGTAACAGCTGCGAGGGGATTTTTTCTCCTTGACAAGGGAACATACGTTCGCCTATACTGTTGTTTGGTAGTAGCCGTCGTGGGCCTGGCTGATGGCCCTCCTTTCCCGTCGTAGTGAATTTGTGACGTTGTGTGAGGAGGTGTGATGTTGGCCGAGTTGACTCAGGCGTGCGAAGCGCTGGGTGACGTCCTGACCACTGTGGAGCCGGCACGTCTGTCGGGCCTCGATTGCGCCCATGTGGTGGAGATGTTGGCTCGCACCGAGAAGCGATGTGCTGCTGTGCGGGCCGTGGCGGCCGCCCGGGCGGCGCAGTGCGGGGCCCACAAGGACCGGGGCTTCGTTGACGCCACGGGCTGGTTGGGCCATGTCGCGGGGGTGGCGGCCCCGGACGCTCGCGCCGCGTTGGCCGTCGGTGATGGCCTGGGCGACTGCCCCCAGACCCGCCAGGCCCTGTTGTCCGGCGAGGTCTCGTTGGCCCAGGCGGCGGAGATCACCAAGACCGAAGCTGCGGTCCCGGGCAGCGAAGCGGATTTGTTGGACCTGGCAGCGCGCACCGGTATGGCCGGGCTGCGCGATGCGGCCCGCAGGATCCGACTCGACGCCCAAGACCCCGACGAACGCCACCGGCGCCAACACGCCGCCCGGTACCTGCGGTGCTGGCGCGACGAGCTCGGGATGATTCGGGTTGCGGGAGCATTCACCCCCGAGGTGGGCGTGCGGTTCGTCAATCGGATCGAGGCCGAGGCCGACCGGATGTTCCGGGCCGCCAGCCGCGACCACCGCGATCCTGAGCCGCGTGAACGCCTGACTGCTGATGCCCTGGTCAAGTTGGTACTTGAGGGCGTCACGGGACCCCGATCGGGGCGGGCCGAGCTGGTCGTGGTGTGCGACATCGCCGCCTTCCAGCGGGGCCATACCCACCCTGGCGAAGTGTGCCACGTGATCGGCGGCGGCCCGGTCCCGGTGTCGGTGGCGCGGGACCTGGCGACGGAGTCGTTCATCAAGGCGGTGCTGCACGACGGGGTCAACATCGCCAGCGTCGCCCACTACAGCCGCTACAAGAAAGCGGAGCTGCGGACGGCGTTGGGGTTGGGCGCGCCGCCGTTGTTCGACGGGGTGGTGTGCTCGGACGAGGGCTGCGACCGTCGCTACCACCTCGAGTGGGACCACATCGACCCCGTCGCCCATGACGGCCCGACGAGCTACGCGAACCTGGCCCCACGCTGCCTGCCCCATCACCGCGAGAAGACCCGACGCGACCGCGAAGCCGGGCTCCTCGGACCCCGCCCGACGGTTTCGCCGAACCAACCCGACGACCGCGAGCCGAGCGCATCGGTTGGGCCTCCCTTGACGGATTGAGATCAACTGGCGCGACGGCCTCCGCCGCTTGATGGCTATCCGCCTCCCAGGCGCGCTCCGCCACTGAGCAACCGCCGTCACCTGTTCCTTGACAATTGAATAGCCGGGCTGGCGGCGGTTGGGGGCCTGTCGGGACGCGCCCATACCTGCCACCATTCCCAGACCCCCGCCCGTCCCCGGGCCGGTACCCGATCCGTTCGGCGGGTCAGATGTGGGCCGACTCGGTCGCCGTGTTCGGCTCGGCGGCGGCCGAGACGGGCGACGGTCCGTGCCCCGGCGCGGGCGCCTCGGAGGGCTGCGAATCATCGGTCGATCCGCTCGGGACGAGGAAACGGCCGATGATCGGGAGCTCCCAGAACGACTCGGCCCGCGCAACCGCGATGGCCGCGGGGAGGGCGTGTTCGGGCGAGTCGTAGAGGGCGTAGCGGGGCTGCCACTCAG
>JAUTXN010000218.1 GCA_030838045.1 Acidimicrobiaceae bacterium
AGCAGCCACGGCGAGGTCACCATCACCATCCTCGGCAGCTCCGGCAGCTATCCCGGTCCCGGGTCCGCCTGCAGCGGGTACCTGCTGCGCCACCAGGGTTTCAACCTGTGGCTTGACGCCGGCCCGGGCACCATGGCCAACCTGCAAACCCACATCCGCCTGGCCGACGTCGACGCGGTCGTGCTGTCCCATGAACACCCCGACCACTGGAGTGACCTCGATGGCTTCTACATCGCCTGCCGTTACATCGAAACCAGGACCCACGTCCCGATCTACGCCCCGGCGGGCCTCTGCGACATGATGCGCAGCGAGATCGACGACCAGTCCCCCTTCGACTGGCACGAGATCACCGACAAGTCGAAGGTGGCGGTGGGCCCGTTCCAGTTCACCTTCGCCCGCACCGATCACCCGCCCGAAACCCTGGCGGCCCGCATCGAGCCCGCCGGCACCCCCCGCGTCCTCGGCTACACCGCCGATACCGGCCCCGGCTGGACCGTCGAGGAACTCGGCCTGGGTCTCGACCTGGTCCTCTCCGAGGCCACGTTCCTCCACGACCGGGAGGGCACCTCGCCCCACATGAGCGCCCGCCAAGCGGGCACGGCCGCCCGGGCGGCGCAGGCCAAGCGGCTGCTCATCACCCACATCTGGCCCATCGTCGACCCCGAACAAAGCGTGGCGGAGGCGCGCGAGGCGTTCGGCGGCCCGGTGGAATACGCCCGGATGAACGCCACCTACCAACTATGAGGCGAGACGGCCGCCAACCTGACGACCTGCGCCCGCTCAGCTTCACCCGCGACTTCACCGAGTTCGCGGCCGGATCGATCCTCGTCGCCATGGGCCGCACCAAGGTCCTGTGCACCGCGTCGGTCGCCCCCGAAGTACCGAGATGGATGCGCGGGACCGGCAAGGGCTGGGTCACCGCCGAGTACTCGATGCTGCCCGGATCGAGCCCGGAGCGCATCGACCGCGAGGCCGCCCGGGGCAAGCAGTCGGGCCGCACGCAGGAGATCCAGCGCCTCATCGGGCGGGCGCTGCGCTCGGTCACCGACCTGCGGGCCATGGGCGAGGTCCAGATCAGCCTGGACTGCGACGTCCTCCAGGCCGACGGAGGCACCCGCACCGCCAGCATCTGCGGCGCCTATCTCGCGCTCCACGACGCCTGCCACCGCCTGGCCGCCACCGGCCTCATCCGGGTCAATCCCCTCACCGAGGCGTGCGCGGCCGTCTCGGTCGGCATCGTGGAGGCCATCGCCCTGCTCGACCTCGACTACAGCGAGGACAGCACCGCCCAGGTCGACATGAACGTCGTCATGACCGCCTCCGGGCGCTTCGTCGAGGTCCAGGGCACCGCCGAAGGGCTGCCGTTCACCAAATCCGAACTCGACGATCTGCTGTCGCTCGCCGAGCACGGGATCGCGGGGATCCTCGACGCCCAGGCCGAACTGCTGGCGACACCACCGCCGCCCCGCCCGCCCCGGGCCCCGTGACCGACCGGTTCGTGCTGGCGACGGCCAACCCCCACAAGGCGGTCGAGATCGCCGAGGTGCTGGCCGGCCTGGTCGAACTCGTGCCCCGCCCTGACGACGTCGCCGACGTGGAGGAGACGGGCGAGACGCTGGTCGACAACGCCCGGCTGAAGGCGGTGGCCCTGGTCGAGGCCACGGGGTTGCCGGCGCTGGCCGACGACACCGGCCTCGAGGTCGAGGCGCTGGGCGGTGCACCCGGGGTGTATTCGGCCCGTTTCGCCGGGGAGGATGCGTCCTACGCCGACAACGTGACGAAGCTGCTTACGGCATTGGACGGGGAAAAGGGGAGGGCCGCCCGGTTCAAGACGGTTGCTCTGGCACGCTGGCCCGACGGAGCCGAGGTGGTCGCCGAAGGAGTCGTCAACGGAACCATCACGGAGGCGCCGCGGGGAAACGGCGGGTTCGGCTACGACCCGGTGTTCGTGCCCGACGGAGGCGACGGCCGGACGTTCGCCGAGCTGGCCGAGGAATCGGGCCACGCCAAGCACCGCCTCTCGCATCGCGGACGGGCCTTCACCGAACTGGCGACGCTCCTGCGGGTGCGGGCCACCGAAATCTGACGGAAGGCCGGCTTCTGTGCGGCTCCGGGACTCTCGCGTTTCGAAGTCCGCACCGCGCCGCGGCTCCGAAACAGCACAGACACACGAGTCGACACCGAATGAGCCGGAAATCCTGCCATCGGGCCTGCGATCATGAGCGGGATGCGAGTATGGGGCCAATGGATCGTTCGCCATCGCGGCGTGGATGACTGACGAGGCCACGGCGGAGGCAGTGAGCGACGGCAATCCCCAACGGGAGGGCCGTTCGCACTGGCATCGCGTGTGGCACCGACCCCTTCGGCGGATCACCAAGATCCTCATCTTCGCGTTCATCGTGCAGTTCCTGGTGCTCCCCCAGATCAACGGGACCCGCAAGGCGCTGAACCAGCTCGGCCAGGTCCGCTTCGGATATCTCATCGCCGGGGTGGCCCTCGAAGCCTCGGCCATCGTGTCGTACGCCATGCTGACCCGCTCGGTCCTGCCCCGGGAGGGAAGCCCGAGTGTCGTGACCTTGCTACGGGTGCAGCTCTCGACGCTGGCGTTCAGCCACGTGGCGCCCGGAGGCACCGCGGCCGGATCGCCGCTCGGCTACCGGTTGCTCACCCACGCCGGGGTGGACGGACCCGAAGCAGGCTTCGCCCTCGCCACCCAGGGAATGGGATCGGCGGTCGTGCTCAACGTGCTCCTCTGGTTGGCGCTGGTCGTCTCCATCCCGCTCAACGGCTTCAACCCCATCTACCTCACCGCCGCCGTCGTCGGCGTGGTCGCAATCGGCGGTTTCGCACTGTTGGTGGTGACGCTGACCCGGGGGGAGGAAAAGTCCGCCCGGGTGCTGTCGGCCATTGCGTCTCACCTCCCGCTGGTCAACCGGGAGAAGGTGACCGAGCTGGTGCACCGGGTGGCGGAGCGACTCCGCGAGCTGGGGATGGACCGCCAACTCCTGCGCCGGGCCGCGGCGTGGGCGGCGGCCAACTGGTTGCTCGACGCCGCCTCGTTGTGGGTGTTCGTGGCCGCCTTCGGCTACCGGGTGTCGATCGTCGGGCTGTTGGTGGCCTTCGGGCTGGCCAACGTCCTCGCCGCCATCCCCCTCACACCCGGCGGCCTCGGCGTCGTCGAGGCCGTGCTGACCTCGACCCTTGTCGGTTTCGGAACGCCGACCACAGTGGCCATTCTCGGGGTCGCGACCTACCGGCTGCTGAACTTCTGGTTGCCGATTCCCCTCGGCGCCATGGCCTACCTGTCTTTGAAAGTCGACCCTGGCGACCCCGATACCAACATCCGCCAGCAGCGGAAGGAACGTGTGCTGCGCAAGCTGCAACGGGTGATGGACTCGATGACCCGAGCCCGTGAAGGGTCTTCCTGATCTCCCTGCTCTTGCTGCTCTTCCTGGGCGAAACGCCTCAACGACTGGTCGGGTCGGCGCACACCATCTCGTCCTGGCCGGCCACCAGGTAGCCCGAACTTCCTGAGGGGCAGGCGCCCGACGCGGGCACGGCGGCGATGACCAAGCTGTTGGGTCGCTCGGAGCACGGGACGAGCAGCACGGGGCCCGACTGGTCCCGGATGCACCGCCCGACGAAGGCGCGCGCCGGGACCGTGATCACCGAATCGGTGGCCGCGCTCGCTCCGCTTGGCCCCTGCTGGCCGGACGGCACGGTTGGCTTCGGTGCGGGCACGGTTCCGCTGGACCCGGGCTGGCCGGCGAAGGCGGTGACCACGAAGATGAGGAACAGCACGACCGGGATGATCACCGAGGGCCGCAGCAATCGGAACCAACCCATCCCGGTCGGAATCGCGTCGGCGTCTGCGCGGAATCCCGCGCCGGGCGTGCCGCCCCCCGATGGTTGGGGCGGCGGCGTCGACGTCGTCGTCGCGGGACCGGCATCGCGCATCTGCTGGTCGTATCGGAGGCGCGCTGCGGGGTCTCCGAGGACGGCCCAGGCGGCATTGAGCCGCCGCATGGCCGAGTCTTCGTCGACGTCGCCGTTGACATCGGGGTGGAGCGCCCGGGCTCGCTGGCGGAAGGCACGGCGCAGCTGGTCCTGATCGGCGGAGGGGGTGACGCCGAGATCGTCGTACAGACTGCGCACCCTCTAGATGCTGGCACACCCATGTGACCGACAAGTCTGCGTGGCCACGTCGCGGCCACGCGCCGTCGCCGGAAGGATCGGTCCAGGCGGTACGCTCAGCCTCATGGCCGAACCACTGCTCCCGACCACCACGGCTCAGATCCAGATGGCGGATCGCGGCTCCGACATCTACCAGCGCCTCTTGAAGGAGCGCATCGTTTTCTTGGGCTCCCAGGTCGACGACTCCTCGGCCAACTTGATCTGCGCCCAGCTGCTGCTGCTGGCCGCCGAGGACCCCGACCGGGACATCTCGCTGTACATCAACTCGCCCGGCGGTTCGGTGACCGCGGGCCTGGCGATCTACGACACCATGCAGTTCGTGCCGTGCCACATATCGACGGTGTGCATGGGCCTGGCGGCGTCCATGGGGCAGTTCCTGCTGTGCTCCGGTGAGCCCGGCAAGCGCTTCGCCCTGCCGCATTCCCGGATCCTGATGCACCAGCCATCGGGGCAGATGCAGGGCCAGGCGGCCGACATCGCAATCCAGGCCGAGCAGATCATGTATCTGAAGAAGATGATGGCCGAGCGGATCGCCTTCCACACCGGCCAGACGGTCGAACGAATCCACGCCGACAGCGACCGCGACCGCTGGTTCACCGCCGAAGAGGCACGCGACTACGGGATCATCGACGCCGTCATCGAGAAGGCGGCCGACGTGACCGAGCCCGCCGCCGTCTGAACCGCCCCACCTGCTGGCGGCTACCTGCTTCCGGCTTCCGGCGCGCCAACCAGGTCCGGTCGATGTGCACCAGGTGGGATTCGAACCCACAAGAGCCTGAGCCCACAGGATCCTAAGTCCTGCGCGTCTGCCAATTTCGCCACTGGTGCTTATCCGGATCCTCTTATCCGGCCATATACCCGGCGGAGCGGAGCGACCGTTCGCATCGTCTTGGTCTGCAGGACCGCTTCGAGTGCCTGTTCGGCCTCGACCGCCCGAGCTTCGAGTTCCGCGGTGCGCCGCTCAAGCTCGGTTGTTTGCGCGATGGCTTCGGCCATCGCAGCAATCGTCTCTTCCGAATCCTTCACTTGACCTTCAAGCCGGGCGATCAGGCGATCCTTCTGGTTGAGGCGGTCCTCCAAGCTTTCATATTCTTGGCTCAAACTCTGGACTCTGGCGTCACCATCATCGAGGACGGCCTTCACCACGAACTGATAGGTCTCCGCCTCGGGATCCTCCAAGATCCGGTCGATAACGGCCGGTGGAAACGCCGCTCTATCAACCTGAAATTCGGCCTCGAAGATAGGCACAATCACTCGCTTGATTTCCACGGTGACGAACCCGGCGGCCGACAGAAGGTCGTGCACCGTTTGCCGGGTGAAGAAGCGGAGGTGGGTCGTGTCCAAGAGCCCTGATTCACGGTACGGGAACTTCCCGCCGAGGAGCGTGAGCCGCAAGTCGGCGTGGGCCACGTTCGGCACCGACACCACGATGAATCCCCCGACCCTGAGCAGCCGCCGGCAGGTGCGCAGCACCGGGAGAGGGTCCCTCAGGTGCTCGAGGGTGTCACCGGCGACGACGACGTCGAACTGGCCGTCCGCCAGCTCGCTCAGCGCGTCGGGGCGGTCGAGGTCGGTGATCAGGACTCGCTCGGCGACCTGGCGCGCCCGCTCGGCCGCGGCCGGGTCGATCTCGACGCCCACGACAACACAGCCCCGCTTCACCAGGGCCCGGGTGAAGTGACCGGCCGCGCAGCCGAGCTCCAGCACCCGCTTGTTGTGGCCGACCATGCCGAGGGCATACGCGTGACTGTGGTTGGGAGCGTCGGGATCCACTTCTACGTCGTAGACCGTCGTGTCGTGGACCGGATATGGCATCAAGAAACCTCACCTGGCAGGAACGGGAAGCCTAGCTTGCGGGCGAAGCGACGATGCATCCCCGCCCCATCGATCCCGGTCGGAGTGTTGTTGCCACTACCCTCGTGGTCGGTGCATGTCCAACCGATGAACCGGGCGAGGTCGATGTCAGGAGCGGCGTCCTCGGAATGACGACACTCGTGCCCCGTCCTTCCGACGCCGACTCCCCGCGGCCCGTCCGCACCCCGGCGGACTCGGTCGTCCGGGTCGTTTCGGCCAAGGTCGGCCTTCGTACGCGGTTCTCTGACATCTGGCGTTACCGCGAGCTGCTGGCCGGATTGACCCGCAAGGAACTCAAGGTCAAGTACAAGAACAGTGTGCTCGGATTTTTGTGGTCGATGCTCAATCCGGCCACGTCGATTCTCGTGTTCTACTTCGTATTCCAGGTGGTCTTGAAGAACGGAATCCCCGGCTTCGCCGTGTTCCTTATTTCCGGGATTCTGTGTTGGAACCTGTTTCAGAACGCGCTGCCGAGCGCCTGCGTTTCCGTCGTCGGCAACGCCGCCATCGTGAAGAAGGTCTCGTTCCCCAAGGAGATCCTTGCCCTGGCCTCAGTCGGCGCCGCACTGATCCATATGGGGCTACAGACGATCGTGCTGATCTTCTTCCTGGGCATTTTCCGGTGGGGACCAGCGGTGGCGTATCTCCCCCTCCTCGTCCCCGCTCTTCTGGCGCTGCTCGTACTGACAGCAGCAATCGGGATATTCCTGGCGGCGATGAATGTTCGGATGCGCGATATGCAGCACCTGCTCGAGGTGGGTCTGCAGGTGTGGTTCTGGGCCACGCCGATCGTCTACGGCTTCATGACGATTCAGGCCAAGGTGGCGGTCAGCAAGAGCGTCGTGTACCAGGCCCTGTGGGTCGCCTACCGGCTCAATCCGGTCACTCCGATCGTGATGACCTTCCAGCGGGCGATCTACGCTCGTCCATCGCCCCGAGGGGCCAACGGCGTCCGGGTGCCGATCCTTCCCGAGCATGTCAACCAGTGGTGGTATCTCTGGCAGGATCTCCTCGTCCTTGCGGTCGGAATCGTCCTTCTCGCCTTGGCGATGATGCTCTTCTCCCGGCTCGAGGGTAATTTCGCCGAGGAACTGTGATCAGTGGACTACGCGATACAGATCACCGGGATTTCAAAGCGGTTTCGCCTGCTTCATGAGCAGTACAGCTCGCTCAAGGAGCGGGCGATCCACTTCGGCCGAATCCCCTATGACGACTTTTGGGCCCTGCGAGACATCGATCTCGACATCAGTACCGGCGAGACGGTGGGCCTCCTCGGCCGCAACGGCTCCGGGAAATCGACCCTCCTGAAATGCGTCGCAGGAATCCTCCAGCCGACGACGGGCGAGATCCGCACCAAGGGGCGAGTCGCCGCCCTACTCGAGTTGGGTGCCGGATTTCACCCTGACCTGAGCGGCCGGGAAAATGTCTTCCTCAACGCCGCCCTGCTCGGGCTGTCACGGCGCGAGATCGAGTTGCGCTTCGACGAGATCGTCAGCTTCGCCGAGATAGAGGAGCACATCGACCAGCAGGTCAAGTACTACTCGTCGGGCATGTACGTCCGCTTGGGATTCGCGGTAGCGGTCAACATGGACCCCGATATCCTCCTGGTCGACGAGGTGTTGGCGGTCGGCGACGAGTTGTTCCAGCGGAAGTGCCTGGATCGGGTCAAGCAGTTCCAGCAAGAGGGCCGCACGATCGTCTTCGTGACCCACTCCGTGGATCTGGTCCGCCAGATTTGTGACCGGGTCGCGGTCCTCGACAACGGCGAGATGGTTGCCTGCGGGCTGCCCGGCGAAGCGGTTCGAAGTTACCGGGAGCACCTGCAGCTGCACCAGCGTGAGGAGGAGGCCGGGCACGCCCCAGCGGAGTCAGCCGAGGACGACGACCCGTGGCGGGACTCCGCGATCCGCATCACGGGGGTGCACTTCGAGTATCCGGGCGAGTCCAAGCCCCCCCTCATGTCCGGGAAGCCGCTTGCCATTCATGTCGGGTACCGGGCGGCGAGCCCGGTCGACGACGTCGTCGGCGGCCTGGCGATCTACAACAGTGACGGCACCAACCTGTACGGCACCAACACTGATCTGCTCGAGGTCGACCTCGGGAAACTCGACGGTGAGGGAGAGATCGTCTTCCACCTCCCCACCGTGCCGCTGCTCGACGGCACCTATCCGATCATCGCGGTCCTGTGCAACCACGCCCTCACCGTCACCTACGACATGCGCGACCACGAGGATTGGTTCGAAGTCATGAGCTTCAGCAAGACGCTCGGACAGATCGAGTTGGGGGCCGAGGTTTCGCTCCGTCCGAGTGCTGCGGCGCTCGACGAGTCGGGCGCCGCTTGAGGAGTCGTCACCGTCGGTGATTTTTCCGACGGGTCAGGTGGCGACGACGACTCCGAGCGCCTGGCAGCGGGCGCAGGGCTCCACGTACTGGCACCAGTAGATGTCGTGGTTGATGAGGGCCGGGTCGTGCGGGGGGACCTTGCCCAGGCTCTCCCACATCGGCGCGACCAGGGGCAGCGGGTCGACGACTTCGGGTCCCCATCGCAGCAGGCGGAAGCCGGCGTGGGTGGCGAGGTCCCCGACCGGCCGGGGGCGGTTGCAGACATAGCCGCAGTCGTGCAGGCGGGGCTCCTGCTCGACGACCTCTCGGATCGCCTCGCTGACCCCGAAATGGAACGAGTCGTGCAACAAGATGAAGGCGTGCTCGTCGGCGTGGGCGAGCGCTCCTTCCAGGTCCTTCCTGGCCTGGTCGTGAATGTGGACACCGTCGATCACGATGAAGTCGAACGGGCCGTCGACCATCTCCGCTGCGGTGCTGATCGCCTCCGGCGAGAAGCCTCTGACGATGTGCAGCCGGCCGTGAAACTGGGCCGGGTCCAGTTCGATTCGCGGAAGAGGATCCACCGTGACGATCTGGCCGCCATTGTCGTTGTCGTTCAGGGCGGCCGAGATGATGAGGGCCGACCCGCCTTCTGACGTCCCGACCTCGAGTACCCGTCGGGGCGCGCAACCGCGCACAAGCGAGTACAGGAACAGCCGTTCCTCCAGGCTCATCTCGCTGGGCGCATACGGGACGGTGGACAACCCGGCCGGGAGTTGCAGCTTGAATCGGCTCTCGGCGAGCTGGTTGACGACGGGCTGGCGTCGGATGCGTTTTCCGGCCGTCTGTACTCGTTCGGCGATCGGACGAAGCTGCTGTTTGACCGGCAGCGGCAGCCGCCGCCATGTGCGCAGGATGGTCTCATTCATCGACGGCATCCCTTCGGCTGGTGGACTCCACGTCGATCATGGCACACGGGCTGTGCGCAGCTTGGCCTCGAGGTCGGAGACGTAGTCGGCCAAGCGGGATGCTTCATCGCGGCACTCGTGCAGCGCGGCCGAGTGCTCGGAGCGCGCCCTGGCCAGCTCCGACTCGGCCCGGGCGATGTACTCGCTGTAGGCACGCTCGAGTCGGATCGAGCGCTCATACAGAGCGGTATAGAGCTCGCCCATGCTCGTCGGTTCGGTGGTCAAGGGGGGCGCGAGCGGGGTCGGCCGTCGGGACCCGTGGACCGCCCGGCCGGTCGCTTCCAGGAACCGGCGCCCGAAGCGCTCGTCGGGTTCAAGGTGGGCCCCTTCGGCCCATTCGTTCCATGCGTTGACGAACACGACCCCTTCGTCTGGCTGGGCCGCCACCCGTTGGCGCACAACCCGCAGCCAGGTCTCGTAGACGTCGGGGTCGGTGCCGTCGAACACTCCGGCTCGGCCGTCGCCCACCCGTGAGGTGTTGTCCCAACCGGGCGCCACGCAGGGATACCGGGTCCATTCGGGCTGCGTTCGGGTGGAGAAGTACGACGCCACGTCCCGGTAGTCGCGGACCTGGTTGCCGGGTGCACACGTCACCCGCGGGCTCGGCGGGACCAACTCCCAGACGCCATGCGGCAGGAATTCGGCGGCGGCGTCGCACCCGTACCGAGCGGGATCCTCCCAGTTGCCGTGGGTGTCGAACTTCACGATGAATGGCTCGGGAAGGCCGGCGGCGACGACCTCCTTTCGCCACATGTCGAGTGTGCGCTGCGGCGCAGGATGGCCCTGGATCCGGTAGATGCAGAGCAGGGGCCGGCCGTTGATCCGCAAGTACCGCGGATCGGCGAACGCCTCGATCAGGTACCGAACATGGTCTCGGTCGTCCGCTTCGTCGTACTCCTGCGCGAGGAGTATGTGCTGGTTGCCGGCGTCCCATCGCGTGGTCCAGTTCTCATTGGCCCAACACAGGCAAAAGGGAAAATCGGGCTCGCCGGACTTGAGGACCTCGTTGAATGGTCGCTCGAGGATCCGGCGGCCCTTGAACCAGTAGTGGTAATAGCAAAATGCCGCAATTCCATACTCCCTGGCCAGTGCGGCCTGCGCCCATCGGACCTCGGGAAGGCGAAGATCGTAGAAGCCGAGGTCAGCCGGCATGTGCGGCTGATAATGACCCTCGAAAAGCGGTTGTCCCTTTACGACCTTGCGCCATTCGGTAAATCCCTGTCCCCACCAGGCGTCATTGTCGGGAACTGGATGGAACTGCGGCAGATAGAAGGCGACGACGGGCGGTGCGGCCTTTTCATCCGTCACGGCCGTTTGCCGTTGGCGCCCGGGCCGCCTGCACCTGGGCCCGAACTGAAACCTCTGAAGCGTCCATAGAACTGCCGGGCCCTGTAGGTGTGGCGAAACAGACTGGTCTGCTCCAACGCCGACACACTTTGCTCGGCGGCCGTGGCCTTGCCTTCGGCTTGGACTGCGCGTGCATCAGCGAGGCGCAGCTTCTCCTCTGTGGCTGTCAACTGTTGTGCCAGGAGTGCCCGCTCGATGGTTTGGTCACGCAACTGCGATTCCAGCCGTTCCAATCGGCCCGCGATTTCCGTGACCGCGGCATTGCCGTCGTCGACGACGCAGCGCACCACGAACTGGTAGGTCTCGCACTCGGGGTCTCTCAGGATCATGTCGACCACTTGGGGGTCAACCCGGCTGCGATCGACGGCCAGTTCGGATCCGAACATCGGAACGATGACCCGTTTGGCTTCGATCGGCACGTAGCCGGCGGCATACAGCAGGTCCTTCAGCGTCTGCCAGGTGAAGAACCGCAGATGGGTGGTGTCCAGGAGCCCGTACGGCTGGTAAGGGAAATCGCCGTCCAGGAGACGGAGTCGGAGATCGGCGTGGGCGACGTTCGGGATCGAGACGACAAGCTCGCCCCCAGGCTTGAGGAGCGGGCGGCTGGCCCGCAGGGGCGTCATCGGATCACGAAGGTGCTCCAGCACGTCGCCCGCCAGGATTACGTCGAACTGGCCCGGCGTCAGTGTCGCCAGGGTCTCCGGCTGGTCCAAGTCACCGACGATGACCTCCTCGGCCACCTCGCGGGCGTGGTCGGCGGCCTCCGGGTCGAGTTCGACACCGACGACCGTGCACCCCTGCTTCACCAAGGCTCGCGTCATGTGGCCAGCCGTGCAGCCCAACTCGAGGACTCGCTTGTTGTACCCGGTCAGCTCCAGCATGAAGGCATGGGCATCGTTGGCCCGTGAGGGGTCGATGTCGACGCTGTAGATCGAGGTGTCGTGGCTCGGGTAGGGCATGAGGTCGTGACAGTGTGCCGTGCATTCGTGCGTTGCGGGCTTGCCTTGTGGCTTGGTTGCGGTATGCAGGTGTCAGCCAAACCAGGTTAGCCAGCAGGGCCGGTTCGAGCGGTGCACCAGGTTCAGTTAGGGAGGCCCATGTTGGCCCAGCCTCCGAACCCTTGGTTGGGCCCCGTCTGGGATGTGGTGAAGGAACCCAGCGCAGGTCCTCGCACGAACACCTGCATGACGCCGTTGGCGTTGGTGGCGGCGGTGGGGTCAGAGCTGAGCTGTCCCTCGAAGCCCATGTCGGCCCAGCCCCCGAAGGCTTGGCTGGGGCCGCCTTGCCAGGAGGTCCGGAGCCGGTTGTCGGTGCTGTGCACGAAGAGCTGCATCACGCCGTTTTGGTTGCTGGCGACGGCCGGGGCGCCCGTGGCGTGGCCGGGCAGGTGCATGTCGATCCAGCCCCCGAATCCCTGATTCGGTCCGTTCTGCCAACTGCTGAAGACTTGGCCACCACTACCGGCGACGAACACCTGCAGGGTCCCGATCGAGTTGACGCCGAGGACCGGATCACCGCCGATGGCGCCGCCGAGCCCCAGGTCGGCCCAGCCCCCGAACGCTTGGCTGGGGCCGCTTTGCCAGGAGGTCTGCAGCCGGTTGTCCGTGCTGTGCACGAACACCTGCATGATGCCGTTTTGGTTGCTGGCGACGGCCGGGGCGCCAGCGATGCGGCCCGCCAGGTGCATGTCGATCCACCCCCCGAATCCCTGATTCGGTCCGTTCTGCCAACTGCTCAACACCTGGCCGCCCGTGCTCGCCACGAACACCTGAAGGGTACCGATCGAGTTGACGCCGATGGTCGGATCGCCGCCGATGGCGCCGCCGAGCCCCAGGTCCGCCCAGCCCCCGAAGGCCTGGCCGGCTCCTTGCTGCCACGAGGTCAGGAGCCGGTTGTCGGCCGTGCGGACGAACACCTGGAGCACGCCATTTTGGTTTCTCCCGACCGCGGGGCTGCCCGCCGCCCGAACCGGCAGCCCCATGTCGCTCCATCCACCGAACCCCTGCCCCGGACCCGCCTGCGCACTGGTGAGCACCCGACCCCCGGCGTTGACCGCGAACACCTGTAGCGCCCCGCCGGCATTCCTGCCAACCGCCACCTTCGATCCGATCGGGGCGGCCAGTTTCGCGGCCACCGCTCGGCTCACCGTCTCGACGGCTGCGATTCCGCTCGGCTGGTCCGGCCAGCCGTCGGAGAGAATGGCGATGGTATAGGCCGGCCCCGAGGGGCTGTAGACGACACCTGTCGAGTTGATCCGCCAGGCGCAGCAGATGCTTCCGGCGAAGCCGTTCTTGTTGGCGAAGGTCCACCCGGCCGGGAGCCCGGACGAGATACCCCAACGCTGTGAGGGCGTGACGCTGGACATGTAGCCGAACGCGTCGGCCCGATAGGACGGGCCGAGCGGGCCGAAGTCGCCCAAGAGCACCTGGCGCAACAGCCGCACCTGGTCACTGGCCGACGTCTTCGTCACCCCCCACTCCGGCCCTATCTGGGTGGTGCCGGTCATACCGAAGACGTGGTCCAGGTTGGTCATGCCCGCGGCGCCACCGAGCGACTGCCACAACACATTGGTCGGCGCGTCGTGGGATTCGGTGATCATCGGTTGGATCAAACTGCGTTCCTGCGCCGAGAGCGGCCGTCCCTGGGACTGGGCCCGGAGCAGGATGCCGGCCATCACCTCGACTTTGAGCACACTTGCGGTGGTCAATCGAAGCTCGGGATGCAGGTCGAACTGGCAGCCGGTGCGCTCGTCGAAAACCTGCGCGCTGAAATGTTTGCCGGGCCAGCGCGCCGCCAGGTCGGCGGCCAACGCCGGCGTGAAGGGGTCGGTGGCGGCGCACGCCGGCTGGGTGGTATCGGCAAGAGCGGGTGCGGGGGCGACAACCGGTGCGACGAGAACGAGGGTTGCGCTGGTCAATGCCACCGCACATGCGATCGTCCTCAACTGCAACCGAGCCCGTCGAGCCGTACCGTTCATCGCGTACCCCTTGTGGTGTCGGCCGAGCTGTCGGGTTCAGACCGCTATTGCAGCATCACTTGCTTCGGGATTCATTGCTTCGGAATCACTTGCTTCGGGATCACCGTGGTGGTGTTGGTTGCCTGGTCCCACTGGACGGTAGCCCCTTGGAACTCCTGGTAGCGGCCCGACCCGTCCGGTGTGATCAGCGCGTCGCTGGTGGGGTAACCGATGGAACCCGCTTCATGCCCGAGTGAGTTCCAGGTGTCGCGAATAGCGCCGTGGACTTCGTGGGCGCCGGTGGCGGCGGACCAGTAGATGGAGCCGCCTTGGAAGAGTTGGTAGCGGCCGAGGGTGTCGGCGGTGGGGAGGGCGTCGGTGGT
>JAUTXN010000028.1 GCA_030838045.1 Acidimicrobiaceae bacterium
CGCGCAACGATGGAGCCCCTATGTCCGTTTCGAGAAATTTGCCTTCTCTACCCGGTACGTCTACTCTTCCGCCCAATCACGGAAGGGCATCCGTGAACTAGCGAGAGGTGACCATGACCAAGCGCCCATACCAGAAGCCCGAACTCAAGCGTCTCGGCTTGCTGCGCACGCTGACCCAGTTTTCGTTCTAGCAGTCACTGAGTTCGGCTAGCCCGAACTGCACAACGCACGACCCCGATTACGCGCAGGTCGGCTAGTGTCCCGTCCGGTTGAAGGGTCGCGTAAGTAGGGATGTCACGCGTCGGTGCCTTGGGTGATGGCGGTGCAGTAGCCGGCGAGGCGTTCGAGGATTTGTTCGGCGGTCCTGTGCCACACGAAAGGGATTGGGTTTTCGTTCCACGCGGCAACCCAGGCCAAGATGTCGGCAGCCAGCTCCTTTGGGTTGCGGTGGGCGGAGCGTTGCAGCTTCCTGGTCGTGAGCGCCGAAAACCACCGTTCGACCATGTTCATCCACGACCCGTAGGTGGGCGTGAAATGGAAATGGAACCGTTGGTGGCGCAGCAGCCACGCCTGGACCTTGGGCGTCTTGTGAGTCGAGAGATTGTCCAAGATGACGTGCACCTCAAGCTCGGCGGGGACCTCCCGGTTCATCTTGTTCAAGAAGGCGATGAAGTCGTCTTGGGTGTGGCGTTTGCGGATGTCGGTGATCACCGTCCCCCGGGCGATGTCCAACGCCGCGAACAGATCCACAGTGCCGTTGCGTTCGTAATCGTGTGACGCCCGCTGGGGGGTGGTGGGCAGCAGCGGCAGGATCGGGGCGGTCCGGTTGAGGGCCTGGATCTGCGGTTTCTCGTCGACCGCGAACACCGCGGCCGCGTCGGGCGGGTTCATGTACAAGCCGACCAGATCCCGGACCTTTTCGACAAGGTCGGGATCGGGGGACACTTTGAAGCTGTCCTGCTGCCAGGGCTTGAGACCGAACGCCCGCCAAATCTCGGCCACGGTCGTCTTGGAGATCCCGTGCTTTTTCGCCAGGCCCCGGGTCGACCAATGGGTATCGGCCCCCGGCGCCGATTCCAACGTGTCGACCAGGACCGCCTCGACGGTCTCATCGGCCACGGTGCGCACCGCCCCGGGACGAGGCGCGTCCCCCAGGCCCTCGAGCCGGTCCGCCGCGAACCGGCGCCGCCACTTCGACACCGTGGCCGGGTTCACCCCTTCCGCCTGGGCCACCGCCTGGTTCGTCCGGCCCTCAGCGCACGCCAGCACGATCCGCGACCGCAACGCCAACGCCTGCGACGACTTGTGGCGTCGCGTCCAACGCTGCAAGGTCTGGCGTTCGGTGTCGCTCAACTCGATGACCGCCGTCGGTCGTCCGGTCCTGGGCATCTTGACTCCCTCCAATGTTGACTCAACATCGGAGAACGCGCCCAGTCACCAAAAATTCCCAAAATCAGGATATTTGTTACTTTTCAACCGGACAGCACACTAGCGCCAGCCACCGCTGAGGTTAGGTCGCGGCCGATGCCCTATCAGGGCCTCCCCAGCGTGCCTCGCTTGGTCTGTGGGCGCGGCGGGCCGTTGTTGGCGCCCCCACCCGTTCACCCTTAATCACCTCAGGTTCCTTCTCAAGCGTATTCAGCCGCGTCCGCTCACGCTGCGCCCACCCGAGGAGTTGTCCCTATGCAACGGCATCATTCGAGGTTCGGATCGCGGTGGACGGCCCGCCTCCTGGCGATGGTCCTCCTGGGGTTGCCCGTGCTCAGTGTCGGCCTGGCGAGTCCCGCCGCGGCATGGGGCGGCGGCGACTACGGGGGCGGCTACAACACCACACCGTGCCCGAGCGGCACGGCTGCGGTCACCAACATCTCCTTCGTGATCAACGCGACGACGAGAGTGGTGACGCTCGGTGGCAACGCCCGGTCCGGCCTCAGCGTGACCGCCACGTTCGACATCGCCAAGAACTGCAAGAACATTCAGGTCTCCCTGGCGGCGTACCGGGCCCCGTCCGCGACCTACGACCGCAACACGGCCAGCCAGCAGGTGTTGTTCGACTCGAGCACCGGGACGTTCTCCCCCGTCACACACACCCTGCAGATCTTCGTGCCGGCGGGGTGTTTCCAGGTCGACTTCGTCCTCGGGCCGGTCATCACCAAACTCGGGCCGGCCAACACCAGCAACTTCTACGGGGACCAGAACCGGCTGATCGACCACGACAACAACTGCACCAACAACGGTCCGCCCCAGGCGCCTGAGTGCGTCCTGACCGCCGTACTCGACGGGCCGCCCAAGCAGCTCGTGGTCACGGTGCAGGACTCGACGAGCGGGCTCAAGTCGATCGCCGTGACCACCCTGACCAACGCAACGGTCGCCGTTCCCACCTTCACCCCCGGATCGGCCCAGTCCTACGTGGTCGTAGCCACCAAGATCGACCCGACCCAGACGGCGTACCTCGGCTTACAGGTCACCAACATGGCCGGCCTGATCACCGATTGCGATCCCCCCTTCTAGTCGCAGGCGGCTCAGCCGCCATCCTCCCCCCGACACCGGCCGGACCCGCCCAACCTCGGGTCCGGCCGGTAGCCAGTCAGGGAAGATCAGCGCCACGAGAGGCCCGGACCGGTTGACACAAGGACGTACGGCGCACAGCGGCGAGCCCGACGTGTTGATGGTTTGAGCAAAGTGCCGCCGAAGGTCACCCGCTTTCGGTGCTGTCCGTTCAGGCCAAGTGATCTGCCACGCGTCGCTCGACGTCGGCCGCTTCTCTGGCGGCGGCGGCCCGGGTCCGGGCCGCCTCGGACGCGTCGCTCGCCACCTTGGCCTCGTTTGCCAAGCGATGCGCATCCGCTTCGAGCCGATCGGCTTCAGCCTCCAGCACTTGGCCTTCGGCGGCCAGTCGATCAGCCTCGTCCACGGCCTTCTGGCGGCGGCGGGCGCGCTCGGCCACGTCAGCCTGGTCTTGACAGGCCTCGTCTGGGGGCTCATCGCCTGCCCCATCGTCCGCGCCCGGCGGCACCAGGGTCAGCGGCGCAGTCAGCGAGTCCATGCCGAACCCCGGCGCGTCCTGATCGCGATCGAGTACCCCGTCTTGCAGCAGATTGGCCACCGATTCGTCGACGATCGCGGCCCGCAGGGTGGCCGCCATGCGCTGATTCATGACGTCGGTCGGGGTGTACCCAGCCTCGTCGATGCGGCGACCGGCCACGTCCACGATGGCGTCGACCGCCGATCGCTCCGTGGCACGGGCCTGGCGCAGGTCCGACGCGTCGCCCCGCAACGCCTTCTCCATGGCCGATCGCAAGATCCCGCCCGCGTCGAGCAACTCTTCGATCAGCGCCGGAACATTGCGAGCCACCTGGTTGAGGGCCCAGGTGGTAAGCGGCGGCCGCCGGAGCTTGGCTATCCGGGCGGCCTTGGCCTTGTCACCCGCTGACCGAAGGCGTCGGACGAAGGTGTCGCGGGCGGCGACAAACTGTTCCGGCACCACGGCATACAAGTCCGCCTCACCGGCAACTTCGGGCCCGCTCGTCTTCGGCACCGAAGAAACGCTACCGCCCGCCCCGCCGGCCAGCCCCGCCGGTGTCAGTGCACGCCGGGCCGACTACTTGGACGGCTCGCGGCCTGACTGACCGCGTCTTGCGGGTGGGGGTGGACGACTCGCCCTGCCACTTCCCGAAGCTTGACGTTCATCCGTTGGGACGCCCGGCGCAGGATGTCGAACGCCTCGTCGTCGGAAATGTTCCGGCGCGCCATGATGATGCCCTTTGCCATACCGATGATGTCGCGGGTCGCGGCCTTGGCCTCAAGATCGGCTCCGTGTTTGGCCCCGGCAAGCGCGACTGCGGCATGGGCGGCGAAGACGGATCCGACTGCGATGTCCTGTTCGTCGAAGGCGTCCGGCAGGGAGCTGTAGAGGTTCAGGGAGCCCATCGTCTCCTCGCTGGCGAAGAGCCGCAGCGACAGGATGCTCTCGATGCCCGTTTCCGCATGGGCTCTGGGCGAGAAATTGGGCCACCGGCGCTCGTCGGAGAGGGAGCCGGTGATGAAGACCTCATGTTCCCTGATCGCGTCGACGCAGGGTCCCTCCTGCGTTTCGGATTGAATGCGATCCACGACGCGAGAGACTTCGTCGGACGTGGACAACGACGTGATCTTGGTGCCTTCGGCGATCGAGATGCCGGCCGCCTCGCAGCCCTTGACGGTCTCAGCTGCGAGCACACAGATGCGCTCCAGGACCGCATCGACATCGCGCTCTTGCAAAAGCGTCCGCGCTACCTCAGCGAAGGTCTCGGCCAGTTCGAGCTCGCGACCTCGGCCAGCAGCCATCTCGTCCATCCTACGACGATGTCTCCCGAATCGCTCCGGACCGGGCCCCCTGGCACAATCAGGCCTGGTTGACCAAGAAATTGGTCGTGTATTCGAAATAGGCCAGCAGCCGGGCCTCGTCGTCGGGCGCCGCCCCACCTTGCCTGACCGATTCCGCCATAAGCCGGTACCACGCGTCACGCTCGGCACTTCCGATAGCGAAGGGGAAATGGCGCATCCGCAGGCGCGGATGGCCGCGTTGAGCGCTGTAGTCGGCCGGCCCTCCCCAGTATTGGATCAAGAAGCCGGTCAGCCGCTCCCGGGGCCCCTCAAGGTCGTCGGGATACAGCGGCCGCAGGACGGGATCGGATTCGACGCCCCGGTAGAACCGCTCCACCAGGTCGGTGAACCACGGCGTCCCGCCGACGCATTCGTACAAGGTGGGCTCATTCCCTTCGCTCACGCCTGCACGCTACGTCCGTGCGCACCACCGGATCACCGGCGCTACCGTTCGTCGCATGGACCTTTCCCCCCAGGCGGAACTGTTCGTCTCGGCCGTGTCCACCATGGCCGAGACCCCCGGCGCGGTCCAGCAACGGATCAACCGTGCCTATCTCTCCTCCCTCAGCAAGGTCGACCCCGAGCAGGTCACGGCGGAGCTCCAGTCACGGGTGGCGGCGCTCGTCACCCGCCTGGGTGCAACGCCGATGACCAGGACCATGCTGACAGACGACGAGGGGGCGGCGGTCGCCAAGGAGACGGTGGCGCTGGCATTCGACTTGTGCCGCCACGACTGGACCGCCGCGACCTAGAGCCGCCCGGCTTTTTAGGGCGGTCCGCTGGTACCGGGGAAAAACCGGCTGAGCACTTCTCCGAAAAACCGGGCGGAGGGAGGCGGATCAGAACCGGTGCACCACCACTGGCTGAACAGCTCGGCGGTCGCCTCCTTCGGCGCGGTCGCGGCGTACGCCGATACCTCGTCGCGCAACCGGCGGTGGGCCTCCTGCCAGTTGGGTGGCGCCCCCTTCGACGCCCCCTTGATGACATGTTCGAGGGTTTCCACTCCGAAGTAACCGCCGAGCGCCCGCCGGAACTCGACGCTCTCGCCGTAGCGGCTGCTCTCGAGCCCGAACTCGATCTGGTGCCAGTACTCATGGGCGACGACCGAGTCGATGCGAGTGAAAGGTGGCAGAGCGACGCGCACCGGTTGCGGTTCCTGGTGATGACCGCGCTGGGCATCCATCACGACCGCCGAGGCATAGGCCGGGCTGAGGTGGATGTCCCGGACAGACGAATAGGCGGCGCCCGCGATCGATCCGGTCCGCAACCCGGGGAGCGACTGGTCGTAGAAGATCCGCACGTCGTCGACCATTGGCCGGAAATGAGCCCGTACGGCAATCGCAGTGTCGATCGCCTGGGCCACGCCCTCCGCCATGACCTGCTCCTCGAAGGGGACAGCCAATCGAAGCGGTTCTGCATTTGAGGCGTCGGAAGCGGTCAGGTGCACCGTTCCCACGACACCGGAGGAGGCGGTTCGCATCCAGGACCGCAGTCGGCCGGGCCGACGGTCCAACCGGACCGTGACTCCCTCCGGCAACAACGCATTCAACTCCCGGAGCAGGTCATCTTCGAACGCGTCGCCGGGAGCGACCGGCACAGGGATCCCGAGATCGCGGCTCAGATCGCCCCGAAGGGGCCCTAGGAAACCGCCCGCTCTCGCCACATACCGGAACAACAACGAGGAGCCGGCGGACAACACGACACCGGGCAGATGCTCGGCCGTCGCCAGGGCCATCACGGCACCGAGCAACGCCCTCCGCTCGGGCAGCGTCGCTGCGCCGTCGTCGACTCCCACCCGCAGGCGACCCTGATCCTTCGTCACTGCGAGACGTGCGAAGTTGCGGTCCGCTGCCCACGCACTGAAAAGGCGACGACCATGGACGTCGACCAGCTCGCGATGGAGCTCGACCCGGATCTCGCCGTCGTCGCGGTCGGGGCTGATCATCGCCTCAAGGGTGACACGCGCTCGGACGCTCAGGTAGCGGGCCCAACCGGCCGATACACCTACAGTGCGAACGAGAAAGGCGACCGTCAGCGCTCCTCCCGCGCCCACGCCGCCCGACGAGGGCTACCTGAGCTTGACCGTTGCCGAAGTGCTGGCCGACCTTGCGAGCCTCGACTCCGAGCAGCTGCTGATGGTCAAGGGACTGGAGGAGGCCGGCGAACGCCGGACGGTGATCCTCGATCGGATCGGCGACCTGTTGGTCGTGCAGGAGGCGGCGCAACACATGCGCACTGCGGCGCAGTCCGCTCCTGTCGCACCGCCCGTGGCGCCCGCACCGCCCGTGGCACCCGCACCGCCCGTGGCGCCCGCACCGCGTGCGGCGCCTGCTCCTGCTCCGCCCGCTGCGCCGGCTGCGCCTGCTCCTGCTGCGCCGGCCGCTCCTGCTTCGCGGGCCCCAGCCCCAGCGACCCCACCCGCACCGGTCGCCCGACCGCCGGCTCCCTTTCCTCAGAAGCGGGTTTCGGCGGAGCTCGTCGACCAGATGGGCGACTTGCTGGCCAAGAACGCGGCCCGGAAGTCGTCGGACTTCAACGCGGCGTGGCCGCTATCCGACGCCGCTCAGACCGCGCCCGTCCCCATGGAACCACCGATGGTGGTCCCCGAAGCCCCTCAAGGCAAGGCCCCCCGAGGCAGGCGCAAGGGCGCCAAGGTCAAGGGAAACCTCGCCCCTGCGACGCCCAATGGGCACATCGTGCCGACCGACGGGCGGCGATCGCGCAGTGGCCGAGCCGGCCGGCGCAGCCTCAAGGTGCTCGCGGTCGTAGTGGTCGTGGCCCTCCTCGGTGCCGGAGGCACCTACTTCTGGAAGCAGACTCACAAGCCGAAGTCGACCCCTACCGTTCCCGCCGCCGTCGCGTCGCGTGATCCGCTCTTGAGGCTGCTCGTCACAGCCGTTCCGGCCGGCTACACGGTGCAGCCCGATTCGGTTGGCGATACCGGTCCGTCCGACCTGACGAAGGCGGCACACGACGATGGGGCCCCCGACGCCCAAGCCATCCTCACCGCCACCGGCTTCCTGCACGGCTACCAACGCATGTGGGCCACCGCCGACCAGAGTCAGAAGCTCGTCGTCTTCATTTACCACTTCCGGAGCGCCGCGGGCGCAACGTCATATGTCCAACGGATGGTGGCGGCGGCGAAAGCCACGAAGCCGGCACCAACCAGTTTCCCTGTTCCTGGCATCCCCGGGGCCCTCGGGCTGACCGGCATTGACGGAGGAACGCACACTGCGGCCGCCGTGTTCACTCAGGGCGTGTATGCCGTACAGGTCGACACCGGCGGCCCGGCGGCGGGGCCGGTCGTGCAGGTGGCGCAGCACATCGCCTCGGCGCAGTTCGCACTCCTCCCCGCCGGGTAACAACACCGGCAGTAGGGTTCCCGCCATGCGCGTGGTGGTGGATTTCGACAAGTGCACGAGCAACGCGGTGTGCATGGCCGTCGCACCGGAGGTGTTCGAGGTCCGCGACGACGGCTACCTCTACATCCTTCAGGAAGAGCCGCCGGACGCCCTTCGGCCCAAGATGGAGGATGCGGTCCGGCAATGCCCGACGGGCGCCATCTCGGTCGAGGGCTGACCCACCTCAACTGACGTGGCCAGCGGCGGCCGGATCGTCATCGTCGGCGCCTCGCTGGCCGGGTTGCGAGCCGCCCAGACCCTCCGCGAGGAAGGATTCGACGGCACGATCACCGTGATCGGGGCCGAACCCCATCTCCCCTACGACCGACCGCCGCTGTCCAAGGAGGCGCTGGCCGGGACGATGCCCGACGAGGAGGTGTACCTGCCCCTCGGCGCCCTGGATGCTGACTTCCGGCTCGCCACACGGGCCACGTCAGTCGATCTCGGTGAGCGCAGTGTCGCGCTCGACTCAGGCCAGACCGTGAGCTTCGACCGCCTGGTCCTCGCCACCGGAGCCCACCCCCGCAGCCTCTCCGGCCTGCCGGACCTGGAGGGGGTGTTCTTCCTCCGCACGCTCGACGACTGCCTGGCCATCCGGGCGCGCTTGACGCCGGGCTGTCGCGTCGTGGTCGTCGGGGCGGGGTTCATCGGTTCCGAGGTGGCGGCCACCTGCCAGGGACTGGGCCTGGACGTGACGGTGGTCGAGGCTCTTCCGGTCCCGATGGTCCGCGGGGTCGGCGAACTGGTGGGCCGCCGGTGCGCCCGACTGCACGCCGATCACGGCGTGCGCCTACAACTGGGTGTGGGGGTGACGGGCCTGGCCGGAGACCACCGGGTGGAAGCAGTTGTGCTGGCCGACGGCTCGGTAATCCCGGCCGACGTGGTCGTGATCGGCGTCGGCGTGACGCCGGCGACGGAATGGCTGGCCGGAAGTGGGCTGGACCTCGAAAACGGCGTGCGCTGCGACCGGTGGTGCCGCGCCCTGTCGGGCGGCGAGGCCGTCGCCGGGGTGGTCGCGGCGGGTGACGTGGCCCGGTGGGAGAACCCGCTGTTCGGCGAGGTCATGCGGGTGGAGCATTGGACAAACGCGGCCGAGCAGGGGCGGGCGGCGGCGCTGACCTTGCTCCACGGCCAGGAGGCGCCGGTGTTCGACCCAGTGCCCTACTTCTGGTCGGACCAGTACGAAACCAAGATCCAGTTCGTCGGCCGGGTCGGGCCCGACGTCAGGGTGGTCGACGGTTCGCTCGACGACGACCGCTTCGTCGTGGCCTACGGCTCCGAGGGCCGCATCGTCGGGGCGTTGGCGTTCAGCCGCCCCGCCCGGCTGATGGCCTACCGTTCGATGATCGCCCGGCGCGACACGTTCCCCGACGCCGTGTAGAGGCCGGCCGACGCAGGTTGTCGGCATCTGGCCCGAGTTTGAGGTTCTGGCGGGGATTTGTCACCGCCACGGGGTAGCAAAACCGGGCCAGAGACTCAGACCCGGACCAGATCGGCTATGACGAGGCGACCGGTGCCTGCTGGAGGTCTCTCAGTAGCCGGAATCCGTAGTAGCCGCCGAGCGCCAATGCGACCGGCGCCGCGCCGAGCCACTGCCCGGCCCCGTTGTGCCCGACGGCCAGCCAGTCGACCCCGAGACCGAGCATCCAGGCGCCCGCCAACCCAAACAGGGTGACGGCGATCGTGTCGACGACCGGCGCCGGAAGGGTCTCGAAGCGTTGACGGCTGGTCCAGCGGCGACGCACCAAGTAGAAGGCGGCCAGGGCCACGAGACCGGCAACTCCCGCGACCAGCCGGAACCCGACGATCTCGCTGGCCCAGTCGGACAGGGCGGCCTGGTAACAGCTGTGGGCTCCTGGGTCGTTGGCCAGCCAACGGGCGCAGTCCGACGGTGCGAGGTGGCTACCCGGGGAGATGTCGACGATGAACGTCGAGCCACCCAGCGCCCCGAGAATGGCAGTGATGATCCCGCTCACGCCGATGGCGATGCCGCCGATGGCGCCGAGCAGCAGGCCCGATACCCCCACCCGGCGGGCCAAGGCGGCGAAGGGTAGGGACGAGCGGTGGGCCTCGGCCGTGGCCACCGACCGGACCGTCCCGAACCGGGCCACCGCTCGACGTTCGGCCTCCGCCTGCGCGAGGCCGCCCTTCACGCCTTCGGCGGTGGCATCTCGAAGATGGGCCTCGGCCTCGGACAGCAGCGCCCGCACGTCTCGAGGCGACCCCGGCGCGGCCGCAAGGAGGCGGTCCAGGTACACCTCGACCGGGCTGTCGGTCGGCGCCTCGACCGACGGCGCGTCGACGGACAGCGCCTCGTCGTCGGTCCGCGCTACATCGGGCGGCGCCTCGACCGACTGGGCCTCGACGGATGGCCGGTCGTCGGACCACCGCTTGCCTGGCCGACTCACGCCAGACCCCCGGCCACGCTCGGGCGGGCCCGCAGAACCGCGTCCACCGCGGACGCGAAGCTGCGCCACCGCTGTTGCTCGCCGGCCAGCGCCACTCGCCCCTCGTCGGTCAAGCGGTACACCCGGCGGCGGCGCCCGGCCACGTCCTCCCAGTCGCTGGCCAGCAACCCGACGTCCTGCAACCGGTGGAGGGCGGGGTACACCGTGCCCTCGGGCAGATCGAACGTGCCCTCCGTGTGGTCTCGAAGGTCGCTGATGACGGCGTACCCATGCCGAGGCCCGCCTCGCAGCACACCGAGCAACAGCAGATCCAACTGCCCCTTCACCAGATCGGTTCCCATACCTAGAGACTCTAGGTATCGTGCGCGGGGGAATCAAGGCAACCGGGTACCTTTCCTGGGTGCTCACCATGCAGGACGCCATCGTGCGGCTCACGGCCTACTGGCTGGAGCAGGGCGCCGTGCTGGCCCAGCCGTACAACACCGAGGTGGGGGCGGGCACCCTCAACCCGGCCACGTTCCTCCGGGTCCTCGGGCCCGAGCCGTGGCGAACCGCCTATGTCGAGCCTAGTGTCCGGCCCGACGACAGCCGCTACGGCGAGAACCCGAACCGGCTGCAGACCCACACCCAGTTCCAGGTCATCCTGAAGCCCGACCCGGGCAATCCCCAGGAGCTGTACCTGGGCAGCATCAGGGCGCTCGGCATCGACACCGGCCGCCACGATGTGCGTTTCGTCGAGGACAACTGGGAGTCGCCTGCGCTCGGAGCGTGGGGGCTCGGCTGGGAGGTGTGGCTGGACGGGTTGGAGATCACCCAGTTCACCTACTTCCAGGCGGCGGGCGGCCTGGCGCTCGAACCGGTCTCCGTGGAGATCACCTACGGCCTGGAACGGATCCTGATGGCCCTCCAGGGAGTCGACCACTTCAAGGACATCTCCTTCGCGCCCAACATCAGCTACGGCGAGATCGCGGCCCAGGCGGAGCTGGAGATGAGCACGTATTACCTGGACGAGGCCGATGTCGAGGCCAACCGCCAGCTGTTCGAGATCTACCAGGCCGAGGCCGCCCGGCTCCTGGAAAAGCGCCTTCCGGTCCCCGCCTACCACTACGTCCTCAAGTGCTCGCAGACGTTCAACGTGCTCGATTCCCGGGGTGCCATCGGCACCACCGAGCGGGCCCGGGCCTTCGCCCGGATGCGGCGCCTGGCCCACGACGTGGCCGAGCTCTGGGTGCAACGCCGCGAGGAGCTGGGGTTCCCGCTCGGCGTGTACGCCGTCGCAGCGCGGCCGGAGCCCGGCCGCGCAGCCGCGGGCGCCTTCCCGGCCGCGCCGGCACCGCTTCTGTTCGAGATCGGGACCGAGGAGCTGCCGCCCGCCGACGTCGAGTCGGCCATCGTGCAACTGCAGGCCCAGCTGGCCGCGGCCCTGGACACCGCCCGGCTCGATCACGGCGCCGTCACCGTCCAGGGCACCCCCCGGCGCATCGTGGCCACCGCGGCCGGCCTGGCACCCCGCCAGCCCGACCGGAGCTTGACGGTCCGCGGCCCCCGGGCCGATCGGGCGTTCGACGCCGAGGGCCAACCGACCCCGGCCGCCACCGGCTTCGCCCGCAAACAGGGCCTCGCCGTCGCCGAACTGGGCCGCCTCGAAGACGGCGGCGCCACCTATCTGGTGGCCGAACGGGTCGAGCCGGGCCGGGCCGCGGCTGAGGTGCTGGCCGAACTGCTCCCCAAGCTGATCGAGTCCCTGCGCTTCGAGCGGACCATGCGCTGGGGTGCCGGACCGGTGGCCTTCAGCCGCCCGGTGCGCTGGCTGGTCGCGCTGCTCGGCGGAACGGTGGTGCCCTTCACCTACGGCGACCTGGTGGCCGGACGCATGACCCGGGTGCTGCGCGACGACGAGCCCCCCGCGGTCGACATCGCCGACGCGGCTGCCTACCCCGCGGTCATGGCCGAACACGCCATAACCTACGACGGCCCGGCCCGCCGTACGGTCATCGTCGCCGAGGCGACCACGCTGGCGGCCCGCGAGGGTGGCGCCATCGACCCCGTCGCCGAGGCGGCGCTGATCGACGAGGTGACCGACCTGGTCGAAAACCCGGTCGTGCTCCTGGGCCATTTCGACGAGCGCTTCCTGGAACTGCCCCAGGAGGTGCTCAGCGTGGTGATGAAGAAGCACCAGCGCTACCTCCCGGTGCGCACGCCAGGCGGGGATCTGCTGCCCGCCTTCGTGGCCGTGGCCAACGGTCCCATCGACATCGACATGGTCCGGGCGGGAAACGAGAAGGTGCTCCGGGCCCGCTACGCCGACGCCGCCTTCTTCTTCGAGCGGGACCTGACCCGACCTCTGGAGGAGTACCGCGCCGGATTGGCGACGCTCACGTTCGAGGAACGGGCCGGCTCCATGCTGGACCGAGCCGAGCGCACCGCCCAGGTCTCGGCGTGGCTGGCCGACCGACTCGGCCTACCGGAGGATCAGCGCAAGATCCTCGACCGGGCCGCGTTGCTGGCCAAGGCCGACCTCGGCACCGAGATGGTCGTCGAACTCTCCACCCTGGCGGGCCAGATGGGCCGGATCTACGCCCTGCGCCAGGGCGAGGCGCCCGAGGTGGCCGACGCCATCTTCGAACACACCCTCCCCCGCCAGGCCGGCGACCGCCTACCGGAATCGACCGTCGGCGCCGTCCTCGCCATCGCCGATCGGGCCGACGCCCTGGCCGCGCTGTTCGCGGTCGGCGCCCAGCCGAGCGGCAGCGCCGATCCCTACGGGCTGCGCCGGGCGGCGTCGGGACTGGTCGCCATCGTGCTGGCCCACCAGCTACCCGTCGACCTCCGGACCTTGTTCGAGGAGGCGGCCCGCCACCAGGCGGTCGCCATCACGCCCGCCGCCACCGAGGAGCTGCTCGACTTCGTCCGCCGCCGCCTGGAGCAGCGCCTGCTCGACGAAGGCCACCGGGCCGACCTGGTGCGCGCCGTGCTGGTCGTCGCCGACCGGCCCGCGGCCAGTGTGGCCACGTTGATCGAGTTGGAGGGCTTGCTCCAAGACGAGCGTTTCCGGACCGTGGCCACCGCCTACCGCCGCTCGCTGCGCATCGCCAAGGGCGTCGAAGCGGGTCCCGTCGACCCGTCCCGATTCGACGACCCGGCCGAGACGGCGTTGTGGGATGCCTTCCGATCGGTCGCGGCGGAGCTCACGGCGGCCGAGACCCTGGGACAGTTCGCGGAGCGGTTCGCGGGCCTGGTGGAGCCCATCAACGCCTTCTTCGAGCAGGTACTCGTCATGGCCGAGGACCCGGAGGTGCGGGCCAACCGGCTCCGCCTGCTGGCCCAGTTGGTAGCGCCCGGCGCGGGGTTCGTCGACTGGAACGCCATCGCCGACCTCTGATCGCCGACCTCGGATCAGGCAGAACGAGGGCCCGACCTCGGGCGACGCTCAGGCCAGGCCTGCGTCGTGGGCAAGCAGGGCGATCTGGGTTCGGTTGGTCAGTCCCAGCTTGACGAGGGTGTGGGTGATGTGGGCCTTGACCGTTGCCACGCTCATCGCCAGTCGGGCCGCGATTTCGGCGTTGGTCTGGCCGTCGGCGATGGCAACGACGACTTCTCGCTCGCGCGGGCTGAGGTCGTCGAGCGCCGCCTGGGCCCGCTCGCGGGTGTCGCCTTCGACCACGGCGTGGTTCATCAGCCGGCGGGTGATGCTGGGGGAAAGGATGGGATCGCCCGCCGCCACGCGGCGAATGGCCGCGGCGATCTCGGCGGGCGGCGAATCTTTCACCAGGAACCCACTGGCACCGGCGCGTAGCGCTCGCAGCACGTCGGCGTCGGCGTCGAAGGTCGTCAAGACGATCACGTCGGGCGGCCTCGGCCGATCCCGAACCAGGCGGGTGGCGGTGATCCCGTCCATTCGCGGCATTCGTAGGTCCATGAGCACGACATCGGGTGCGTGCGTCTCGACCGCTCGACAGACCTGGTCACCGTCGCCTGCCTCCCCGACGACGGCGATGCCATCGGCACCGTCGAGCATCATCGAGAGACCGGCGCGTACGAGCGCGTCGTCGTCGACGAGGAGCACCCGGACCAGCGGCGTCACGGCGGCCATGGGAGCCAGGCGTGCAGGCGAAACTCGCCCGAGGCGGTCCTCTCGTGGTCGAGCTGGCCACCGGCGAGCTGCAGCCGCTCCGCCAGTCCGATCAGACCGGTCCCGGCCCCGGGGCTGGTTGCCCCGGGGGGAACCGTGACGGGGGTTCGGTTGGTGATGTCGATGGTCAGCCGTGCCCCTCGCGCACCGTCGAGCACCACGGCGACCGCCTCGCCGGCCGCGTGCTTGCGGGCATTGGTCAGCCCTTCTTGGATCACGCGGTAGACGGTGCGAGCGACCGGCGTCGACACCGCATCGGGATCGGACAGGCCGTCATGGAGCTCGACGATCATCCCGGCGGCGCGGGACTCGTCGACCAGGCGCGGGATGTCGCGCAAACCTGGCTGGGGGCGTCCGCTCGGCTGGCCATCGCGTTCGTCGCGTTCGTCGCCTTCGTCTCGGCGCAAGACCATGATCACGTCACGGAGCTCGTCGAGGGCCTGGTGCGCATTGGTGCGGATCACCCCCGCCGCCCGGGAGAGTTGCTCGGGCGAGGCGTCGGGGCGGAACTCGATTGCCCCGGCGTAGGTGGCGAGCAGCGACAGCCGGTGGGCCAGCACGTCGTGCATCTCGCGAGCGATCCGAGTCCGCTCCAGGGTCCGGGCTTCGACGATTCGCCCGGCCTGATCCGCCTCGGCCCGCTCGGCCCGCTCGCGCAGTGAGTCGATGACGACCCGGCGGGCTTGGGTCAGCGACCCCCAGGCCACCAGCGCGGCGTAGCTGACGACGACGAGCAGGCACCACCAGCCGAACGGCAACCCGCCGATCGGGCGCCACACGCCTCGCAGCACGTGCGCGGCGATTCCCGCGACGGCCACTCGCGCCGCGACCGCGAACCGCCGCCGCTGGGAGACGTGCAGAGAGGCCATCGTGGCGGGCGGCGTCGCCGCCGGCGACAACGCTGCGAGCACCGTCAGAGCCACTGCTCCGCCGACGGGCCAGCGCAGCAGTACCGGCAGCAGGGCGCAGCTGACCACACCGACTGCGACATCGAGCACCAGGAGATGAGTGGCCGTGCCCGAGCTGAACTGACCCCAGACCGTGACCGCGACGAGGGTCCCCACGGCGATGACGACAGCGGCGCTGACACCAGCACCGGGTGCGGACGATTCTGCAACGGGGATCTCGGATCGCGGGACCCGAAGGCCAGGCCCCTCAGGACGCAACACCCGGCCAAGCCTAAGGTCCGGCACCGCCCGGGTGCCCCCGACCAAAGTCGAAGGTGGGGCGACCTTTGTCGACCCAGGGATCGACGTCGGACTGATGTGCCGCGGGCCCCGTCTGCCCCACGATCGATACATGACCAACACGCACGTTTCCGCCCCGACCACCGTCACGATTCCGGAGGCAGGTCATTACCGCATCGACCCGGCCCGCTCCGCTCTCGCATTCACGACCCGCCATCTCTTCGGCCTGGGACGCGTCAGGGGAGGCGCCGAGATCCGTGATGGAGAGATCTGGATTGCCGACCCGCTGGGTGATTCCTCGGCCCGGGCTCGGATCGCAACCGGCAGCGTTCGCTCAGGTAGCGCCGCCCGGGACGCCGCCATTCTTTCCCGCCGACTGCTCGACGCCGCGGCGTATCCGTTCTTCACCTTCACCTCGGCGGGCCTGGACCGCTCCGACGGGCGCTCGGTGCTCCGCGGCCAGCTCACGGTGCGCGACCAGACCGGCCCCCTCGACCTGCAGATCGACGGCGTCGCGGAACGCGGCTCCGAGTTGCAGTTGTGCGCCCGGACACGGATCGACCGCTACGCGTTCGGCATCACCAAGTCCAGAGGCCTTGCCGCTCGATACCTGGACATTCGGCTCAACGTCGTCGCCAACCGGGTCTGAACGGGCCTTCGGAAACAGGAGAATCCTCATGGCCGCAATCACAATCGACCACCTGCACAAGCGCTACGGCGACACGGTCGCAGTCGACGACGTCAGCTTTGCCGTCGAATGCGGCGAGATTTTCGGCGTACTCGGCCCGAACGGCGCCGGCAAGACCACAACCGTGGAGTGCGTCGAAGGTCTGCGCCAACCCGACCGCGGGACGGTCCGGGTGCTCGGGCTCGACCCCCACCGCCACCGCGACGAACTGCGCCAACGCGTCGGCGTCCAGCTGCAGGACAGCGAACTCCCCGACAAGCTCACCGTGGCCGAGGCGATGGACCTGTACCGGTCCTTCTACCGGGCACCCGCCGACACCACGACGCTCCTGGAGCGACTCGGCCTCATGGACAGCCGGCGCACCCGCTACAAGAAGCTCTCCGGAGGGCAGAAACAGCGGCTCTCGATCGCCCTCGCCCTGATCGGCCAGCCCGAGGTCGCGGTCCTCGATGAGCTTTCGACCGGGCTCGACCCGACGGCGCGGCGGGAATCGTGGGCCATCGTCGAGGACCTGCGCGACCAGGGGATCACGGTCCTGCTGGTCACCCATTTCATGGAGGAAGCGGAACGGCTCTGCGACCGGGTGGCGCTGATCGACGCCGGGCGTGTCGTGGCGGTCGGAAACCCCGCCTCCCTTACCGAACAGCTCGGCGGGGGGCAGCGGATCCGGTTCCGAGCGTCCGCTCCGTTCGCCGACCGGCTGCTGCTCGACCTTCCCGACGTCGACCAGGTAACCCGCCGCGGCGACCTCGTCACGGCGACGGGCACCGGTGATGTGGCGGCCCACGTAACCGGCGCCCTCGCGGCGGTCGGCGTCGTCCCGCACCAACTCCAGGTGGATCGGACCAGCCTCGAGGACGTCTTCGTCACTCTCACCGGTCGCCCCCACCGCGCGACCTGCAGCCAAGGAGCAAACACAAGTGAATCCCACCCTTGACCTCACCCCGACCGGCGCCCCGTCCCCGTTCAAGAGGCTCGCAGTCGTCGAAGCCAAGCTGCTTTTGCGAGAACCGATCCCGCTGTTCTGGGGTATCGCCTTCCCGATGCTCCTGCTGGGCGTCATGGGGGCCTTCTCCGGCGGCCCGGATCCGGAGTTGGGTGGGCTCCGGCTGGTCGCGGTCTACGAGCCGATTCTCGTCGCGTTCGTAACCGCCACCTTCGCGCTGCAGGGTCTGCCGACCGTGCTCGCCGGCTACCGGGAACGAGGGATCCTCCGCCGGCTCGATACGACCCCGGTCGGCGTCCACCGGGTCCTGGCCGCCCAGCTCACGGTCAACTTGGCGGTGGCGATGACCGCGACGGTCGGCATCATCCTGGTCGGACGTGTCGCCTTCGGGGTGGCACTGCCGGGTCAGCCCGCGGGCTTCCTCGTCGCCGTTCTTCTGGCCGCGGCGGCCATGTTGGCCCTCGGACTGCTGATTGCGGCGCTGGCACCCAACGGCCGGGTCGCGGGCGCCGCGGGCAGCATTCTCTTCTTTCCCATGATGTTCTTCGCCGGTCTGTGGGTGCCGCAAGCCACCATGCCGAGCGCGCTGCGCCACTTCAGCCATTTCACCCCGCTCGGCGCCGCAGTCCAGTCCCTCCAGGACAGCATGGGCGGCCACTGGCCCCACAGCTCCGATTTGGCGACGCTCGCCGTCTACACGACTGTCTTCGCCATCGCCGCCACCCGATTCTTCCGGTGGGATTGAAACCACGACGCGAGACGGGGTGCGCCTCGTCGCCTGGCGTGACTCAGGCGGGCTCCAGGATGACCACGGGGATGTTGCGGTCGGTCTTGGTCTGGTAGCCGGCGTAGCCCTTGTAGGCCGAGATGATGCGGGGCCACAGTTCCGCCTTCTCCTCCGGACCGGCGGTGCGGGCGACCATCGACTGGGTGCGGCCCGACATCGTGGCCGTTGCCTGCGGATCCTGGAGGAGGTTGAGGTACCACGCCGGGTGCTGTCGGGCGCCCCCGTTGGAGGCCACCAGCACGATCCGGTCACCGTCGTGCACCGGGCTGGTCAGCATGGTGTCGCGGGGCTGCCCCGACTTGCGGCCGGTGCTGGTCAGCTTGACCACGGGCATCCCCATGGCCCGCCCGCCGACGCGGCCCTTGGACACGTCGAACACCCGGCGGTGGGCTCCGGTGACCGCTCGCTGGATCGTGCGTTGCAGGTCCATCGCCCACGACGCTACGCCTCTGCGGGGCCGGGGCGACCGGCCGCAGCGCGGACGGGTCGGCGAATCGGCAGCCCTTTTCCCCAACTCGTTGTCAAGGGCTGGGGAAAATGGGGCGAAGTGTGCCAAACGCCTGCGCTGCGGGCAGAATCGGTACCGGTGAAAGGAGGCCGTGATGGCCAGCAGGCGGGCAACCAAGGGGCCATCGCTGTCGCCGCTCGGGGCGGTGGTGCGCGGCGTGATCGCCGGCGCGGTCGGCACGGTGGCCCTGGACGCGGCCAACTACGCCCAGTACCGGGCCGGCGGGGGGACCGAGGAACCGCTGCAATGGGAGTTCGCCGAGGGGCTCGACTCGTGGGAGGCCGCCCCGGCGCCCGCGCAAGTCGGGAAGCGGCTGTATGAGGGGCTGTTCCAGAAGGAGCTGCCGCCGGGTTCGGTTCGCCTGGTCACCAACGTGATGCACTGGGGGTACGGGACGATGTGGGGTGCCGTGTACGGCGTGGTGGCGGCGTCGACACGGTCACGGCGGCTGCGGGGCCCGCTGTTCGGCACCTTGGTGTGGCTGTCGGGGTACGTGGTGCTGCCCATGGCGGGGTTGTACGAGCCGATTTGGAAATACGACGGCAAGACGCTGGCCAAGGACTGGTCCGGGCATCTGGCATACGGGACGGCCGCGGCGGCCGCCTTCCGCGTGCTGGGCGGTCGGCGGTCCCGCGGCCGGTCCGGCGGGCCGTCGGGCGACTAGGAGGGAGTCAGTTCATGGCGGAGTTGGTCTGGATATCGGGAGCCTCGGGCGGCATCGGACGGGCCCTGGTCGACTCGGTGCCGTGGCCGTCGGCCCGGATCATCGGGATCAGCCGCCGCCGCGCCCCGGGTACCGAGCACCTGGCCGCCGACCTGGCCGACCCGGCGGCGTGGGACGAGGTCGACGCCTCGTTCCGGCGGGAGCTGGCGGGCTTCGGGGGCGACCGGGTGGTGTTCGTCCATGCCGCGGGGACGCTGGAGCCCATGGGGTTCGCAGGGTCGGTCGACACCGCTGCCTACTCCCGCAACGTGGTGCTCAACTCGGCGGCGCCGCAGGTGCTGGGCCACATGTTCCTGCGCGCGGTCGCCGCTTTGGGCGGCGCCCAGCGACATCTGGTCATCCTGACGTCGGGGGCGGCGCGCAGCGTCTATCCCGGCTGGTCGTCCTACGGGGCGGCCAAGGCGGCGGTCGACCAGTGGGTGCGCAACGTGGGCGCCGAGCAGGAGCTGCGGGGCGGGACACAGGTGCTGGCGGTCGCCCCGGGAACGGTCGACACCGGCATGCAGGAGCTGATTCGTGCCACGGAGGCCGACGATTTCCCGCAGCGCCAGAAGTTCGTCGACTTGCATGAGGCCGGGAGGCTGACGCCCCCGGCCGAGGCCGCGGCCAAGACGTGGCGGCTGCTCGATGCGGGCCTGGACAACGGCAGCGTGGTCGACCTGCGGGACCAACCTGGGTGACTGTGAGCCTTTGGAGTCCCGACGAGGTGCGGCGGTGCTACTCGGCCGCGGCCGAGGGGTTCGTCGAGGTGGTGTCGGGCATCGGCGACGACTCGTCGTCCTGGGACCAGCCCGGGCTCGGGGTGTGGACGGTGCGGGACCTGGTCGGCCATGCCAGCCGGTCGCTGTCGGTGATCGAGCAGTACCTGGCCGAGCCGGCTGTCGAGATCCGCTTCGCTACGCCGCTCGACTACTTGGCGTGGCTGAGTGACCCGTCGCTGGACCACGCTTCGGTCGCCTGGCGGGGGCGGGCGGCGGGTGAGGCGCTCGGCTCGTCCCCGGCCGCGGCGGTGCGGGAGCTGGCGGCGCGGGCGACGGCGCTGGTCGCGGCGACGCCGGACGAGGCGACGCTGACGACCGCGTTCGGGGGTACGACATTCATGGCGTATCTGCCGACGCGGACCTTCGAGCTGACGGTTCATACCCTTGACCTGGTGAGCGCCCTCGGCGTCGAGGCACCGCCGGTCCTGGACGCGCCGGTTGCGGCGTGCCTCGAGCTGGCGGTGGCTGCCGCGG
>JAUTXN010000238.1 GCA_030838045.1 Acidimicrobiaceae bacterium
GGGAGCCAGGAACTGGCGCAGCGGCGCGCCGACCATGGCGCCGACCAGGCCCCCGGCGTCGGCCAATCCCGCCAGTCCGGGCTGGCCGATGCTCCAGTTCGCCGGGCCCCGGCTCAGATGCAGGATGCCGCTGGTCGCCACGAACATGCCGAGGCAGCCGAGGGCGACGCGGCCGAACACCTGGCGAGTGACACCCCGGATGAGGGTGATGCCGGTCAGGACCAGGGCCGGTGTGACCAGGAGCCGGGACCACCCCATCACGTCCCCGGTAGAGCTCTTCATCGCCTGGCCGGCGGGGCCCGCCAGTCCGAGATAGATGCCGAGACCGGCCAAGGCGCCCGCCACGACCAGCAACACCCCCCAGACGTCGTCAGCCTGACGGCCGAGGGCGGCCGAACAGCTGCGACCCGCCCGGGTCAGCAGACCCGGGCGGGCCTTCGGCGCCGGGGTGGAAGGCTTGCGTGTCCGCGTCGGCGCCTTGGGGATGGCCCGCGTCGGCTTCTTCTTGGCGGCCGGCGAGGTGGCGCGGCCTTTGGTTGTGGTAGCCACAGTGGACTCAAAGGTAACACTGCCCCCACCAGTCACAGCAGTATCACCCATCAGACCGAGTTGCGAGGGAGCAGGAGTACAAACCGTCGTGTCCACGACGGTTTGTACTCCGGCCACCGGTCGGCCTCGACCGAGGCCTAGACCTCCATCACCACCGGGACGATCATGGGACGGCGCCGGGTCCGCTCGTGAACGAAGCGTCCGAGGGCCGAGCGGGCGTGGCGCTTCAGCGTCTCGTGGTCCGTACCCCCGCCGTCGATCGCCTTCTCCAAGCTGGCGACCACGGCCGCCCGGGCCTCGTCGAGCAGCGCCTCCGCCTCGGGGGCGTAGACCCAACCGTGGGTGATGATCTCCGGTCCCGTCAGGATCTCACCCGACTTGGCATCGACGGTGACGACCACGACCACGACGCCCTCTTCGGCCAGCACCTTGCGGTCGCGGAGCACACCCCGGCCGACGTCTCCCACGATGCCGTCGACGTACAGGTAGCCGGCTGGCACCTGGCCCGCGAAGTCGATACCGCCGTCGCTGAGCTCGATGACGTCGCCGTCCTCAGCCAGGAGGACCGAGGCGCTCGGCACGCCCATCTCCTGGGCCAGCCGGGCGTGATGGGTCAGGTGGCGGAACTCCCCGTGCACCGGGATGAATGCCTGCGGCCGGGCAATCGACAGCAGCGTCTTCAGCTCCTCGCGCTTGGCGTGGCCGCTCACATGGACCTGCGCCAACCCAGAATGGACGACCTCGGCGCCGAGGCGACACAGGCCGTCGATCACCTTGCCGACCGGCGCCTCGTTGCCCGGGATGGCGTGGGAGGAGAGCACGACCAGGTCGCCCTTGGTGACCGTGACCCACCGGTTGTCGCCCGCCGCCATCAGGGCCAGGGCCGACATGGGTTCGCCCTGCGAGCCGGTCGACACGATGCAGAGACGCCGGGGATCGATGTCGCCGATCTTCTCGATGTCGACCACTTTGTTGTCGGGTATGTGCAGCAGCCCGAGGGTGCGGGCCAGGGCGATGTTCTTCCCCATGGAGCGACCGAGCGTGGCGATGATCCGTCCGGCGCCGAGGGCGGCATCGGCAACCTGCTGGATCCGGTGGATGTGGCTGGCGAAACAGGTGACGATGATCCGCTTGTCCGGGTGGGCCTGGAACAGGTCCCGCAGCACCTGGCCGACGGAGCGCTCAGTGTCGGTGTACCCGACCTCCTCGGCGTTGGTCGAGTCCGACAGCAGGAGCCGGATCCCCTCGCCCGAGGCCAGCGCACCGATGCGCCCCAGATCGGTCGTGCGCCCGTCGACCGGCGTCAGGTCGAGCTTGAAATCGCCGGAATGGAGGATGACGCCCTGGGGCGTGTGGAACGCGGTGGCGAAGCCGTGGGGCACCGAGTGGGTCACCGGGATGAACTCCACGTCGAACGGACCGATCTGGCGCCGCTCACCGTCGCGCACCGCGTGCATCTTCGTTCGGTGCAGCAGCCCCGCTTCCTCGATGCGGCTCCTCGCCAGTCCGAGCGTGAGGGCCGAGCCGTAGGTCGGCACCTCGAGCTCGCGCAGGAGGAAGCTGAGGCCGCCCACGTGATCCTCGTGGCCGTGGGTGAGGACGCAGGCCTCCACCCGGTGGGCGTTCTCCCGCAGGTAGGTGAAGTCGGGCAGGACCAAGTCGACGCCCGGCATCTCCAAGTCGGGGAACATCACGCCGCAGTCGAGGATCAGGATGCGGCCGTCGACCTCGATACAGGCGCAGTTGCGACCGATCTCGCCCAGGCCGCCGAGAAAAACTATCCGGACGGGATCAGCCAAGGAGGCCCTGCTGATGGTGCCCGGTGCCCGCCGTCGCATGAGCATGAGCAGGAGCAGGAGCAGGAGCAGGAGCAGGGATACTTCCTGCTGCCTCGGCGTCCGGGTCCCGGAGCCGGCCCAGGACCTCGAGAGCCCGCTCCTCCAAGCCTTCGGGCGCCGGTCCGACCGGGAGCCGGCACTGCCCTGCGGGCAATCCGAGGGCGCGCATCATGGCCTTGGACGGGATGGGATTGGGCGTCAGGTCACCGCTTTCGAACCGCCAGGACTCCATCAGCCGGGCGTTGATCCTGCGAGCACGGTCGACGTCGCCCTTGAAGAACGATGCGACCATCTCGGCGATCTCCTCCCCCGCCCAGTGGGAGGCCACACTGATGACGCCGGCCGCGCCGACGGACAAGAGGGGCACGGTCAAGGCGTCGTCCCCGGAGTACAGGTCGAATCCGGGGGGCGCTTCCGCCATCAAGCGAGCCGACTCCGCTGGGCTGCCGGTGGCGTCTTTCACCCCGACGATCGTGAGGACGTCCCGGGCCAAGGCGATGAGTGTCTCGTGGGCCACCTTGCGCCCCGTGCGCACCGGGATGTCGTAGATCACGACAGGGAGGCTGGTGGCTGCCGCCACCGCCCGGAAATGGGCGTCGAGGCCGGCTTGGGACGGGCGGCTGTAGTACGGGGTCACCGCCAGGATCCCGGCCACACCGGCCTCTGCGGCCCGTGCCGTCAGAGCCACGCTGTGCGCGGTGTCGTTGCTGGTGCTCCCCGCGATCACCGGGACCGTCACGGCCCCTACGACCGCTTCCCAGAGCGCGACCTTCTCGTCGTCGGACAATACCGGGCTCTCCCCGGTCGTCCCGGCCACGACCAATCCCTCGCTGCCGTGCTGCACCAGCCACCGGGCCAGGGTGACCGCGCCGTCGACGTCGAGGCCACCGCCATCGTCGAACGGTGTGACCATGGCGGTGAGGACGGCGCCGAAGCGCCCGGGACCCATGGGTCCGAGCCTATCCGGCCACCGTCGGGCGCCCGTACCTATTGCGGGGCCGCGCTCGCCTCGGTGCCCTCGGCCAGTTGGAACATTTCGTACTCCTCCCCCGTGTCGCTCCAGTCCTCGAAACAGATGACGCCGAGGTCGACGAACTTCTTGCGCAGCCATCCGTCACCCGCGTCGAGCAGCCCGAGCTTCTTGCAGTTGGGCACGATCTTGGAGAACAAGAGCTGCTGGAAGAGCTGGCGATCGGCCGAACCTTCCATCAAGGTGAGGGCGTCGGCCATGGGCACGCCCATGCGTTCCCAGACCTCCTGCTGGAGGATGCGATCGCGCATGCGCACCGCTGCCTCGTACGCGAACTCCTGGCGCTCGTGGATCTCCGCCCCCGTCAGGTTCTGGTAGAAGTCCTGCAGGCTCAGCACCCCGAAGGCCACATGGCGGGCCTCGTCGGCCATCACGTAGCGCAGCAGCTGCTTCAGCAACGGCTCACCGGTCATCTGGTAGATGAACCCGAACGCCGCCAGCGCCAGGCCCTCCACCATGATCTGCATGCCCAGGTAGGTCATGTCCCAACGGTTGTCGGAGATGATGTCGTCGAGCAGCGCCCGGAGGTGGACGTTGATCGGGTAATGGCCGCTCAGCTTGGTGTCGAGGTACTTGGAAAACACCTCGAGGTGGCGCGCCTCGTCCATCACCTGGGTGGCGGCGTAGTACTTGGCATCGATCCACGGGACGTTCTCGACGATCCGGGCGGTACAGATCAGGGCGCCCTGCTCGCCATGCATGAACTGCGAAAGGGTCCAGTTCTGGCTCTCGACACCGAAGCGAACCCAGTCCTGGTCGCTCCAGCGGGCAAACGCGGTTCGGGAGAGGTCGACGCCTCGATCGAAGCCCCCAAGGTTGTCGATCCGGTCCATCAGGATGCGCTCCTGATCGACCTCCGTATCCCAGGGAAGATCGGTCTGGGCATTCCACATCGAGGTCTTGGCCTTCTCGTACAGCCGGCTCAGCTTGGGGCGAGCACCCTTTTCGTAGTCCCAGGTGAAAATGGTGTCGTAGTTGGCCTCGACGGAATGGACGACTTCGTCGACGTCGGTGTTGGTCAGCTCCACGATCAGGCGATCGGTGGTGCCGGCGATGGTGCGGTAATCGATGACCATGGTGATTCCCCTATCGGTCCGGGACCAGGCCCGGGAGTAGGCCCGGTACCAGGCCCGGGAGCAGGAAGGTGGTGACGACGCGACGAGCCGAGACGTCGTCGGTGAGGTCGACGCCCCGGGCCGGGCAGACGCAGAACGCCAGCAGGACCCGCGCCGCCCACTCGGCCGCCCGGCGGGCGTCGGCGGGCGCCAGGAAGCGCTCCAGATGGGGCGCGGCCAGCGTCGTGACGAACGCCAGCAGCTCCTCCCCCCGCTCGAAGGCCAGCCAGGGCACGACCGCGTCGGATTCGTGGGCCACGACGAACGCCAGCGCCGGGTGTTGCAGCAGCTGCCGGGCCGCCTCGGCCAGGCCCGCGCTGAGGAGATCCTCGAGCGTGCCGGCCGCCGAGAACCGGTCGGTCACCGCGCCCGCCACCCGGGCCACCTCGCGCCGGGCCACCGACTGCACCAACGCGTCCTTGCCGCCCGGGAATACCCGGTAGACCGTCGCCCGGCTACAACGCGCCTGGCGGGCCACGTCGTCGAGGGTCGTCTTCGCCAGCCCCCAACGACTGATGCAGCACAGAGCGGCTTCGATGATCCGCTCCTCCAGGCCTTGCGCCACCACCGCCGGTGGTGCCCATGGGGCGGTCAAGACCACAATGAGACGGTAACGTCATATCTGTCTCACTGTCAATGCACGGCCCGTCGGTTCGTGCCAGACGGTCGTCTTGTACGGTTCTTGGCCGTACAAGATCTCAAGGACCTATGGCGTTTGCTCCCGGAGCACGATCCCGGCCAGGAACTCGGTCCGCACCAAGGCTGCCACCTGGGACCGGTCGTCCAGGTCCCACTGACCCTGAGCGCCGATGAAGGACAGCATCATGCGGGCCAGATAGTCGCCCGCGCCGTCCACCGTCACCCCCGGACACAACTGGGCGGCCGCCAGATGAGGGGCCAGCCACACCTTGATCAGGCGGACCAGCCGGTCACCGCCGATGGTCAGGCGGGACAGCAGCGTGGCGGGCTCGCTCTGCAGCATCTTCTGCAGGACGGCGTGCTCGCCCACCGCCCGGTGGGCGAAGAGCAGCGCCTCCTCCAGCAAGCTGGCGAAGTCCGCCGCCCCGGCCGTGGCGGCCGCCAGCTGTCCGAAGAAGCGGGCCGCCTCCCAGGTGACGGTGTCGCGCAGCAACTGGTCCTTGCCACCCGGGAAATACCGGTACACCGTCGCCCGCGACACCTGCGCCTGGCGCGCCACGTCCTCGACCGTCGTCTTCGCCATGCCGTGGCGGGCGATGCAGTCGTAGGCCCCCTCGAGTATGAGTTCGCGCAGGTCCCCGGCCATGGCGCACGCGAGGCTATGAGATGTGGACGTCGAGACCCGCGCCGTGTACGAGGCCCGAGCCGGGGACTGGGCCGAGCGCCGTCCACCGGGCCTGACTCGGGAAGCGGCGGTGTTTTCCCAACGTTGCCTTCCGGGCCTGCCCGTCGTCGACCTCGGGTGCGGACCGGGCACCTACTTCCCGTCGCTCGCCCGGCCCGACCGGATGCTCGTCGGGCTGGACAACGCCCGGGCCATGCTCGACCTCGGCCGGGCGACCGGGCCCGAGGTGGCGGTGGTGCAGGGCGACCTGGGGCACCTGCCGTTGCGGGCTCGGTGCCTGGGCGGGGCGTGGGCCCGGGCGTCGTACCTCCACCTCCGGCGCCACGATCTGCCCGTCGCCCTGGCCCAGCTGCACCGGGCACTGGCCCCCGGGGCGCCGGTCGAGTTGACGTTGCGGGTGGGCACGGGTGAGGGGCCGCTGCCCGACGACGACTTCCCCGGCCGCTTCTTCGCCCTTTGGGAGGCGCAGGACCTGGCGGCGGTCGTCGTGGGCGCAGGCTTCGACCTGGACAGCGTCGAAGTGACGGGCCGGTCGGGTGACTGGCTCACGGTGCGGGCCCGGGCCGGTCGTACCCTGCCCGATTTCGTGGGGCCGGACATGCGGGTGCTGGTGTGCGGGCTCAACCCCAGCGTCGTGGCGGCCGACGCCGGGTTCGGCTACGCCGGCGCCACCAACCGGTTCTGGCGGGCCGCCGTGCAATCAGCGCTGGTGGCGGCCGAGCACGCCCGCCAGCCGCTGCGGACATTGGCCGGCGACGGCGTGGGCATGACGGACCTGGTCAAACGGGCCACGCCTCGGGCCAGCGAGCTCTCGGGCGCCGAATACCGGGCGGGGTTGCTTCGAGTCGGCCGGATGGTGGCGTGGTTGCGGCCGGGCGTGGTGTTGTTCGTCGGCCTGGCAGGATGGCGGGCCGCGGTGGACCGGGATGCCCGCGCGGGGGTCCAACCGCCCCTGGCGGAAACGCCGGTCTACGTGATGCCCTCGACCAGCGGCCTCAATGCCGCCACCTCGTTGGACGAGCTGGCCGGCCACATGCGAGCCGCGATCGCCCTGGCTCAGCCGCCGTCGCGGCGCACCGGCAGCTTGTAGTCGGCGTAGCTGTCCCGGAGCGTCTTCTTGGAGAACTTCCCGACCGACGTCTTCGGGACCTCGTCGATGAATACGCAGCCGTCGGGAACCCACCAGCGGGGCACCTTGGGCCGGAGCCAGTCGAGCAGCTCCTCCTCCGTCACGGTGGCGTCGGGCTTCAGGACCACGCATGCCAGGGGGCGTTCCTGCCACCGCTCGTCGGCAATGCCGATGACCGCGGCCTCGGCAACGGCCGGATGGCTCATGATCTCGTTCTCCAGGGCGACGGAGCTGATCCACTCACCGCCACTCTTGATCAGGTCCTTGGTCCGGTCGACGAGGCGGACGTAGCCCTCAGGCGTGATCGTCCCCACGTCGCCGGTCCGCAGCCAGCCGTCGTCGGTGAACGACTCTCCGGAGCGGGGGTCGTCGTAGTAGTCCCGAGCGATCCACGGCCCGCGCACCTGGATCTCGCCGCTGGCCTCGCCGTCCCAGGGGAGTTCGTCGGTCGAGCCGGGCTCGACGATGCGCAGGTCGACGCAGGGGAGGCTTACCCCTTGCGTCGAACGGAGGTCGGCCAGCTCGTCCTCGCTGCGTCCCTCGAACGTCGAACGTTGGCCGCATGCCGTCGCCACCGGGCTGGTCTCGGTCATGCCCCACGCCTGCAGGATGGGCATGCCGATCTTGGCCCGGTACGCCTCGGACAGCGCCTTGGGCACGGCTGAGCCGCCGCACGCGATGCGGGTCAGGGCGGAGAGGTCCCGGCCCTCGAGCAGGGGCAGCACCCCCATCCAGATGGTGGGGACGCCGGCGGTCACGGTCACGCGCCGGCGCTCGATCAGGTCGGCGATGGCCGCGGGCGACATGTCGGGACCGGGGAAGACGAGGCTCGCTCCCGCGAACACCGCGGCGTGGGCCAGGCCCCATGCGTTGGCGTGGAACATGGGCACGATCGGCAGGATGACGTCGCGCTCGCTCACCGCGATCCCGTCGGCCAGCATCGCCCCCATCGAGTGCAGCACGGTCGAGCGGTGGGAGTAGACGACACCCTTGGGGTTGCCCGTGGTGCCGCTCGTGTAACACATGGCCGCCGCCCGGTTCTCGTCGTCGACGTCGAAGTCGACCGGGCCGGCCGCGGCCAGCAGCTCCTCGTAGTCGGCGATGCGCGGGTCGTCGGGCAGTTCGGGGGCCTCCGGGGCACCACCCGCCGCCGGGGCACCACCCGCCGCCGTCGGGGCGCCGGCGGTGTCGTCCATGACGATGATATGGCGGACCGTCTTGAACGTCTTGACCAGCGGCCACAGGAGCCCGATCAGGGTCCGGTCGACGAAGATGACCTCGTCGGAGGCGTGGTTGACGATGTAGGTCAGCTGCTCGGCGAACAGCCGGATGTTGAGCGTGTGGAGCACCCGGCCCGTGCCCGGGGCCGCGAAATAGAGCTCCAGATGGCGGGCGCTGTTCCAGGCGAACGTGGCGACGCGGCCGTCAGCGCTGATGCCGAGATCGTCGAGAACCCCGCCCAGCCGGTGTGTCCGCTCGGCCCAAGCGGCGTAGGTCGTGTGCTGGAGAGGCGCCGGGCCGTCGGCCGGCTTGCGCCCCGCGGTGACGACGGATTTGTCCCCGAAGAGCCGCTCGGCGCGCCGGAACATCATCGGCACGGTGAGAGGCGTGTTCTGCATGAGGCCCTGCATGGCAATCCCCCTGACGTCGCGAGCGCGGCCTGCCCCCCCTACTCGGCCGGGCCACGCTGATTGCGAGGCTACAACTGGCGACCCCGCCAATCGGGGGCGCGCCGGGAACCCGTCCGAGCGGCTCGAGCGGCCCGAGCGGCCCGAGCGGCTAGAGCCCGAGGAGTCGGTCCAGGCCGACGGTCACGCCCGGGAGGTCGCCGACCGCCTTGACCGCCAGCAGCACACCGGGCATGAACGAACTGCGGTCGTAGGAGTCATGGCGGATGGTCAGGCTCTGGCCGTCGGTCCCGAGCAGCACCTCCTGATGGGCGACCAGACCCCGCAGGCGCACCGAATGGATCCGGATTCCTGCAGGCCCGAGACCCCCTCGCGCCCCGGCCACCGTCTCGGTCCGGGTCGGGTCGGCGCCCCACTCCCCCGACGCCGCCGCCATCCGCTGGGCGGTCAGGACCGCCGTCCCTGACGGCGAGTCGATCTTCCCGTCGTGGTGCAACTCGATCACTTCGGCCGACTCGAACCACGGCGCCGCCATCTCGGCGAAGCGCATCATGAGCACCGCCCCGATGGCGAAGTTGGGGGCGATGAAGCACCCCACGCCGCCGCCAGCGGGGAACAACCGCGCCAGCTCGGACAGGTCGCCTTCGGTGAATCCCGTCGTCCCAACGACGGCATGCACGCCGTGGCCGGCACACCACGACAAGTTGTCGCGGGCGGCGGCCAGTTCGGTGAAATCCACGGCCACCTCGGCGCCCGCCTCGGCGAGGGCATCGGCCGTCGGCGCGATCGGGACACCCCCCGGGATGCTGTCCCGGCCGGGGCAATAGGGGTCGACCGCCGCGACCAGGTCGAGGACGGGGTCGGCCGTGACCGCCCGGCATACCTCGGCACCCATCCGGCCTCCAGCACCGAACACCCCGACCCGCATGGCGGGCCAGCGTAGGGCGCGGCCAGCCCAGTCAGGGCCGCCTTTCGCCCGCTACGAGAAGTCTTCCTCGCCGAACGGCCCGACCGCCGCCACCACACGGGGCCCGGCCAGGACCCGGGCAACGACCCGCTCGACGTCGTCCAGGGTGACAGCATTCAACAGGTCGTCCACCTGGTCGAGCGGCGGCACCGCCCCGTGTACCAACTGGCTGCGCCCCAGCCGGCTCATTCGGGCCCCCGAGTCCTCCAGGGCCAAGGCCAGCGAACCGCGCAGGTGGGTCTTGGTCATCGCGAGTTCCCGTTCCGTGACGCCGTGCTCGACCATGCGGTCGATCTCGTCGTTGATCAGCCCCAGCACCTCCTGGGTCCGGGCGGGCGCCGTTCCCGCATAGACCGCCAGGGCGCCGGTGCCTTCGAAGAGCGACCGGTAGGAGAAGACCGAATACGCCAGGCCCCGCTCCTCGCGGATCTCCTGGAACAGCCGGCTCGACATGCCCCCGCCGAGCACGTGATCGACCACCGCCAGGGCATACCGGTCGGCGTCGT
>JAUTXN010000253.1 GCA_030838045.1 Acidimicrobiaceae bacterium
CATGTTCGACAACGTGAAGTTCAATACGACCGTTGCCAGCGTGGGTGCAACCGAAGCCCGCCACGTCGCCTTGTTGGCGGTCATCAGCAACAAGTCGGCCACGGGAACGCCCGATGGAGCGTTCCAGACCGACGGCGACCAGGTGAACGCCGGGACCGGAGTGTAAACGGGCCCGCTCTAAGGCGGGGCTCTCAGGCGGGCACGACGCTGGCAACGACCGGCGTCTTGGTGCTGCTGACCACCCCGCCCTGGGGCTCCACGGTGACCGCCAGGACATTGGCCAAGGCGGGGGTCGTGAAGGCATGGTAGGTGGGGCTGTTGCCGAGTACGCCGAGCGACACCCGGGCCCCGTCGACCACACCCCACATCTGGTAGGTCTCGTCGGCCGGCAGCGTGTCGAGGTTCCCGGGACCGAGGTACGTCGTGCCGTCGGCGATGATGACCGCCCGGATGGTGTGGACACCATCGGCGGAGCTGAGTGTCAGATGCCGGGCGTTGGGGTCGGCATCCGCGACGCGGTAGGCCAGTTCGGGCAGGTTGGCCTGCTGGGGCTTGCGTACCTCCAACCGGCCGACCTGGATACCGAGGGCGGCCACGATTACCGCCGCGGCACTGGCGAGGGCGACCATCAGGCGCCTCTCGAACTTGCGGCGGGGGCGTCCCCGACCAATCGGCACGACGTTGTCGGACCGTCGCGAGGCGTCCGGATCCGATTGCGGCGCCCGGGCGTGGATCGGCGGTGGTGTTTGCGGGCCCCACTGGCCGGCGATGGCGTCGAGGTCAGGAACAATGGGGGCCGGTCGTGGGGCCCCGGACTCGCCCCGGCTGTCGGACGGCGCGGGGAGTTGGTTCCATTGCGTCTCACCGAGGGAGCGGGTCGGTGCCCCTGGGACATCGGCAGCGGCCGGTGGACCCGCGCCTTGGAGAGGTGATCGGGTGAGCCTGAGCGCGGGCGGGGGTTCCTCGAGGCTGGCGATGATGCGGTCCCACAGCCCGCTCGGCGCGCTACCCCCGGCGTAGCCGAGGAGCGCTGCGACCTCACGATGGTCGGCCAGCTCGGTGCGGCAGCGAGGACAGGTCGGGAGGTGGCGTTCGATGGCCGCGGCCTCGTCGGGCTCGACGGCGTCGAGTGCGTACGCTCCGAGGAGCTCCTGTAGCTCGGCGTGTTCGGTCAGTCGTTCCATGATGTTCCAATTCCGGCCTCGGCGAGGCCGTCTCGCAGCCGGCGGAGACCAGTGCGGATGCGGCTTTTCACGGTACCTTCCGGCGTCCCCAAGAGGGTAGCCACCTCTCTGTAGGTATGGCCGCCGAAATAGGCGAGCTCGATGGCCTGCCGTTCATCCTCGGACAGAATCGCCAGAGCATCCTTGACGTGCTCCGCCATGGCGAGATCCCAGACCTCGTGCTCGATGTCGTAACCGGACTCCGCCGTCTCGCGGGCCTCTCGTTCCTCACGGCGCCGCCGGGACGTGTCGGAGCGCAGCAGGTCCACCGCTCGACCGTGGGTCTGGGCGAGGAGGAACGAGCGAAGTGAGCCGCGATCGGGGTCGAACTTCTCCGGCTGATTCCACAGGCGGAGGAACACCTCCTGGACGACTTCCTCGGCCAGGGCGCTGTCGCTGACTACCCGCCGGGCCAATCCGAAGACCGCGCCGGCGTGACGGCGGTAGGCCTCGGCAAGCGCCTCTTCGCGCCATCGGCCGATCGCGACGACCAACGCGCCGTCACTGGCGTCGATGAGGGAGGCGGCCATGGTTGCCTCTTCTTCGGAGCGAGCGCCGCGGGCGGATGGCCCCGACTTCGGGTCGTTCCGGGCGCCCTCAGGGATCAATACTCGGTGATCTCCCGAATTTCCTTCTGGAGTTCCTTGTACTCGGGGGCGTTGGTCAAGGGCATCAACGACATGAGCTTCGCCATGTTGGTGTTGCTGCCGATCTTGATCCGACCCTGCATGAAGGCGGCATTGGGATCGAGTTCGCCCTGCTGGATCTTCTTGGCATCTTCGTAACTCGTGGTCATGGTGATGTCAGGCTCGGTCGCGTTGCCCAACTCGCTCTCGAGGAGCTTCCCGTTGTCCAGCACCCAGAAGTAGCGGATCTCGCCATCGGGACCGCCCGAGACGATGTACTGGATCCTGGCCGACGCCCCCGGACGCTCAGGCTGGCTGTCCGCCATCGCCCGGGTCTCGTCCAGCCACTCCTTCGAGAGCCATTTCGACATTGCGGGATTCCCCCTGGTGTTCGGGACTCTGTCCGTCGGGCACTCTACCCGCAGAGGCTCCTGTCAACCCGTCCCACTGGCGGCCGGCGCCGCGGGGGCGCTCGCACCTACCGGCGATGGGCGCAGCGGCCTCGGGGCGCTCAGGGCGGCAACGCCGGCGAACAGATCATCCTCCGGGGTGTCGGCGGGAACCAGGCTGCGGGCCAGAACGTACTCGTCAAACGGGTAAATCGTCTGCGCCACCTCAGGCGGCAGGCCGAACCAGAACTTCGAAGTCGGGTCGATCTGGGTCTCGTGGGCCAGCAGGGCCAGGTCACGAACCCCGGCGAAGCCGGTCACGTCGATGACAGTCGTCGCGGGCTCGGTGTTCACCCCGCGCTCGAACCATTTCTCGTCGAACGGCGACTCGAGCCCCAGTTCGAGGTATTTCTCGTGCATGGCCAGGATTCGCTTGCGCGACCACGTCGTGTAGTACAGCTTCTGGGGCTGCCACGCAGGACCGGCGTCGGGGTATGCGTCAGGATCGCCAGCGGCGTCGAAAGCGGGCAGGGTTATGGCGTGGACCTGCAAATGGTCGGGGTGCGGGTACCCCTCCTGATTGCTCGGATAGGTGACGACCACCTGGGGCCGGACGCGCCGGATCACCGCTACCAGGCGCTCCACGGCTTCATCGAACGGCGCCCGGGCGAACGAGCGCGGGTCGGCGTTCTCGGGCGTGTCCGGCATCCCGGAGTCCCGGTACCCGAGCATCACCACTTCGCTGTACCCGATGATCGATGTCGCGCGGGCAAGTTCCGCCATGCGAACCTCGTGAAGCCGCTCTCGTACGTCGGGGCGGTCCATGGCCGGATTGAGGATGTCGCCCGCCTCACCGCCGGTGCAGCACACCAGCACGCTGTGGACACCTTGGGTGCGATACCGGGCAATGGTGGCCGCGCCCTTCGACGCCTCATCGTCAGGATGGGCGTGCACGGTCAGGATGCAGGGGCGTACCGACATGAGGAACACGATAAGCCAGGCTCCGCCCGTACCGACCCTGCCTCGACCCCGGTGCGGTCCGGCGTCCATGATGCTCGGGCATGGACTTCTCCGACCGAAGCGATCATCGACACCCCGCATGACGAGGTCGGTGCGGAGGCTGTCGAGGCTCGCGTCCTCGATCGCGGTCGCCGTCGCCTTGATGGCCGGGGGCTGCGGGGGTGTGTCGAAGCAGCAACATGACGCGGTGGCGGCCGCTCGGATCCGGGCCGCGCAAGCCCGGGCCATCGCCCAGCAGGCCCGGCTGGGCCCCGCTGTCCAGGAATTCCTCGCCAAGGCGGCGGCCGCCAGCAGTGTCACCTACACCGTCGTCTACGACCAGGGCAACGGCCAGACCACGTCCGTGTTCGCCCGGGCACCAGATCGCCGCATCGACGTCGTCGGCGCCTCCGGAGCAGGCAGCACGGATCGGGTGATCATCCGGGGCAGCGACACGGTCGTCTGCCATCTGAATGCCGACCGGTGGGCCTGCGTGAGCGGCGTGGAATCAGCCCCCGGCGGACCGTTCACCCCTGACGCCATCACCCAGACGATCGGCTCGCTGGTGCAGCTCAGCCAGACCTACGACTTCACGGTGAGCCAGCGGCGCATGCTGGGCCTGGACGCCAGCTGCCTGGCGGCCGCTCGGCGCGCCGCCGCGGCGGCCGACCCAACCGTCGGCGACCACGCGCTGATCTGCGTCGCGCCGAGCGGCGTCATACTGCGAGTCGAAGACAGCGGCAACCCGGTCCAAGCGACCAGCTACCGGGAGTCGGTTCCGTCGGGCGCGTTCCAACTCCCGGCCCGGCCCACGCCGGCGGTGACGTCGACATCGACGTCACCGGCGCCGCAGCCGTGATGACATAACAGCTGCTTGGCGCCCTACCCGGCATCCAGCCGGGACGCCATGACTTGCAGGTCGAACCCTTCCTGGCGGATTCGGGCGTCGATATAGACCAGGGTCGCCACGATGGTGATCAGCGAGACGCTCACGAACGCCTCCAAGATGCCGCTGACGGCAACGATGAGCCAGCCCCAGCGCAGGCCGATCAACAAGGCGACGAGGCTCGGAAGGAAGCCCAGGATCTGGTTGAGGATGTAGGCCAGCAGGCCTGACAGGAGCGCGATGCCGACCGTTGGCCAGTACCGTCTCCGGGCCAGGCTCACCGAGCGCCGGATACCGGCAATGGGGCCCAGGTCTTCCAGCGAAATGGCGGGCGCCGTCATGATGAACAGAGGCATGACGAAGGCGGCGCCCACCAGTAGCGCCACCCCGCTCACCAACTCGGCCAGATGGACGATGAGGGTGGCTACCAGAAGCGCCGGAGCATGCCTGAAGGCCGCGGCAATGGCGTCTCGGGGTTTTAGTTCGCCTCCGAGATAGGAGGCCATCACGACTCGGCTGGCGCCGGCGCAGACCAGCGGGACGACCACCCAGAACGTGATGTAGGCGAGCCCCGCGATGGCGAAGGTGGACGAGGAACTGCTCTGCGAGGACGCCGCCGTCGGATCACGGAGGGTTTGCAGGAAGCCGTTTCCGCCGTTGATGTTGCGCTCGAAGTAGGCGAGGACGATCTCGAACGGCACGAAGAACGTGGCGACGATGAGCACCATCGTGCGGGCGTTGGCGCGCAACAGCTTGATCGCCCCGTCGAGGATGTCACTGGTCGCCATCGGGTGCAGGGGAAGCGGGCCGGTCTTCTCGTTGCCGCCCTTCAGTCGGGGCGGGGCAAGGGCCCAGATCGGGACAGGGGGCCCGGTGACCGCCCAGCCACCCGGTCCAGCATCGCCCCACTGACCGGGTGCCGGTCCGTACCCCGGGTAGCCCGGCGGCGCCCCGTACCCTGAAGGCGGCCCGCCATAGCCCGGCGGGGCGCCATACCCTGGCGGGGCGCCATACCCGGGGGGTGCTGCCCGATACCCCGGCGGCGGGGCGCCGTAACCGGGAGGTGCCCCGTAACTCGGAGGCGGGGCACCATGACCCGGCGGCGGCCCATATCCGGGTGGCGCCCCATCACTCGGCGGCGGGGCGCCATAGCCCGGGGGCGGCGGGGGGCCGTATCCGGGCCCTACCGGCGGGGGGCCGTAACCCGGGGGTGGTGGCCCGTATCCAGGCGGCGTCTCGCCATAGCCCGGGGGCGGCGGCGGACTCCCGTACCCGGGCGGCGGGGGCGGCGCTGGCGAGGGTTCCCACTCAGCTGGCCAGGGAGCACCGTCGGAACCATCGTCCCCCGTTCCCGACGGATCGCTCACCACCCCAGCATGCCCGCTCGCAGACCGGCGGGCACCCGGCCAGGAAAACTACGCCGCGGCGTACATGTCGACTGAACCCTCGAGCAGGTGCAACCCGCTCAGGCCGGGCAGCCGGTCGATGTGGCGGTCCACGCGGGCCGCAACCTTCCGACCGTCCTCATCGGCGAACAGGTAACGGGTCAGGTGGGCCAACTCGGGCTCGGGCATGACCCCGGCCCCGACCGGCTTCCAGAACTTGCGGAGGGCCAGCCGAGTCATCTTCTGTGCCCGGGTGCTGCTCTCGAGTCGCCGCCCCGCCTCGCTGGCGTAGAAGTCGATATGGCGACCTTCCTGGCGCATGATCCGATGCAGCAGATCCCCGAGCACCGGATGATGCTCGGCCGCGATCAGACGCCCGTAGGCCGCCTGAGTCGTCCACTCGTTGACCGCGCCCCAGGTCATGTGCAGAGCCGTCCATGACTCCCCGGCGACGAGCGAACCGACCCCGTGGAGCAGTGGCGAGATCCGGTCCTTGACCTTGAGCCGCGCCCGCATGGCGGAGACCCGCTCGGTGTCGGCCTTTTCGCCGTGGGCGCTCAGCACCCGGGCGATGGCCTCTCCGTGCCAGTACTCCTCGAAGTTCCAGAACGTGAGGAAGGAGGTGATGTCGGGGTCCTTGTGGGCCGAGGTCATCAGCAGGTCCCGCAAGTAGCAAACGGTGTGGAATTCCACATCGTGGATGTAGCGCAGCACCCGTATACCCGCCGGGGAGACTGGCTGGGAGCGAAACGCTCCGAAGTCAATTCCGGACAAGTCCAGACGGGCGATGCGATCCCTCAACGTCAACGCATCCATCTTCATGTGCTGTGTTCGCACCAGGACCCTCCGACGGATTACCGCCTGCGCGAACTAACCCAGGTCGTCTATTGCGGCCGCCAGGTCCATGTCCATCCGCGACAACCCGCCGGCATCGTGGGTGGTCACCCGCAGCGTCACGCGGTTCCACGAAATGGCGATGTCGGGGTGATGGTTGGCTCCTTCGGCCAAGAGTGCGACCGCGTTTACGAACTGCATCGCCTCGCCAAAATCCTTCCGCGTCACCACCTTCACCAGCTCGTCGCCATCCCGGTCCCACTGCAGGCCGGCGAGACCGGCCGTCACCTCGTCATCGGAAAGTCGCTCAGGCACGCCACCAGCTTCGCGCCTCAACGCACGGCAAACCACTGGTCATCCTGCGGCGGCTCGTCGGCCGACCGAACGGTGGTCACGACCGCCCTGGCGGACCGTGATGGCACCATGCGACCATTCGTTCAACCGCGTCCGGCGAACCTTCGAATACCGCCTCGACGCCGCCATCGCCCCGGTTGCGGACGAACCCCGCTATCCCGAGCGCCCGGGCTTCGCGGGCGCAGCTATCGCGAAAGAACACCCCTTGGACCCGACCCTCGATCTGCACCCGCCGGCGGATCGTCGACACCCGCCCATCATGGCGGTCCGCAGCTCGTCCGGCGACGCTGTGGCGGTAACCTTCTCCCACCGCTTCCCCCGGTCGATCCGTCGTTCCCGGGAGGTGGCTGTGCATCAACCAACGTGGTCCCTGGCGGAGATGCGCGCCCGAGTCGCCTACGCCGGTTCGCCGCTCTACCTCGGGGCGGGCACACAAGGGCCGGCGTTCGCGTCGCCCCAACATGGCGTACTCGTCCTCGGCCCACCGCGCGCCGGCAAGACGACCTCGCTGGTCATCCCCAACGTCCTGCTGGCGCCGGGGGCGGTCGTCTCCACGTCCACCAAGGCTGACGTCCTGGCGGCGACCTACGCCGAACGGTCCGCGATGGGGCGGTGCTGGTTGTTCGACCCAGCCGGCACAACGCCCGCGCCACCGGGGACCCGGCAATTGCGATGGTCACCCGTGCCGGCGTGCCAGAACTGGGACACCGCCGTCCGAACTGCCCGGGCCATGACCAGCGCCGCCCGGCCGTCGGGTTACCTGGGCGAGTCGGCCCATTGGACCGAGCGGGCCGAGGCATTGTTGGCCCCCCTCATGCACGCCGCCGCCGTCTTCGACAGCGGGATCGATCAGGTGGTGCGATGGGTCAACCGCCACGACATCGACACCCCGCTGGCGGCGTTGGAACTCGGCGGCAACAAGTTGGGCGTCGACATCCTGACCGGCTTGTCCGAGACCGACCCCCGGGAGCTGTCGGGCATCTGGTCGACGACGTCGGGCGTGCTGGCCGCCTATCGCTCGGAACACGCCCTCGCCCTGGCGCAGGAACCGAACTTCGATCCCCATGCCTTGCCGACCTCCCGCGACGCCGTCTACATCTGCGCGTCGGGCCGCGACCAGGCGCTCACCGCCCCCTTGGTCGTCGGCCTGATCGAGCAGATCCGCGCTGCGGCCTACGAAACGACTGCCTCCGCCGCCCACACCGGCCGGTGGCCGGGGCCCCCGATCGCCCTGATCCTGGACGAGACGGCCAACATCGCACCCCTCCCTGAGCTTCCCGCCATCGTGTCCGAAGGCGGTAGCCAGGGACTGGTCACCCTGGCCTGCTTCCAAGACCTCTCCCAAGCCCGCGCTCGATGGGGAATGGCCGCAGACGGGTTCCCGACCCTGTTCGGCGCCAAGGTCGTGCTGGGCGGCATCCGCGACATCCGGACCCTCGACATGATCTCCCGCCTGGCGGGCGACGGAGAAGTGCCCCACAACTCGGTCACCCGCCGGTCGTGGCCCATCGGCCGCCAGCACCCCAGCGTCACCCTCTCCACCCGGCGCCAACCCCGGCTCCCAGTCGATGTCATCGCCCATCTCCCGGCGGGTGAGTCACTCCTCATCGACGGCCCGCGACCGCCGACGTTTCTGTCCCTCACGCCGTGGTTCCGCACCGCCCCATTCGCCGAGGCCCAGCACACCCTGGCGCTTCCCCCTCCGAA
>JAUTXN010000268.1 GCA_030838045.1 Acidimicrobiaceae bacterium
GGCGGTTGGTGGGTGTCGCGGCGAGGTGAAAAGCTCTGGTCGTGACCGCTCCCTGGCCGGACCTCACCCTGTCGGCGTGGCAGGACACGTGCGACACGCTTCACATGTGGACGCAGGTCGTCGGCAAGGTACGGCTTGCCATGGAGCCGATGATCAACCATTGGTGGCAGGTTCCGCTGTACGTATCGGCCCGAGGCCTGACCACCTCGCTGATGCATTCCGGCGGACAGGGACTCGAAGTCGAGTTCGATTTTGTCGAGCACATCCTCGATCTGCGCCGCTCCGACGGTCAGCGCCGAGAAGTGGCGTTGGAACCGAGGTCAGTCGCCAGCTTCTACCGCGCAACGATGACCGCGCTTGAGGAACTCGACGTCCACGTCAAGATCGTGCCCCGGCCGGTGGAGGTCGAGGTGGCCATCCCGTTCGAGGAGGACGAACAGCACCACGCGTATGACGCTGACGCGGCGCAACGGTTCTGGCTGGCTCTGGTCCAGGCGCATCGGGCGATGTACGAATTCAGGGCCCGATTCATCGGAAAAGCCAGTCCCGTGCACTTCTTCTGGGGCGCCCCCGATCTGGCGGTCACCCGTTTCTCGGGTCGGCCAGCGCCGAAGCACCGGGGCGGCGTGCCGAACTGCCCGGACTGGGTGCAGGAGATGGCGTACAGCCACGAGGTGCACAGCTGCGGGTTCTGGCCCGGTGGCAGCGAAGAGGGTTCGTTCTACGCCTACGCCTACCCGCAGCCCGACGGGTTCGCAGAATGGCCCGTTCAACCCGACGCCGCATACTTCGATGACCGCCTGGGTGAATTCATCCTGCCTTACAGGGCCGTGCGCGCCGCCGACAATCCGGATGCACTACTGCTGGCGTTCTTCCAGAGCACCTATGAGGCCGCCGCCGACCTCGCTGGGTGGGACCGGGCGGCACTCGAAATTGCCCCCGACATGCCCGCCTAGCCGACCGGCCGCGCTGAGCGCACGCTGGGGGCGCGCTGGGCGGCGCTGGACTCGCTGGGCGGCGGTGGGCTCGCTGGGCGCGCCCGCCCAGTGGCAGGTCCGCGCCGTGCCCCAGCTCTCTAGGAGAGGCGGTCGCCCCCCGCGATCATCTCGATCGCTCGGGAGAGGCGCCGTCGGCGCGTCTCATCCTTCTTTGCCTGGACGATCCAGTGCACGTACTCCCTGCGGTGGGTATACGCCATGGCGTTGAAGGTGTCGGTCAGCGCCGCTTCCTTGAGGGCGGCCGCAAGGTCGTCGGGAAGTTCGACTGTTCGCTCCGCCGTGTCCAGCTCCAGGACCACGTGCACCAGGTCGCCGATGTCCACTCCCGCACCTTCTTGCACGGCCTTCGTGACCCCCAGGCAGAAGGAGCCGTCGCCGACCGGCATGGTCGAGCCTCGGTACGCAACACCATTGAACGTGGCCCGAACCGCAAAGCGGGCTCGTGTGCCAAACACCTGGGCGGTGTCGGCCGGCAGCTCCACAAGCGCGCCGCCGCCGCGGCTACTGCGGATGAACGCATCGAACTCGAGCTTCGGCACTGGTCGAACGCTAGATCGACGGCCGCCGCAGGGCACGTTTCTTGCGATCGGACCGCCACACCGGCCAGCACCCGAGAAGTGTCTTTACGGCGTCCGGTCGGCCACGGGGCGGCCGTTCTGCCTGTGCGACCCGTTCTGGCTGTGCGATCCCGAATGGGCGGTACCCTCCCTCCCTTCGAGGCCCACGGCCAACCTCAACTCCTCGACCTCGCGGCGAAGATCATCGTCCTCGTAGCGATTCGCAGCCCGGATCATCAGGTCGGCGAGGCCGTCAGCTATCGCATTCAGTTTGTGTTGCGTGGCCTGATCATTCCGGGTCTGGGAGTTCTGCAACAGGGCGACAAGGAGAAAAGTGATGATCGTTGTCGCAGTGTTGATGATCAGCTGCCACGTATCGACCTTCAAGTAGGAGATCGACGGCACCCATACCACGATGAGCAACACACAGAACGCGAAGAATGGCGCCCGACTCGCCACCTTTGACGCCCCGCCCGCGAACCGGTCGAAAAAACCGATCTCGCCGGTGACGTCGCTGGGCATCATGGGGTCCTGGTGGGAAGGTTCTTTACTCATGGCTCCCTCCGACGATCGGTGTCCATATTCCCGAACGCGCCCCGCCCGTAACCGTGCGCGTATTCATTTGTGCAATTGCCAAGGGCGGACGCGTGCTCCAACCGGGTGTCAGCCGATGTCCTCGGCTGCGGGCACCTCGACGACGGCGATCACCTCGACCACTTCGACTACCTCGTCTGGTTCGACTATTTCCGCGGCGTTGGCGACATCGGCAGGGTCCCACGTCTCATCCGGGAATTCCTCGTCCGATGGCAGGAGGCGTTCTGAGGGCGTCTCCTCCTCCGGCGGCAACTCCTCCGTCAAGGGTGGCAACGGAGGGTCCTGCCCGGGAGCGACGTCGGTCGGCCCGGCGTCGCCGATGATGTTCGGGTCTTCCATGCCAACCCCCGTGCCCCGCAAGCGCTCGATCAGTGAATGCGGATGCTCGTGTGGAGTATCGCTCGGGTTGTTCGGGTCGGTTGGTTCGTCGGTCGGGCTCATACCTAGGAAAATACTGACTGGCGGTGGCGACGACGAGCCCTGCGCTGTCGCTTCGGCCAACGAGGCTGCCAACGGGCACCAAGTCGAGCGATTCGGAGCCAGTAGAGTCCGACTCGACCCGGCCCGTCGATTCACCATGGGGGCGTGATGAGTGGAGCCTTGTCGCCCGAGACCACCGTCCGCCGGCAATGGGCACCGTGGCGTACGCCGTGGATTTGGCGCAAGTTGCGATCGCGGTCCAAGCCGCACCGGGGGTTCGATGACGCCAGCCCGCCGGTCTTCGCATACAGCGGCCGACCGAGCGAGGTGGGGTCCTTCGTAACCGGCGCCCTGAATCAGCTTGTGGGCGGCTCGTCCCTCAACGCAATGGACAGCGCCCACCCCGGCGCTTTCCTGGCCGGCCAGGTCGCCGACACCGCCCTGAGCCA
>JAUTXN010000272.1 GCA_030838045.1 Acidimicrobiaceae bacterium
TTGCAGAGCCGGCGGCGCTGGCGCACGACCGCCGTGATCATCGTGGTCCTCGGCTTCGGGGTCCTGGCGGCGTGGGTGGTGGCGCAGTCGAGCGGCTCGCGCCAACCCGGTCAGACGGCGAGCGGAAACGCCCAGATCACCGGCACCACCGTCAGCGGCGGAGTGGACCAGCGCCTGGTGACCGCGGCGGACCTGGTCAACCAGGGCAAGGTGGCCGACGCTTTGAAGCTCTACGACCAGGTGCTGGCTGACGACCCCAACCAACCGGTGGCCTTGGCCGACGGGGGATGGCTGCAGGCCCAGGCAGGCCTGGCGGGCAACCGTTCCGATCTGGTCGACAGCGGGCTGGTCAGGATCGAAAAGGCCGAGGGCATCGCCCCCGACTTTGCCGACGCCCACTTCTTCCGGGGCTTCCTGCTCCTTCGGGCCAAGAACGACGCCCCGGGCGCCGTGACCGAACTACGGCTCTACCTGGGCATCGTGGACCCGTCGGCACCCCAGGTGCCCCAGGTCCAGACCCTGCTGCAGGAGGCCATCAAAGCGGCGGGGCCGAGTGTCCCCGCCGGGCCCAACGCCCCCCCGACCACCACCTCGAAGCCGTAGCGTCGAGATGGTGGTCGGGTCGAGATGGTGGTCGGTCGGCGGCCCGACCAGGACTGCTCGATCTAGCTAGAGCGCCCGGCAGACGTTGTGCGTGCCGTCGTACACCTTGAACGTGCCCTTGACCACGAGCATGTTGGCCGATGTGTTGGTCGAGCTGGAGACCAGCGCTTCCGCGGTGACCGGAGTCGGACCAGTGCGATCGATCTCGATTCCGGTACCGGTACCGCAGCCGTAGTTGTTGACGATGTGCAGCGAGATAGGTCCGTCGGCGCTGGTGATGGCCACATCGGCCGTCTGCGGTTGACCCTGGGCGTCCAGGGTGCCCGCGCCCGAGACCCGGCAGGGGATGGAGCCCGACGTACCGGCATCATGCAGCCGGCACGATGTCGAGTTGATCGTGAAATGGTCGCCCGCGGTGATCACCGTGGCGGTGTAGGTCACGGTGTCGGACAGTGGGGATGCGGACACCGACGGTCGCGCGGCTGCCGACCCGGCCAGCATGACGCCGGCCAACAACGCCGGGGCTCCAACGACCGCGATAATTCGCCTGGCTACATTCATGTGACCCTCCTGATGGTCTCGCCCGCCAAGGGTGTCCTATCCCCGGTGGGCCGTCAACATTTTGACGGATAATGGTGCGAACAGACAATGCGCGCCTGCGCGGCCCGAAGCGGGACCCTACTCAAGTGGGCGACGCAGCGCCCGAAGCCGGTCGATCACTCCGGGCAGCGCGCCCGCAGCCGTCTCGACTTCTTCGCCCGTGGTCGACCAGCCGACCGACAACCGGAGGCTGTGGTCGGCGTCGACACCCATCGCCGCCAGCACGGGCGACGGCTCGAGCGATTCCGACGAGCAGGCGCTGCCCGAGTGGGCGGCCACGCCGGCCTGGTCGAGGCCGATCAGGACCGCCTCGGCCTCCACGCCGTCGACGCCGAGACAGAGCAGCGAGGGAAGGCGGCTCTCGGGCTTTGCGGGGCCGTACGCCCGAACGCCGGGGACCGCGAGGGCGGCACTTCGCAGCCGGTCGGTCTGGATCGCCGCGGCCGCCGCTTCGAGCACCAAGGCGCCACCCGCCAACTCCGAGGCCGCGGCGCCAAAGCCCACCCAGGCAGGAAGGTCTTCGAGCCCGCCACGCCGAGCGCGTTCCTGTTCGCCGCCCACCAGGAACGGCGGAAGCCGCACACCGCGCCGCACCAGCAGCGCCCCCGCCCCCTTCGGGCCACCCAACTTGTGAGCCGACAGCGACAGCAGGTCGGCGCCGAGCTCGTCGAACGCGATCGGGAGGTGCCCGGCGGCCGCGGCCGCGTCGACATGGACCAGGATCCCCCGCTCACGGCAGGCCGCCACGACGTCGGAAACGGGCTGGATCGTGCCCACCTCATGGTTGGCCCACTGGCAGTGAACCAGGGCGGTATTGGGCCCGATGGCGTCGAGGACGGCATCGACGTCGATCCGACCGTCGGCGTCGACCGCCGTCACGGTGACCCGCCCGGCGCGCGCCGATGCCCGGCGCACGGCGGAGTGCTCGACGCCCGGGCACACGATGTGGTCACCCCGGCCGGATGTGATTGCCCCGTACACCGCAGCATTGATCGCCTCGGTCCCCCCGGACGTGAAGATCACCTGCCGGGAGCGGGTACCGCAGAACCCGGCCACTTTTCCCCGTGCCTCTTCGAGAATGGCGCGGGCGATTCGCCCCTCGGTGTGGACCCGGCCGGGGTCGGCGAGGCCCAACGAGGCCACGAGGGCGTCGACCACCGCCGGGCGCGGCGGCGATGTGGACGCGTGATCCAGGTAGGCCCGAGGCACTTACACGACGGTGATGCAGGCGTCGTCGCCGAGGGCGCGCGACGACTCCGTCCCGAGCACCATCTCGCCGCCGTAGAGGCTGGCCAGCATCCCGCGCACCATGCCCCGGTCGACGGCGCAGATGACCGGGTGCGCCCTGGCGGTGTCGAAGAACGGGCAGTTGTCCTTGATGAGCGCCAGCGACGAACCCCGGGCCTCGGCGTGGGCCTCGAAACCGTGCGCCGTGAGGGCATCGGCCACCGCGTGCAGGGCGGAGCGGAACGACCGCTGCTCGTCGGCCGCCGACATCTGGCTGGCCAGCTCGCGGCCGTATTCCTCCCCGACCTGTTCGGCCATGGCCTCGGCTTGGGCGGTGGGCACCAGGGCGAGGGCCCGCCCGAGGAGGGTGATGAGCAGGTCGCTGCCCTTCACCGGCAGTTCCAGGCCCGCCGCCTGACCCGACACCCGGTACCCCTTGGAGGGACGCCCGGCCCGGGCCGCTTCGCTGCGGGCGACGAACACCTCGACGTAGCCACCGGCCGCCAGTTTGTCCAGGTGATGGCGGGCCACGTTGGGGTGCAGGGCGAAGTGCTCGGCCACATCGCTGGCCGTCACGCCCAGTTCGTGCTCCCGGGCGAAGAGGTAGATCCGCCGCCGGGTGGGATCGCCGAAGGCAGTCGTCACCGCCACCACGGCGGCCGAAAACTCGACGTCGGTCAACGGGTTGCTGCTGTTGCTGCGGCTGCCCGGCGTCGGGTGGGCTAACCCATCCACGGCGGTATTGTACCTACGGCGGTAGTGCAAATACCGGAGGATCTCGTGCCCGCAACTGAGCCGCAGCTAATGGAGGCGCTCCGGGCGGTGCTGGACCCGGAGCTGCACATCAGCATCGTCGAGCTCGACATGGTCAAGAACGTGGCCGTCGAGGACGGCGGGCGCCGGGTGACGGTGACCGTGGCGCTCACCGTGGCCGGCTGCCCCATGCGCACCGAGATCACCGAGCGGGTCACTTCGGCGCTGCTCCCACTCGACGGTGTCGAGGAAGTCGACGTGCAGCTGACGGTGATGACCGAGACCGAGCTGTCGGCGGTCCGCCAGAAGATGGGCGCCCGCAATGGCAACGGAGGCGGGGCGGCGGCCGCCGGTGGGCAGCCGTTGGGCCACGAGAAGGGTGTGCCCAACCCGTTCATGAATCCCGAGAGCCGCACCCGCATCCTGGGCATCAGCTCCGGCAAGGGCGGCGTGGGCAAGTCCTCGGTGAGCGTGAACCTGGCGGTGGCGCTGGCCCAGGCGGGCCACAGCGTCGGCATTCTCGACGCCGACGTGTACGGCTTTTCGGTCCCCAAGATGCTCGGCATCGACGGGGACCCGGTCGTGATCGACGACATGATCGTTCCGCCCGTGGCGTACGGGGTCAGCTGCATCTCGATCGGCTTCTTCGTGGGTGACGACCAGCCGGTGATGTGGCGGGGGCCCATGCTGCACAAGGCGCTGGAGCAGTTCCTGGTCGACGTGTACTGGGGCGACCCCGAGTTCCTCGTCGTCGACATGCCGCCCGGCACCGGCGATGTGGCGCTGTCGATGTCGCAGTACCTGCCCCGCAGCGAGATCTACGTCGTCACGACGCCCCAGGCGGCTGCCCAACGGGTGGCCCAGCGCACCGCGTACATGGCCAAGAAGGTCAACATGGCGCTCCGCGGCGTCATCGAGAACATGAGCTGGTTCACCGGCGACGACGGCAAGCGCTACGAGCTGTTCGGCCGCGGCGGGGGCGCGGCCCTGGCGGCCGACCTCGGCGTGCCTCTGCTGGCCCAACTGCCGCTGGTTCCCGCGCTGCGCGAGGGGGGCGATGTCGGGCGTCCGATCACGGCGAGCGATCCGACGAGCGACGCCGCCGTGGCGTTCGAGGCGCTGGCCAAGGCGATCGTGGCGCGGGGAGCGACCCGGGTGTTCCGGCCGGAGCTTACGATTCGCTGACACGACGGCCTTTTGTGCCGCTGCGGCGTCAAACTGCAATGGTGGGAAAAGGTGACCTGGACGCCGCGGTACCCGTCGGTACTCCCATCGGCCGTCGTGTGGTCTTGGGAATGCTCGGCCTCGGGGTGGCCGGGATACTGGGTGGGGCCCGGGTGCAAGATGCCCTCAACCGGGTCCTGAGCCCGCTCGAAGCAGCCGATCCGACTGGGCTCAGCCAACTGATCCCCGCGGCGGGCGGTTTCCGGATCTACTCGGTGACGGGGTCACTGCCGTCCGCCAGCCCGACGGACTACCGCCTGACCGTCGACGGGATGGTCGATCGGCCCATGACCTTGTCACTGGCCGACCTGCAGGCGATGGAGCCGACCAGGCTGATCAAGGACTTCCAGTGTGTGACCGGGTGGCGGGTGCCGATGGTCCATTGGACCGGCGTCAAGTTGTCGACCCTGCTGGACGAGGCCGGGGTGCAGCCGGGCGGGGCGGCGTTGAGGTTCGAGTCGTTCGACAACACCTACACCGAGAGCCTCACGATCGACCAGGCCCGGCGGCCCGATGTGCTGGTGGCCTATGAGATGCTGGGCGCCCCGGTAACCCGCCAGCACGGGGGCCCGGTGCGGATGTACGTGGCGCCCATGTACGGCTACAAGTCGTGCAAGTGGCTGTCGAAGATCAGCGTCGTGTCCAAGGTCGAGGCGGGCTACTGGGAACGGTTCGGCTACGACATCGACGGCTGGGTGGGCCGGAGCAATGGCCGAAGCGACAAAGGGACATCCTGAAGCGGCACCGCTTCTCGGAGCGCCTCCAGACGCGCCGCCCGACGCGCTTCTCGACGCGCCGCCCGACGCGCTTCTCGACCCGCCGCCCGACGCGCTTCTCGGTCCGGCGCCCGATGCGCCTGTCGATGCGTCTCCCGGAGCGCTTCTCGGACCGGCTCCGGGGACGAGTGCAGTGACGCCGGGCCCCCCGGCCCCGACGGGTGGTGCCACCCCCGGAGCGACAGGCGTTGATGCGCCTGCGGTCAAGGCGGCGGGCGGCACAGGCGCGGCCGCGACGGCGCGATCGGATCGGTCGACCACGTCGCATGTCGTGACGCCGCAGCTACTGCGCTTCGACGTCGCCGAACGGGTCGTCCACTGGGCCAATGCCACCCTCTTCGCCATCCTCATGGCGACCGCCGGCGTCCTTTACCTACCTCCCCTCTCCGCCGCCGTCGGCCGCCGGCAGCTGATCGTCACCATCCACGTCTACGCAGGCTTGATCCTGCCCTTCCCGTTGGTGCTCGGCATCGTCGGTCGGCGCTGGGGCCAACGGCTGCGGGCCGATCTCCACCGGCTGAACCGGTGGATACCGGAGGACCGGATGTGGCTGAAGCGCCGGGGCTGGCGTCCGGAACGGGTGAGGGGCCTGAAGCAGGGCAAGTTCAACGCCGGGCAGAAGCTCAATGCCGCATTCACCGGCGGCGCCATGCTCCTCATGCTGGCCACCGGATCGATCATGCACTGGTACAAGCCGTGGCCCTTGTCGTGGCGGACCGGGTCGACGTTTGTCCACGACTGGGTCGCCATCGCCCTGTTCTTCACCATCACCGGGCACATCCTTTTTGCCTTCTCCGACCGCGAATCGCTCGACTCCATGTGGTCGGGCAACATCAGCCGCGCCTGGGCCAAGCGCCGAGCCCCGAAATGGCTGGACGAGGAACTCGGCCGGGAGAAAGCGGGGCGCGACGCCCCCTCGGGCTGACTCAGAGGGACACGGCGGAGCGAGGCAGGCGGGACTTGTCCCACCCGAGCTGGGCGACCGCCGTCTGGCAGGCGTAACGATCGGTCATACCCGCCACGTAGGTGACCGCGGCCCGTACGGCCGCGTCCGTCCCCGCGTCCACACCCGGGAAACCGACCGAAGGAAGGAGGTTGGGTCGATCGGCGAAGTGCTCCACCAGGGCCCGCAGCAGGACGACGACCGCCGCGCCCTGGGCGGCGGACGACGGCCTCAGATAGATCCGTTCGTAGTTGCACTCTCGGAAGTCGGCCAACGCCTCGGCCAATGGTTCGCTCATGCCCACCTGACCGGTCGAGAGTGTCCCGTCGATCAGGCCTTCGATGAAGGCCCCCAGCTGCCGGCTCCTCGTCCGTCCACACCGCTCGGTCACCGACGGTGGCAGCACCTCCTCAGTCACGATCCCGGCGCGAACTGCGTCCTCGAAGTCGTGGCAGACGTAGGCGATGCGGTCGGCCCAGCTGACCACCTCCCCCTCGGGTGTCTTCGGGGCGGGGCGGCTCCAGGAGTGGTTGCGGATACCGTCGCTGGTCTCCCGGCACAGGTTGGCCGGTGCGAGGACCACGTCGGCGCCCCACACTGCGTGGTCGAAGCCCTCGGGGAGGTAGGGGGTGAGGGCGTCCTCGCTGGCGTGACCACCCGGGCCGTGGCCGCAGTCATGGCCGAGCGCGATGGCCTCGGTCAATGCGACATTGAGTCGGCACGCCCGGGCGGCCGCCGTGGCCACCTGCGCCACCTCGAGGGCGTGGGTCAGCCGGGTGCGCTGGTGGTCGTCGGGGAAGACGAAGACCTGGGTCTTGCCGGCCAAGCGCCGGAACGGCGCGGAATGCAGTATCCGGTCGCGGTCACGCTCGAAGCATGTCCGGTACGGATCGGGCTCCTCGGGCCGTGCCCGGCGGCCGGCGCCGGCCGACCGGGTTGCGCCCGGAGCCAGGTTGGTGTCTTCGACCGCCTCGCGCTCCTCGCGCTGCTCCGGTGGTCGGCGCCCGAGATGCGCCGCCAGCCCGACTCGGGCCGCGCTGTCGGCATGGGCCCGGCGAATCGGGACCGTCGTGCGGTCCCCGTGACCGGCCATCGTCCCGGCCCAGCGCAACTCCCGATCGGAGAGCACATCGGGGGTAACGGGTTCGGTCTCCACGACTCACACCGTACCCACGGCCTGTGACGAGATGGGTACCCGCGGGCGGCCATCCTGCCCTGACGGCCGCCCGGAACCCGGTCCGGGCTACGGCTCGGCGACGGTTGCCATACCCGGGCCCGACCTGGTCCGGCACCGCTTGCCGCCGGAGTCGACCCCGCGTCGCCCACCGGCTTGGCCGCGGGACGCTCCGGGGGCTGCCGCTTGCGTCGGAGGAAGGGCCGTTCGATCACGTAGTAGGAGAACCCGCTGGCGAGGCTCAGACCCACCACCAGCCGAACGGCGCCGGAGCGCGCGGCCAGGGAGTCGGCGACGGCCATGAAGATCAGCACGTGCCACAGGTAGATCGAAATAGGACAGACGTCCGAGCTCGCGAGCCGGTCGGGCCGCCAGCAGGCGCGCCAGGGCGCTTCGCTCGTTCAGGGCGGTACAGATGACCAGTGCCGAGGCCAGCGCCACGAGGGTGTAGCCGCCATCGAAGAGCCAGGCGTCCTCCCGGTGCGTGGTCAGCACGACCGCCGCGATGAACGCCGCCCCGAGCGATACCAGGGCTGGGCGGCGGCTGCCCGGGCCAGGGCGGCCGGCTCGAGATCGCATCCATCGCCTCCATCGCCTCCATCGCCTCCATCGGCGGGGTCAAGAGAATCCTCCTCCGAACTGGGAACCGGGGCGGACGCCCGGCGCTGTATCCGGTCGGCGATGAAACCCAACCCCAGCTCGGGATCGCGCTGGATGATCGACAACGGAGGAGGGTCGCGCACGACCAGGCGC
>JAUTXN010000042.1 GCA_030838045.1 Acidimicrobiaceae bacterium
TGTCGGCACTCGGGGAGGCGGCCGGCGCCCTCATCGACCTGCACGGCCAGCACAGCCACCAGTCGCTGCTGTCGCCGGCCGCCCAGCGAGCCGGCTTGGACGCCTTCGCCGGGATCGATCTGCAACCGGTTCTCGACGCCCGGCGCCGTTTTCGCCAGGCCGTCGAATCGTTGCGCGGTCTGGGCGGCGACGCCGCCAGCCGGGCCCGGGAGCACGACATGTTGAGCTTCCAGGTCGACGAGGTCGACACCGCCAAGATCGTCGCGGCCGACGAGGACGACCACTTGGCCTTGGAGGAGGAACGCCTCGCCGATGCCCGAGCCCACCGAGACGCTGCGGCCGCGGGTGACGCGGCGTTGAGCGGCGATGGTGGCGCCACCGATGCCCTGGGCGCGGTGATCACGAGGCTGGCTGGACATTCCCCGCTCAATGCAGTTGACGAGCGCCTCCGGGCCGTCGCCATCGAGTTGGGCGACATCGCCACCGATCTGAGGTCTGTGGCCGAGAGCCTGGAGGACGACCCGGTCCGCTTGGCCGCCGTCCGCGACCGGCGCCAGCTCCTTCGCCAGCTTCGGCGCAAATACGGCGAGACCCTGTCGGACGTCCTGGACTATTGCGAGTCGGCTCGCCAGCGCCTGGCTGAGCTCGATTCGTTTGATGAGCAAGCAGCTCGGCTGGAGCAGGAACGCGACGACGCCGCCCGGGACATGGCCGACGCCGAGGTCTCGCTCGGGCGGCAGCGCCGAGCGGGGGCGCCCCAACTGGCGTCGGCCGTCGAGCTTCACCTCCGCAGCCTGGCCATGCCCAAGGCCCGGATCGAGGTTCTCGTAGGTGACGGCCCGGCGGGCGAGGATGTCACCTGGCTCCTCAGCGCCAACCCCGGCGAGCCGGCGCGACCGCTGGCCAAGGTGGCTTCGGGCGGAGAACTGGCTCGTACCATGCTCGCCGTCCGACTGGTCCTCGGTCGCTCTGGATCGGCGAACGGTACCGCCCCGGGCGCAGCCGTTGGCGCGCAGGACGCAGCTGATGGTGCGGCCCACAGCGGGGCCGCCACGCTCGTGTTCGACGAGGTGGACGCGGGAATCGGTGGCGAGGCGGCACTGGCGGTGGGCCGGGCCCTGGCCGATCTGGCTCGCCGGCATCAGGTGCTCGTCGTGACCCACCTCCCACAGGTGGCGGCGTTCGCCGATCAGCAAATCGCGGTGTACAAGGACGAGATCGACGGCCGGACGGTCGCCACCGTTCAACGGCTGGACGATCACCAGCGCATCATCGAGCTGTCCCGGATGCTGTCCGGCCAACCAGACAGCGCCGCCGCCAGACGGCACGCCAAGGAGCTCCTTGCTCTGGCCCAAAAGACCGTCGCCGGTCTCTAGGCCGCTCGAGGTGATGCACGACCGCGGGCGGCGGCGTGCGGCGGCGGCGGAGCGTGGTCCTGGTTCATCCGAGACGGCTTCAGGCTCCGTAAGTCTCGGACATGGTGGCCTCGGTGATGTGGTTCCGGCGCGACCTGCGTCTGGCGGACAACGCCGCGGTAGCCACAGCCGCCGACGCCAGTACCGAGGTGGTGGGCCTCTTCGTGCTCGACGAGCGGCTCTACCGGCCGGCAGGCGCCAACCGGCTCGCATTCTTGTCCCGGGCATTGCGCGACCTCGACCGGCAACTGGACGGTCGGCTGGTCGTCCGAATGGGTGACCCGGTCGAGGTGGTCGCGCAGGTTGCCGAGGAAGCCGGCGCCGATCGGGTCCTTTGTGCGGCCGACTTCGGGCCCTATGGCCGCCGTCGCGACGACGCCGTCTCGGGCCGCCTCGTCGAGCGCGGCGGCGCCCTCGACCGGGTGGGTTCGCCCTATGCGGTCGAGCCGGGAACCGTGCTCAAGGCTGACGGGTCGCGCCACCAGGTGTTCACCCCGTTCTTCCGGGAATGGACGAGGCATCTCGACCCGGACCCGATTCCCGCGCCCAAGGTGACCTGGGTCGAAGCTCCGAGCGACGCTGTGCCGGACAAATGGGACGGCAACGCCGTCGCCGCGCTGCCCGACGCCACCGAGGAAGCAGCGGAGCGGCGGCTCGATCAGTTCCTGGCGGAGTCCGCCGTCAGCTATGGCACGCGGCGTGACTACCCGGCCGAGAACGGAACGTCGCGCCTGTCGCCCTACTTGAAGTTCGGCCTGCTCCACCCCAACCAAGTCCTGGTCCGGCTGGGCGACGGCCCGGGAGCGGAGCGCTTCCGTACCGAGCTGGCGTGGCGGGAGTTCTACGCCGACGTGCTGTGGCATGACCCGTGTTCGGCGCGGCGGGCGTGGCAGCCCGCCATGCGGGCGTTCCGAGCCGACCATGGGGCCGAAGCCGACCGGCTGTTCGACGCCTGGGCGGCGGGCCAGACGGGCTACCCGTTGGTGGACGCGGGCATGCGCCAGCTATTGGCCGAGGGTTGGATGCACAACCGGGTGCGGATGATCACGGCCAGCTTCTTGGTGAAGGATCTTCACCTGCCCTGGGAACGGGGTGCCCGTCATTTCCTCGCTCATTTGGTGGACGGCGACCTGGCATCGAACAACCACGGCTGGCAGTGGGTCGCGGGATCGGGCACCGACGCCGCCCCCTTTTTCCGAATATTCAATCCCGTCACCCAGTCGCGCCGGTGCGACCCCGACGGCGAATACATCCGCCGCTTTGTCCTTGAACTGCGCGGCCTGGCGGCTCCCGAGGTGCACCAGCCGTGGCGGGCGAAGGGCGGGGCGCCGGCGGGTTATCCGGCCCCCATCGTCGATCACGCCGTCGAGCGGGAGGAGGCCCTGGCCCGCTTCCGGGAGATCGGGGCATCCGCCAGGCAGGTTCGGGGGCCGCGGTAAGCTGGTTTGGCCGCCCCCGTTGGCGTCCACAGGTTCGAGACGGGAGGAGGATTGATGGCGAAGCACATCTTCGTCACCGGCGGCGTCGCCAGCTCGTTGGGCAAGGGTCTTACCGCGTCTTCGTTGGGTCGGCTGCTCAAGAGCCGGGGGTTGCGGGTCACGATGCAGAAACTCGACCCGTACATCAACGTCGACCCCGGGACGATGAACCCTTTCGAGCACGGCGAGGTGTTCGTCACCGATGACGGCGGGGAGACCGACCTCGATCTCGGCCACTACGAGCGGTTCATCGACGAGAACCTGCACCGGGACTCCAATGCCACCACCGGATCGATCTACCAGTCGGTCATCGCCAAGGAGCGCCGCGGCGACTTCCTGGGCAAGACCGTCCAGGTGATCCCCCACATCACCGACGAGATCAAGGGCCGCATCAAGCGGCTGGCCACCGACGC
>JAUTXN010000300.1 GCA_030838045.1 Acidimicrobiaceae bacterium
CCACCGTGGTGGTGAAACGTTGCCCGGCCGGGAGTTTGTCGAGCGCTGCGGTGGCGGTGAGCAGCTTCAGGTTGGACGCCGGCAGGAGCGCCATGGTCGGGTTGTGGCTGTAGACGGGCGTCGACCCCGCTTGGGCGATCAAACAGGAGTTGGCTGCGCTCGGGCCGTACCGGGGGTCGGACAGGATGGCATCGAGGGAGGCATCGAGCTTGGCCGTTCCTACCGCCATAGCCAGCAACTCCGGCACCCGGCGCAGGGAGAGGACGGGCGTCTGCAACGTGAGGGGCGGCGCCCCCTGATCTGCCCGGGAGGGCGCCAGGGCGGGTGTCGTGATGGGTGTCGTGGCGGGTGTCGCGGCGGGCGCAGCGGCGGCCGCAGCGGCGGGCGCAGCGGCGGGCGCAGCGTGGGCCGTGGCGCTCGGCAGCACCGCCGCGGCGGCGGGGAACAGCGCCGCCACCAGCAGGGCGACCAGCGCCGGCGCCAACGGGCGGCCCGAGTGTCGCCTCACCGGCACGCCGCGCAGCGTACTGATCTGCTGGGGATGTCCCTGGTCAGCCGGTGGGTTCGAGCGCGGCGCGAAAGAACCCCCGCACGTGTTCGAGCCGCTCGTCCAGAGCCTCCGGCGACAGGGGGTCTCGCGCCAGGAGGATCTCGAGGAACGGGACGTCGCTGAAGTACGTCAACAGGGCTCCGTAGCCGGTCAGCAGCAGCTGGGCCGGATCGTGGCGCCGGAACCTTCCGGCCGCCATTTCTCTCCTCAGGAAGCCGGCTGCTCGGTCGAGTTCGGGGCGCAGCACCGTCGCCAGTTCGGTGGCGAGGCGGCTCCCGCCTTCGAGTGCCTCCCGGCGGAAGAGTCGCACGAAGTCGGGATTCTCCCGGAAGAAATCGAAACTGTCGTCGAGTACCCGGTCGACCTGGGCCCAGCCGTCTCGGGGCGAGGCGGCCGATTTGCCGATGCGGCGGGACCAGTCCACCAGGGCGGTCTCGAACACCTCGCGGTACAGCGCTTCCTTCGATTGGAAGTGGTACAGGAGACTGGGCCGGCGAATTCCGACTTCCTCGGCAATATCGTTCAGCGAGGTACCGTCGTAGCCGTGATCCGCGAAAAGGCGGAGCGCGGAATCGAGGATGGCCTCTCGCGTCGAGCCAGAGGTCGGGGCGGCAGCCGTCGGTGTCGCCATGGGCCCTAGGGTACCGGTCGGACCGTCAGGAAACTGCGAGATTCGGCTCAAGCCGGGACGTTTTGGTGGCGATGTCCTACCGTGGCCCCTTATCGGAGAGTGACCCGTCTGTCGTGGCCGTCGCGGAACCAGCCTGAAGAAGGCTTCACGATGGTCGAAGTCCTGGTCTCACTGGGAATCATCTTCGCGACGCTGCTGGTGCTGGCATTCAGCATGTTCAGCAGCTTCGCCTCGGTCGGCTTCAGCCGGCAACGAACCCAGGCGTCGGCCTTGGCGAACCAGACGATCGAGCAGATCCGGGCGTTGCCGTTCGACATGCTCTTCATGAGCCAGCCCGACCTGGCGGGCGCCTCCGACTCCCAGGTCAAACCCTGCGCCACGCCGGTCGGGTCGTACTGCTTCCTCAACTCCACCGGACGCCTGATCCCGTCGGCCACCTTCGCCTCATCCCTGGCCGCCACCCCGTTGTTCCCGGCTCACGTCAGCACCCAGCCGGGCTCGCCGGGGACCACGGTGTACACCATCAAGAGCTACATCACGATGGATCCGACCGACAGCACGAACCAGACGAAGATCGCCACCGTGCAGGTCAGCTGGACCCCGCCGCAGGTCAGCGGCGTGCAACCCAATCTCCAGGTGGAGAGCAAGATCTACACCTCGCCCTTCAACGAGAACCAGCCGGGGGCCACGACGACCACGACGGTGGCACCGAGCCATGGCTGGACGGCCGACGCCAAGAGCCTGCCAGGGACCATCACGGTCACCGGGACGGTCCTCAACCTGAACGCCGCCAGCGTGATCTTCAACCTCCCGACGGCCACCTCCTATTTGAACGGAAGCACCTCGATAGGCGGAACGTCGGTCGGGCCGGCCGGACACCTGGTGACCGGTGGTACAGCGTCGAGCGGGGTCTCGGCCGCCAACCTGGCGGTGGTCAGCACACCGGCTGCCCAGGCGACGGCTACCTCGCCTTTTGGCTCGCCGACCAATGGGCCCAACAACGACACCAAGACACCGGCGATCCTGCAATCGATTCCGGGAAGCGTCAATCAGTGCACCTTGCTCCTGGTGTGCACCCTCATCGGCGGGACGATAAATGGCGGCATCGCGGTTGGGCAGGTCAACTCGGCTGCGGCCGTGGCGGCCAGCGCCGCGGCGGGCAGCACAAACATCCCGAGCGGGGTCATCCCCAACAACAACCTCGGATACGGACGGGCCACGGCGACGCAGTCGGGCGCCCTTTCGAGCAACCTGGGCATCACCGCCGCCGGCCTCCCGCTGCTGAACCTCGGCCTGGTCAACCTGGTGCCCTCGGGCAACGCGGCCCCTGATACCGCGACCGTCACGCAGACCGGCACGGGCGCCGTCCCGTTGGGCCAGACCTATACGGCGTCGGCCTCCAAGTCATTCACCGAGCTCGACATCCTGACCGGCCTCCCGGTGGTGGGCACGCTCATCAAGTTGACCGGCTTCTCGTCGTCCGCCACGGCGTGCGCCGGCCCTGGGGGCTGCCCGGCCGCCACCGCCGCTTCGGCGGGATCGTTGGTGATCGCCGGTATCGGGGCGCCAATCAGCCTGGCGTCGGTATCGCCCATCACGGTGCCCCCGGTCAATGTCTCAACCGGGATCCTCAATATCGCCGTGAACGCCACCGTGGTGATCGGGGCCGCCACCCACACCGGGACGAGCACGGCGAGCGTCACGTCGCCCCTGTCGGTGAACGTCCACCTCGGCATCAGCACCTTGCTGGGGACGGTGGCCGACATCAACATCGTGGTCGACCTCGGAAATGTCACGACCTCGGCGTCGTACTCATGAAGCGGTTCCGCCAATCCGTCATTCGCCGCCGTCAGGCCGGCTTCGAGCTCGGCTTCACGCTGATCGAGGTCATGATCACATCGGCCCTGCTGCTCGTCGTCCTCGCCATCGTCCTCCCACAACTCTCGACGAGCATCACCAACTTCGACAACGCTCGGGTGCGCTCCGATGCGTCGGATGCCGCCCAGGTGGCCATGGACCAGATCCAACACGACGTGGTGTCGAGCAATGTCTTGTATATCGACGCAGGGGGGATCGTCCACCTCCAGGTCTTCGGGGGCAGCGTCTCCAGCTCCACCACCGTGGTCACCGCGGTACCCATGAGCAACTGTGTCGAGTATCAGGTGAGCGGCGGGACACTCCAACGTCGGAGCAAGCTGCCGGCAGCTGCCACCTGGCCCGCCGGTTGGTCGACGGTGATCACCGGTGTGGTCAACAGCACGCAGACCGGCACCCCGTCCGTCTTCTCCGTGACCCAGAACCGCAGCCTGGCGGTGACGCTCTGGGTGAAGGCGGACACCAGGACGGTCAATGCCGCCAACCCCTCGCTGTTCACCACGACGGTGACCGGCCGGGCCATTCCCAAGAATCCGTCTTCGACCACTGGGGCGTGCGCATGAACCCGAACAGGCGGCCACGGGCATTCCCTGACCCGCGCCGCGACGAAGGCGGCATGGCGCTGATTGCCTCGCTGCTGGTGATGATGATTTGCGTCATCCTCGTGGCTGCGGCCTTCCAGCTGGCGACGCACAGCAGCCAGCGCAGCGGCCTTTCCCGCAACCGCTCGGCGTCGTTGCATGCGGCCGAAGCGGGCCTCGAAGCAGCGTTGGCAACCCTGGCTTCCAGCAGCGTCTGTCCGGGGGCCGGGCTCGAGGTGCCGCTCCCCGACCAGAACCTGCCGAGCGAGTCGTACATGGTCCTAGCCCCCGTTTCCTGCTCGCCGGGCGGCAACGCCGTGATTGCTGCCGTCGGGTACGTCCCCAACGCCACCCGCCCGGTCGCCACGACGACCCTCGTCGCCCACATCAACCGCGGCCAGGGTGCACCGGTCTCGGGAACCAATGCCGCCGGTGTGGTGTCCTGTGCCGTTACCACGCAGTGCGGCTACGTGTTCCCTGACGCTTTGTACTCCGGCGGAGCCATCACCGCCGCGCCCGGCGTGGGGACCCTTTCGGCCTACGGCACGGGCGGCACCGTGCCCAACGTGGTCGCCAATGGCGCCATCAATATCACCGGCGCCCAGATCGACGGCCTGGTGCATGGCTGGAGCACGGTCAACCTGACCGTCAGCGCCATCGGCGGCGAGGTCGTCGGCAACGGAGTCTCGATCACCGGCGCAACCGTGCAAGGGGGACTGGGAGGCGTCGTGTCCAGCAACACCTTGACCCTTACCGACAGCACCGTCAACGGGACTGCCAAGTACAAGGGCCCGACCACCAACTACTCGAGCGCCAACTCGACGGTCACCGGGGGGGCGTCTCCGGTGACCCCTGCGCCCGACCTCGGGTCGTCGCGCCTGATGCCGACATACACCGACAGCGCGCTTGACATGAGCTCCATCGTCGGCGTCGGCCTACCGGCGTCCAACAGCTGTCCGGGTAACGGCGTCGGCTCGTACTACGACTACACCCCCCTCGTGTCGTTGAACTGTACGTACAATCCAGCGACGATCGACGGGACCGTCGTGCTGGTCGTACGCAGCACCCTGGGCGGCGCGCTCACGATCAACGTGCCCCAGACGACGAATGGCGGCCAGCTGTACGTGATCATGACCGGCGCGGGCATTCTCGACACACTCAACATCGTCGGATCCAACTCGACGCTCCCCGTGTTTGCGTTCACGGACGGGACGATGACGCTGCGCGGCGGGATCACCGGACAGTTCGTCGGCGGCAGCATCGCCACGGCGGCGCCCACCACGCTCACCTTCGCTCCGCCCGCCATCCCGGCGCCGGATTTCGCGTTCAACAACACCCAAACGGCGCCCGGCGGCCTTGGGTACGCGGCCAGTATCGCCTTCCAATACCAGTGCCCGGGCACGACGGCCTGCTGACGAGCTGAAGCGGCCGAGCCGCTCGCCCGGCCGAGCCGGGGTGCAGCCCCCGGCCCGCCGGCCTCACCGACAGTCCCAGGGCACGAGTAGCCTGCACAGTCCGATGGACATTGTCTCCGCTGTGTTTGCCGAGAGCATCAACCTGCGTGCGGTCCCCGGGCCGTCCACCCGGATCGACCTCACCGGGATCATGTTCTCCCTCCCTGCCCCGACCCCCCCACCGGTCACCGTGCAGCCCCATCTGATCGTGCTGGTCCGGTCCCGGCCCACCGATCCCGGCCAGGGAATCTTGGAGGTCGTCTTCACCCACGGCACCGATCCCGGCGGTGAGGAGGTGGCCCGCAACGTCTCGCCGTTCAACGTCGAGCCGGGCAAGTTCACCTACCGCCTGGTGCGAGCCGAACTGGCCTTCAAGGACTACGGCACGATCGAAGCCAACTGCCGCCTGCTCCCCGGTGGCGCCGTCCTGACCGTCCCCCTCACCTTGCTGCCGGTGGTCTGACGAACCCTCCCATGCGCTTCGCCTCCAGCCTGTCGACCCACCCGGTCACGGCGCACGCCACGGGCGAGGTGATCGGACAGGTCATCGAACAGGTCGGTCGCCACCCCGACCTGGCGGTGCTCTTCGTGACCCGCCCGCACGCCGGGGCCTTGGAGGAGGCAGCCGACGCCGTGTGCCGGCTGCTCGAGCCCACGTTGCTCATCGGCTGCGCCGCCGAGTCCGTCGTAGGCAACCAGCGCGAGATCGAGCAGACCGAAGCGGTCAGCCTGTGGGCGGCACTTACCGGGCCCATCGCGCCCGTCCGCTTGTGGACCGAGTTTGAACCCGACTTCGGCCGCGAGTTCGCAACCGACGCAAGCGACGCAACCGACGCAACCGACGCAACCGACGCAAGCGACGGGAGGGACCTGGACGACGACACCGGCCGGGGCCGCCCCATCCCGGTGATCGTCGGATGGCCCGACAACCTCGCCTTCGAACCCCAGGCGCTGATCCTGCTCGCCGATCCGTACAGCTTCGCCGTCGATCTCCTGCTGCGGGGCTTGGCCGCCGAACATCCTGGTCTACCGGTCATCGGCGGCATGGCGTCGGCCGCCCAAGGCCCGGGTGGCAACCGCCTCGCCCTCAACGAGACGATTTTCACCGACGGCGCGGTCGGGGTGCTGATCGGCCCCGGGGTAACCCTGTCGAGCGTCGTCTCCCAGGGCTGCCGCCCCATCGGCCGGCCGCTGGCAGTGACGCGCACCGAAGGCAACATCATCTACGAGCTGGCCGGCC
>JAUTXN010000301.1 GCA_030838045.1 Acidimicrobiaceae bacterium
GCGGCCGCGGCCGATGGCATGCCGGGCGTGGCGCCGCCGTGCATGTACGCCCGCACCGCCTGCTCGAGAAGGATCGCCCGGTTGGCGCCGAGGACCTGCATCGTGGTGTCGTGCTGCTTGGTGACGCCGACCAAACGGGACGAGGTCGAGTCGACCTTCAGCCGGGCCTGGTCCAGCTGCCCGGTGAGCTGGTGGATGCGGCCCGCCTGGGCGTTGATCTTGGCCGTAAGGGTGGCCACCTTGGCCTGATCGGGCCCGGTCGGGTCGGCCCCCGCCGCGGGCACACCCCCGAGGGGCAGCAGCAACGAGGTGAGCAGAGACAGCGCAAGAGGCGCGAAACCGGCGACGGCGATCGGTCGCCTACCGCGAAAGCCTCCCGTTGCCGTCCTGGCTTCGACCGTCGAACGTTCTCCGGTTAACGCCATCAACGGTCAGAACCTACTCGGGCGGCCTGGCCGAGGCAAAAGGGCGGCGCGCGCAAGGACCTCGAAGGGCCCGCGCTCGGCGCCAAGACAAGTCGCCGGGCCCCCATGTACGAGAGGCCCGGCGACTGGTTACGGCTGAAGGCTCTAGGCGGCGGGCTTCTGTACCGCTTCGATCTCGAGGTTGATCTGGATCTTGTCGCCAACGACGACCCCGCCGCCGTCGAGGGGCATGTCGACGTCGATACCGAACTCCTTGCGGCTGAGTTCACCGGTGGCGGTGAATCCGGCGCGAGTGCCACCGAACGGGTCCTTCCCGAAACCGTTGGGCTCCACGGTCAGCTGAATCGGCTTGCTCACTCCGTGTAGGCTCAGCACACCCTCGACCAGGTATCCGTCCTCGGTGGCCGAGACCCTCGTCGACTCGAAGGTCATCTTGGGATGCGTCCCGACGTCGAAGAAGTCGGCCGAGCGGAGGTGGTTGTCCCGATCGGCACTGTTCGTGTCGATCGAGCTCAGGTCGATGGTGACCGACACGGTCGAATCGAGGGGGTTCTCGGCGGTCACGATCTGGCCCTCGAAGGTCGCGAAACGGCCGCGGACCTTGCTTACCATCATGTGGCGCACGCTGAAGGACACGTCACTGTGGACTGGGTCGATGTCCCACGTCCCTGCGATGTAGCCGGGGATGGTGCTCGTGGTGGAAGCGTTGGTCATGGTGTGTCCTCTCCGATTACGGTGCGGAACTCGATCGTTGAACTCTCAATAGATATTGTAACCCGAGGTTGTTGAGAAGTCAACTACTGACCCTGAATTTGGGTATCATGGGCGTGTGGACGCATCGGCTGAGCCCCGCTGGTTGAACGACGACGAGCAGCAGGCGTGGCGCGCCTTCATCGATGCCATCCGTTTGTTCACCAGCGAGATCGAACGCGAGCTCCAACGCGACAGTGGGCTCAACCATGCCTACTACCAAATTCTGGTCACACTGTCCGAAACGCCGGGACGGACCATGCGGATGAGCGACCTGGCGGAGCTGACGCTGACGTCGCGGAGCCGGCTCTCCCACGCCGTCGCCCGGTTGGAGGAGGCCGGGTGGGTGGAGCGCCGCTCGTGCCCGTCGGACAAGCGGGGGTCGTTCGCATTCCTCACCGACACGGGCATGGCGGTCTTGGAGGATGCCGCCCGCGGTCACGTCGAGGCGGTCCGGCGGAACCTGTTCGACGTGCTGAGCCCCTGTCAGGTCCAGCAACTGGGAGAGATCAGCGGCGTGCTCCGAGATGCCCTGCGGGCCGGTTCGCTCACGCGGTGCCGTGAGGTCGCGAGCACCGTGGCAACGACCGCTGTAGCGGCTGTCGGGGCGGGTCCGGCGGATCTGGGCGCCGAGACTGTGGCGGCTGTCGGGGCGGATCCGGGCGCCGAGGCTGTGCCTGGTCAGTCGTTGGTGGATTCCACCAGCTGAACCGCTGACCGGGCGACGCCTATTGGTAGCGTCGGGCGGTGGCCCGAGGTGACCTGGTCGAGGCCGAGGCGGCAGCCGCGAGGGAAGCGCTCGAGGAGGCTTCCTCGGTCGTCGCACTCACCGGAGCCGGTATCTCGACCGAGTCCGGCATCCCCGACTTCCGCGGGCCGCAAGGAGTGTGGACGAAGAACCCCGGGGCCGAGCGCACGGCGACGCTGCAGCACTACCTGGCCGACCCCGAAATCCGCAAGCAGGTCTGGCAGACCCGCCTCCATTCCCCCGCGTGGAGCGCCGCGCCCAACGCCGGACATGTCGCGCTGGTCGATCTGGAGCGCCAGGGCCGCCTGCGGGCGATCGTCACCCAGAACATCGACGGCATGCACCAAAAAGCCGGCTCCAATCCGGGACTGGTCATCGAGCTCCACGGGACCATGCATCACGTCATGTGCTGGTCGTGCGGAAGTCGGGCGCCGATGCCACCGGTCCTGGAACGGGTGCGCGCCGGGGAAGACGACCCCGCCTGCGTTGCGCTCATCGATGGGCAGCCATGCGGAGGGGTCCTGAAATCGGCAACCATCAGCTTCGGCCAGGCCCTCGACCCCGAGGTTCTCGAGCGGGCGGTTCTCGCGGTTCAGGCAGCCGACCTCGTGTTGGCGGTCGGGTCGACCCTCGCCGTGCACCCCGCGGCCGGGCTGGTCCCGCTGGCCGCACGGTTCGGCATCCCGGTGGTAATCGTCAACGCCGATCCGACGCCATACGACGACGTCGCCGTGGCGGTGGTGCGCACGCCAATCGGCCGGGCCCTGCCGCCGTTGGTCACGCGGTGACCCCCGCAGAGGGCGAATCGGCTGCGGTCACGGTGCGGGCGGCACGGCCCGGCGACGTCGCCCTGATGGTCGATCTGGTCCGGGCTCTGGCGGCCTACGAACGAGCCCCCGATCAGGTCCAGTTGGACGACGGCCAGCTGATGGAATCACTGTTCGGTGCGGATCCTCGGGTGTTCGCCCACGTCGCCGAACATGGCGGAACCGTCGTCGGGTTGGCCATCTGGTTCGTCAACTATTCGACCTGGACGGGCCACCACGGCATCTACCTGGAGGACCTCTTCGTCCGGCCGTCGGACCGGGGCCTCGGCGCGGGCCGGGCCCTCCTGAGCGAGTTGGCTCGGGTGGCGGTCGAACGGGGGTACACCCGCCTTGAGTGGGCGGTCCTGGATTGGAACGAACCGGCGATCGGTTTCTACCGCCACCTGGGGGCGCGTCCTCAGGACGAGTGGACGGTGTTCCGGTTGACGGGACCTGATCTCGCCCGCGTAGCTCAAGGGATCAATGGTGTGATCGATGTATCTACGACCGGGGTCGGAGAGTCCTAATTAGCAGGAGTGGGCAGCCGCTGGCTTCAATGGCGCAGCGAGCGGCTGCCGCAACTCCTCGAAGCTTTCCGATCGTCCGCTGTGCCGATGGGCGGTTTCAGTAGCGGCGACTCAGAGACGCCCGGCTGCCGTGCCCGCCAAGGCCACCAGCTTGGGGTTGGGCGTGCTGGCGGGGATCGGACCGAGAGTGACCAGGAGGAGACTGTTCCCCTTGAGCACCCGTAACCGACCGTCCACGTAGTAGGCGCCGTCTCCGATCCCAGGAACGTCCAGGGCCTGGCTGCTGCGACCGGCGTCGAACAACGCACGGGCGTTGGAGCGATACACCACCACGATCAGCTCGTGGGTTCCGTCGTCATACACGCAGCTGTCCAGGACAAAGTTGGGCGGACCCGCGGGCTGCCCGAACGCCGCGGACGCCAAGGCGGTATCGACGACCGCGCAGGCGTCGGTTGACGAGGAGACCGTGTCGTTGGTCGGCACATGATGGGTGGAACCGCGGGAAACGACCACCGAGATCACCGCGACCAGAACGAGGCCGGCGACGGCCACCCCGACCGCGGTCACGATGGTGGCGCTGGGCGGTGCCTTCGGCACCGAAATACTCAACTGGTCTTGCAGCCGGCGGCGGCGCTCGGCCTTCTGCGCCGCCTTTTGTGCGCTCTTGTCCGCCCGCTTGGGCCGATCGGCCTTGCCAGCCTTGCGTTTCTTGGTCTTGGTGCCCGGATCGTCGTCGACCCAGGGTGGGGCCGCGGGTTCTCGGAGGCGAGTCGAGGTCGTCGTGCGGTAGTCGGGGCCCGCGGCCGTCGGCGCCGCCGAAAACTGGCTCGTCGGCTCCCGAGCCCAGGCCGGCGCATCGGTGTCGCTCTCGGCCGCCAATGCGTCGCGGAGGCTCATCGACCGCGCGGCGGGCCGTTGCGACGTCGCGGGCTCGGCTGACGGGAAGTCGCGCCGAGCCGGAGCGGCGCGCTGCGCGGGCGCCGCGCTGACGGCGGCCGGGGCAGGGACGGGTGCGGGATCGGATCCGGCGGCCGCCTTGCGCTTGATCGCATCACGCAGGCTGACGGCCTTGGCCGGGGATTGCTCCGTGGGCTCGGCGGCCGGGTCGGGCTCAACGGCCGCGGGCGCAGCCACCGCCGCCGCAGCCGCCACCTCGGGCGCCGCCGGCCGACGAGAGAGGGCTTCGCGGAGACTCATCGCTCCAGCCCGTGGAGCGTCGGGCAGGTCGGTCGGCACGAGTTCTTCGGGGCGCGCGTCACGAAGACCCACCGACCGCCCGGCGTGGCGGCCCGTCCGACTACTGCCACCGTTGTCGGCGAGGCCCGGCCCAGGCTCGGCGGCCACCAGTGCCGGCTCGTCGGAGGTCGCGAGCGAGATGCGATAGGTCCGAAGCCCACGCATGTCACGGGTGATGACACCGTCGCTCTCCATTCGCCCGAGAATGGCGCTGAGCGCGGCCGGCTTGTCCACGCCGATCGCCCTCGCCATCTCGTCGGTGAGCCCTCGCCCGCCGGCGTCCTCGACGCTTCCGCCGTGGTTGGCCAGGTAGCTCCGGACCCGCCCCTCGCTTTCGGTGTGATTGTCAGCCATGTCGCGTCTCACTGTCCCCGATCGGGCGGTGTAGGGCAAGCCGGCGGCAACCGTAGTAGTAGCGAGGGCTCCACCGCTCGAATTGTGCCGGCCGAAATGGCGCAATTCGGCTCTAAATCGGACAAGGGAGCAGAAAGGCGTCGTCTGGACCCTCCCCAGAACCACCCTGCCCCCGGGCACCCCGATCGCGCGGCGTCACCGTTGACGTCAGGACTCGATAAGGATGAGGAGTTGATGGTCACCGAGGATGATGTCCGTCGGCTGGCGTTGTCGCTGCCCGAAACGACCGAGAAGCCGTCCTACGGCACGCCGGGATTTCGGGTCAAGGATCGGCTCTTCGCCCGGATGCGCGACGAGGGCGATCTCCTCGTCGTGTGGTGCTGGGATCTCGACGAGAAGCAGGCCCTGATCGAGTCCGAGCCCGACAAGTTCTGCACGGTTGCCCACTACGACGGCCATCCCATGGTCCTGGTCCGCTTGGATGCCGTGGAACTCGACGAACTCGAAGAGGTGCTTACCGAGTCCTGGCGGATCCGGGCGCCCGCCAAGGTGGCCGCCCAGCTCCCGCCGGACGAGGGTTCACGATGACGTCCGATCAGCGCGATCATCGCTGACCATGGGCTTCACCAGAGGATTTCAAGGGCGGCGACGCCGGCCCGACGATGAGCGCCTGCCACCGGGCCAGTACGACACAGGCGACGACTGGCCGGTGTTGACGGCCGAAGCCACGCCCCACCTGGACACCGCCGACTGGACCTTCACCGTGGACGGCCTGGTCGAGCATGAGGCCACCTGGACGTGGGACGAGATCCATGCGCTCCCCGCTTCGACGTTCGAGGGGGACATCCACTGCGTGACGACCTGGTCGAAACTCGGCGTCACCTTTGCCGGCGTATCGGTGGACACGCTGCTGGCAGCCGCCCGACCGCTCCCATCCGCGACCTATGTACTGGCCCGATCCCATACCGGCTACACCACCAATCTGCCGCTTGCGGATGTGACCGATGGCAAGGCCTGGGTCGTCTGGGACTTCGCCGGGCAACCACTGGCGATCGCCCACGGTGGCCCGGCCCGCCTGCTGGTGCCTCACCTCTACTTCTGGAAGAGCGCCAAATGGGTGTCGGGCCTGAAGCTGCTCGACCACGACGAGGCGGGCTTCTGGGAGCGCAACGGCTATCACGACCGTGGCGACCCGTGGCAGGAGGAACGCTACCAAGGTGACTGACCAGCCTTTCCCGACCACGCTCCCGCCGCCGAGGACAGGGGGTTGGCAGCAGGCGACGGTCGTCGGGATCCGCCCGGAAACGGCGAACGCAAAGACGTTCCGGCTGGCACTGGCACAGCCTCGACCACACCTCGCAGGCCAGCATTATGTGGTGCGGCTCACGGCTCCCGACGGCTACCGAGCGTCCCGGTCGTATTCGGTCGCGTCAGCGCCGGACGGTTCCGGCGAGATCGAGTTGACCATCGAGCGACTGGAGGACGGCGAGGTGTCGTCGTTCCTGCACGACGACCTCATGGTCGGCGACCAACTCGAAGTACGAGGGCCCATCGGCGGCTGGTTCGTGTGGGGCGGGGACACGCCGGCGATCCTGGTCGGAGGCGGCTCAGGCGTCGCCCCGCTGATGGCCATGTTGCGGTTGGCCCGGCAAACCGGGCGCTCCGAGCTGGTGCGTCTCGTCGTCTCCGCCCGCACACCCGACGACCTGTACTACGCCGCCGAACTCCCCGGACCCGAGACGACGATCGTCTACACCCGGGCAGTCCCGCCGTCGTGGCCCCGGCCGCCCGGCCACCTCAACGCCCTCGACCTTCCGAGCCCGCTCGCTCCCGGAGCGACCGCGTACGTGTGCGGATCGTCGGGATTCGCCGACGCCGC
>JAUTXN010000302.1 GCA_030838045.1 Acidimicrobiaceae bacterium
TGTCCTCGGGCCTCCGCGGTTTCGGACACAGGCGGGCGATAGCCTCGCCTCGCCATGACCCTCCCGATGTTCCCCGTTGCCCCGAGCGGCCCCCGGACCGTCACCCTGGTCCGGCTGGCGGGCGAGATCGCCCGGTCGCTGGCGCCGGTGGGCCGGGTGTCGGTCGAAGGAGAGGTCTACCGTCCGACGCGCACCGGCGGCGGGCGGATCTACTTCACCCTGCGTGACCGGGCGGCCCAGATGACCGTGACCTGCCCGCAGGGTCGGGCGGCCCGCTGCCGGGCGATCGCAGGCGAGCGGGTATGCGTGGTGGGTGCCGTGAGCTGGATCTCCGAGCGCGGCGATCTGCAACTGGTCGCCGAGGCGGTCACGCCCGTCGGTGACGGTGCGGTCGCGGCGATGATCGCCGAGGCCCGCCGCCGCCTCGAGGTGGACGGATTACTCGACCGGCCCCGGCGGTCCATACCGCTCCTGCCCCGCCTGATCGGGGTGGTGTGCGGCGCTGATTCGGCGGTGCGCAAGGACATCGAGTCGGTGGTGGCGGCGCGTTTCCCGGGCTACCCGCTCCGAGTCGTAGAGACGTTCCTCTCCGGACCGTCGGCGGCCCTGTCGATCATGGACGCCCTGGCACGACTGGCGGCAGACGACGAGGTGGACGTCATCGTCCTCGCTCGAGGCGGCGGCGACGCCACCCAGTTGCTGCCCTTCAGTGACGAGGAGCTCTGTCGAGCGGTGTGCGACTGCCCGGTGCCGGTCGTCTCCGCCATCGGCCACGAGGGGGACCGGCCGCTGTGCGACGAGGTGGCCGACCTACGTTGCGCCACCCCACTTGCGGCCGCGGCCGCGGTGGTGCCCGACCGCCAGGCCCTCCGGCTCTCCCTGGCGGCCCGGCGGGCTACGGCCGCCGCGGCCTTCGAGCGTCACACCGAGGTGGCGGCCCGGCGGCTGGCGGCCATCGACACCGGTCGCGCTGTTCGCCAAGGCGCCGGGCTGGCGGGCGCCCGCCTCGACCGCCTGGGCGATCGGCTGTCGTGGGTCCATCCGAGAGGGCGGGCGGAAGAGGCATCGCGGCGGCTGGCTTCGATCGATCGCCATGGACCCGCCGAGCGGGCGGTGGCGACCGGTCGGGCGCGGCTGGGCGCCCTGGAGTGGCGCCGAGGGGTCCACGACCGCGTGGCCCGAGCCGAGGGACGCCTCGAAGCCGACGCCCGCCATCTCCAGGCTTTGTCGCCGCAGCGGGTGCTCGAACGGGGCTACGCCGTGGCGCGCGATGCGGCCGGTGGAGTCATCCGCCAGGCCGACCAGGTGGCCCCCGGCGCGCTGATCGACGTGCAGGTCGCGGCCGGACGGATGCGAGCCCGAGTCGAGCAGGTGGTCAGTGTCTGACGGCGGCATGAAGCAGGGTATGAACCCTCTTCAGCAGGACCCGGAGCAACTGACCTTCGAGGAGCTGGTGGCGGCCCTGGAGCTGCTCACTGACCGGCTCGCTTCTGGGCAGATCGGTATCGAGGAGGCGGCCGACCTCTACGAGCGGGCCGAGCTGCTGCACGGGCTTGCCAGCCAGCGCCTGGCCCGGGTCCAGGCCCGCATCGAAGCCCTCGGTGGGGCCGGCACCGCGGGCGGTGGCGCGGTCAGCGCGGCGCCGAACAGCGCGGCGCCGAACGCCCCTGCGCCGGATAGCGCTGCGCCGAATACCGGCTCCCGTCCGCCGGGCTAGTCCCGGGCCGGCCAGCGGTGCGTGAAGCACCGTTCGTCGCGCCGGCCGGGGGACCAGCGACCCCAGACGCCGCCGATGGCCCGGGCGGTGGTCTCGGTCCAGGCGATGACATCGGGCGCCGCGATCCGCCGCACCACCTGGCGGATCCCGCCCTCGTGGACCGCATAGCCGGTCCAGGTCCCCGGGTAGTCCTTGGTCGAACCGACTTCCACCACCTCGATCGGGCCGTGGCGCCGCCGGCGATGGCGATGGGTATGGCCGCTGGCGACGAAGCTGGCGGGGTTGGCGGCCGCCAGCTCGTCGAGAAAGGCCTGGGCCTGGTGTCCTGCGATTCCCGGTGGGTACTCGGTCGGCCACGCCCACCGTTGCGGTTGGTGATGCAGCACCACGAATGCTGGTCCCGGCGCTTCGGCGGCCAGGGCGACCAGTCGGGCCCGCTGACGGTCGTCGATCTCACCAGCTCGCTCGCCTGGTCGAGGAGTGAGGGCGAAGACGAGGCGGATCCCGTCGCGGTCGCGGGCCCACGGTTCCCGGGGCACGTGGATGCCGTAGTGCTGGAGGATGGGCCGCCCGTCGGTCTCCAGGTCGTGGAACTCGTGGTTGCCGAAGGTCGCCATCACCGGAACGCGCACCCGTCCCAGGAGCTCGCCAATCTCGTGGAACTCCGCCGCCACGCCGTCGGACGTCATGTCGCCCTTCACCACCAAGGCTCGAGCGCCCCAGCGGATCGCTTCATCAACGGCCGAGTCGATGCAGCGCCAGCTGTAAGGGCCGCGCCCTGTAGGCAGGGGCCAGGCGTCCTCGATGTCGTGGCTCGGGCCAAACCCGGGCTCTCCCAGGTGCAAGTCGTTGATGGTGGCGAAGGCGTCGAGCAGGCGGCCGGGCGGGGGCCGGAGCGTCGTCACCTTCTCGATCAGGCGCCGGGGCATGCCCGGGCCGCTCACCGTCAGGTCGTAACTCGTGCCGGGAGCGAGGCCGTCGACGACAACCGCTCCGGGGCCGCCCATGGCCCCGGGGGGCAAGCGCAGTGGTGCCGGCCGGCGCCCCCGGCGCCGCAGCACCGCTGGAGGCGGGGCCACCACCTGGCGCACCTGATCACCGATTTCCAGTGACACGTGCGGAGCAGGCAGCGAATGCCAGACCACCTGGATGGCGCTGTCCTCGACCGAGAACACCTCGAAGGACGGAAAGGCGGAGAACGCCGAGGCGACAGAGATCACGGGAGTCACGGCTGAAGGAGCCCCGCGGAGCGAGGAGTCAGCGTTGCTGGAGCGCGGCCGGCAGGTCGGGAGCCACCCGATCAGCGAAGGCCACGCTGTTGTCGAGCTTCTCGAGCGACTGAGCGACCAGGGTTTCCTGCGGCACGGGATGTTCGTCGAGGAAGGCGTGAATGGCCCGGGCCAGGGCGGCATCGGTGACCGATGACATGGCCTCGAGCATGCGGGGGATGCTGTTGCCGGGGAAACGGGACCGGATGGTGTCCCAGTGCTGCTGGATGAACGGCCACGCCAGCCGGGCGCCGCCTCGCGACGCCAGGACCGACCCGATGACATACGGCGCGTCCTGCGTCCTGACCTCGTTGGTCAGGCACAGCTCGAGTGTGCGGCTCAGCAGCTCCGGGACCTGTGGTGCCGCCAGGGCGTACAGGAACCGGACCTGGTCCTGAGGAGTGGCCGCGGCCCCGAACCGCTCGTACATCAACTGGTATTCGTCTTCGCCACCCGCATAGGCGACGATCGTGACAACGGCGGTCACCAGGTCGGGGGCGAGGGTGGCCGGGTTGGCGAAGTACAGCTCCAGCCGTGATCGGGCCTCGTCGCGCACCCCGGGGTCGGCCCCGAGCGTCCCGACGACCGACAGGAGCCGAGCCCGGAGCGTGCCGGTGCGTTCCGGTTCTCCGGGAGCTGGATCCCAACCGAGCTCATCGAGGAGCGGGCGGGTGATGCGGCGCACGAAGGCCTGAAGGAGCGGCCGGTCGGCGTCGGACAGGATCCGGTCCATCAGGCCGAGTGGGCCGAGGCCGGCGCCCCACACGTCGGGATCGCGCTCGGCCGGCAACTGCTCGACGAGCGAAAGGAAATCGGTCACCGGCGAATGCCCCGCCAGCATGGACGCCGCGGTGTCGCTGACCAGCGTGAGGCGTTCGAGGGGCGACAACTGCTCGTGCATGACGGCGCGGAGCCGTTGCAGCAGCGACTCTTCGTACCGGACCCGATAGAAGCCCCATGCGCCGGCATTGACCACGACCCAGTCGAGCGGGCCGGGCACCGCCACTTCGGTGGACTCCTCGGTCAGCAGCACCCGCGCCGTCTTCACTTGGCCGTCCGCTGACAGCCGGAGGTTGATCGGCACCTGCCAGAGTTCGCCGCTGTCGTCGCCGCGGTAGAGGAACCGCCGCTGGCTGAGCGTCAGGTACTCGCCGTCAGGGGACAGCCCGACAGAAACCAGGGGATACCCACCCTGGTAGATCCACGAATCCATGACGGCCCGGGCGGGCTCGCCCGAAGCCGCTTCGATGGCGTCCCACAGGTCGGTCGTCTCGGTGTTGCCGTAGGAGTGCTCCGTCAGGTAACGGGAGATGCCCTGGCGGAAGGGCTCAGGGCCGAGGTACTGCTCCAGCATCCGGAGGACGGCGGCCCCCTTCTGGTACGTGAGGATGTCGAACATCCCCTCGGCCTCGCACGGCCGGCCAACGGCGAACTCCACCGGCCGGGTGCTGGTCAGGCCGTCGGTCATCATGGCGGCGGAGCGCCCGATGCCGAAGGTGACCCACACCTCCCAGTCCGGGCGGAAGGCGTCGACGGTCAACAACTCCATGAAGGTGGCGAAGGCCTCGTTGAGCCAGATGCCGTTCCACCACTTCATGGTCACCAGGTCGCCGAACCACATGTGCGCCGTCTCATGGGCCACCACCTGGGCGACGCGGTCCAACTCCAGCCGCGATGCCGCCGCCTGGTCGACCAGCAGCGCCGTCTCGCGGTAGGTGACGCAGCCCAGGTTCTCCATGGCCCCGAAGGCGAAGTCGGGAACGGCGATGTGGTCGATCTTGTCGTGGGGGTAGGCGATCCCGAAGTAATCGGCCAGGAAGTGCAGCGCGTGCGCCGCCGCCTCCAGGCCGAAGTCCGTCAGGTGTCCCTTGCCCTTGATGGAAGCGATGCGAATGGGGATACCGTCGACCACCACCGGTTCGGTCTGTTCGAAATGCCCGACGACGAACGCGACCAGGTAGGTCGACATCGGCATCGTCTCGGCGAAGGTCACCTGGCGTTTGCCGTTGCCCAGGTCCAGGTCTTCGATGACGGCGCCGTTGGAGATCGCTGTCAGGTCGCGGTCGACGATGAGGGTGACCGCGAACGTCGCCTTGAAGTCAGGCTCGTCCCAGCAGGGGAAGGCCCGGCGGGCGTCGGTGGCCTCGAACTGGGTCGTTGCGATCACCTGGTCGGTGCCCGTGGCGTCACAGAAGGTGCTGCGGTAGAAGCCGTGCAGCTTGTCGTTGAGCACGCCGGTGAAGGTCATGTCGAGCTCCCACGACCCGGGCTGCGCCGTACCAACGAGTGCGATCGTCGCCCGCTCCTCCGGCTCGTCGTAGGACACGCTGCTGGTCAGGCGCTCGCCGTCGCTACTGACGAACTCGGCGGTCAAGATGTCGAGTTCGACCGCGTTGAGCACCACCTCGGTCACCGCCTCGGTGACATTGACCCGAATCCGGGCCTGCCCCGCGAAGCTGGCGGCGCCCAGGTCGGGCGTGAGTGTCAAGTCGTAGCGCTCGGGGACGATCGTCCGCGGCAGTCGGTAGGGAACCGGATCCGGCACCGTATTTCCTCCGGTGAAGTAGTCGGCCAGGTTTAACCCTACCCATGCTGCGACTACCGTCGTTCCTATGGATCGACCCTTCGACATCATCACCATCGGGCACGCCATCGTCGACGTGCTCGCGCCGTCCTCAGACGACCTCCCCGGGGCGCATGGGATGGAAAAGGGAACCATGACCCTGATCGACGAGGAGCGAGCCACCGAGCTCTACCAGGTACTCGGACCCGCCATCGAGAGCTCGGGCGGTTCGGCGGCCAACACCGCAGCGGGCATTGCCGCCCTCGGGGGTTCGGTTGGGTTCATCGGTAAGGTCCGCGACGACAAGCTCGGTGAGGTCTTCACTCACGACATCCGAGCGTCCGGCGTGGCCTTCGACGTCCCGGCCGCCACCAGTGGGCCGGGCACGGGGCTGTGCCTGATCATGGTCTCGCCCGACGCCCAACGGACCATGGCGACCTACCTCGGCGCCGGGGCGTTTCTCTATCCCGATGACATCGACGCCAACCTGTGCATCGAGGCCAAGATCGTCTACATCGAGGGCTACATGTGCGGACTCCACGAAACCGAGTGGAGTGTCAGCAAGGCGGCCGCGGCGTGCCACCTGAAGGGTGGCAGGTTCGCTCTGTCACTGTCCGATCCGTACTGGGTCGATCTCAAAGCGGCAGCGCTGGGCGCCCTGCTCAACGACGTCGACATTCTCTTCGGCAACGAGGAGGAGGTCACGGCGATGACCGGGGCGGACCTGGATCTGGCGCTCGCCGAGCTGGCCCATCGCTGCGAGCTGGTGGTCGTGACCCGCGGTGCCTTGGGGTCGCTGGTGGTGGCCAACAACCAGGTGATCGAGGTTCCGGCCCACCCGGTCGAGACGGTCGTGGACACGACCGGAGCCGGTGACCTTTTCGCGGCCGGCTTCTTGTACGGCCTGACCCACGACTACGAGCCGGCAGATTGCGCCGAGTTGGGAAGCCTGGCGGCCGCTGAAGTCATCGGCCACCT
>JAUTXN010000303.1 GCA_030838045.1 Acidimicrobiaceae bacterium
GCCGCCCGGTGCCATCACCGTGTTGGCGGTCGTCGAAATCGCCGTCGGGGTGGCCATCGGGGTCCTCGGCTTGCTGGCGCTTGCCGTGACCCGCGCCTAGCGCACAACGCTGACGGCTCCGACGACCGTCGCCGGTACCCTGCTCGGCGATGGCCGAGTTCAGGACACCCAAGGGAACCCGCGACATCCTCCCCCCCGAGTCGGCCCGGTGGGAGGTCCTGGTCGCGCGCTTCGCCGGGATCGTGGAGGCGGCCGGGTACGGCCTGGTGCTCTCGCCCCTGTTCGAGAACGTCGAGGTGTTCCAGCGGGTCGGGGAGTCGACCGACATTGTCCGCAAGGAGATGTACCAGTTCACCGACAAGGGCGGTCGGGAGCTGGCCCTGCGGCCCGAGGGCACGGCGTCCATCGTCCGGGCTTTCGTCCAGCACCGGCCGCCGACGCCCTGGAAGACCTGGTACGCCGCGCCCAGCTTCCGCTACGAGCAGGCCCAGGCCGGGCGTTACCGCCAACATCATCAGGGCGGCATCGAGGTTCTCGGAACCGATGATCCCGATGTCGACGTCGAGGTCATCGCCCTGGCGTGGGAGTTCTTCGTCGCGGTGGGCCTGCGGCTCATCACGCTCAAGGTCAACTCGCTCGGCGACGCGACCTGCCGTCCGGTCTACCGGGAGGCCTTGCGGGCGTTCTTGGAAACCCGCCAGGACCAGCTCTGTGACGAGCACCGGACCCGCTGGGAGGAGAACCCGCTCCGCGTCCTCGATTGCAAGAAGGCTGAATGTGTGGCCGCCACGGCCGACGCGCCCCACCAGCTGGACTACCTCTGCGACGCCTGCGCCCAGCACTTCGCCCGGGTCCTTGAGGGACTGACCGCGCTCGATATCCCCAACGTGGTCGACCCGCGCCTGGTGCGGGGCCTCGACTACTACACCAGGACCACCTTCGAGTTCGCCAGCCGGGCCTTGGAGTCGGCCCAGAACGCGCTGGGCGGCGGGGGCCGCTACGACGGGCTGGTCGAGGAGATGGGTGGCCCCCCCACGCCGGGGATCGGCTTCGGTATCGGGCTCGACCGGACCCTCCTGGCGTGCAATGAGGAGGGCATCTTGACCATCGAAGAGCTGGCGCCGCGGATCGATGTCTTCGTGGTCGATTTCGCCGGGGGCGACGGCGCCCGGGACATCACGGCAGCGTTGCGAAGGGTTGGAGTTCGAACCGACCGGGCGTTCGGCGGACGCTCGCCCAAGTCGCAGCTCAAGTCGGCCGACCGGTCCGGGGCCCGGCTGGCTCTGATCATCGGCCCCGACGAGGCCGCCTCGGGCCGGGTGGCGATCAAGGACCTGCGTTCGGGCCCGGGGACGCCGCAGGAACTGGTCGACCGGGAGGCCCTGGTGAACGAGATCCGCCGGCGTCTGAGTTCGGACGCCCCGACGGTGGGAGCCGCCTCGATCTTGGAATCCTGACGTTGTCTTGTGCCAGTCTGTCCGGATTCTGACGAATCGTCGGATATGGAGGGACGGTATGAACAGCGGCGATACCGCCTGGGTGCTGGCGTCGGCTGCCCTGGTGCTCTTCATGACACCAGGCCTGGCCTTCTTCTACGGGGGCATGGTCCGGGCCAAGAACGTGCTCGGGATGTTGATGCAGAACTTCTTCTGCATGGGCGTCATTTCCGTTCTGTGGATGCTGGTCGTCTTCAGCCTGGCATTTGGCGACGACCACGGCGGACTGATCGGCGGGTTCAACTTCGCCGGTCTCTCCGGTCTGACCCACGCGGGCGCCACGCTGCCGGGGTATACCGGGGCGCTGGCGCTCACCGTCCCCCCGATCGCGTTCGTGGCCTACCAGATGATGTTCGCGGTCATCACGCCGGCCCTTATCACCGGGGCGACGGCCGATCGGCTGCGTTTCGCGGGCTTCGCGGTCTTCGCGGGACTCTGGGCGGTCTTGGTGTACGCGCCCGTGGCCCATTGGGTCTTCAGCCCCAACGGCTGGCTGGCGCAACGGGGGGCCCTCGATTTTGCGGGCGGCACCGTCGTCCACATCAATGCCGGGGCCGCGGCCCTCGCCGTGGTCCTGGTCGTGGGCCACCGGCGGGGCTGGCCGGGCGAAGCCATGCCGCCCCATTCGCTCCCCCTCACGTTGCTCGGAGCCGGCATCCTCTGGTTCGGTTGGTTCGGGTTCAATGCCGGGTCGGCCCTCGGCGCCAACGCCCTCGCGGCCCAGGCGCTCATCAACACCCATCTGGCGGCGGCGGCCGCCATGCTCGGATGGCTGGTGGTCGAGCGGCTCAAAGATCACCGGGCGACGACCCTCGGTGCCGCATCAGGGGCGGTGGCGGGCCTGGTCGCCATCACACCCTGCGCCGGGTACGTCAACGCCGCCGCCGCAGTCGTCGTCGGACTCGTCGCCGGGGTCGTGTGCTTCCTCGCCATTTCCCTCAAATACCGCTTCCGCTATGACGACGCGCTCGACGTGATCGGCGTGCATCTCGTCGGCGGCATCGTGGGTTCACTGCTGGTCGGGGTGTTCGCCACCCGGGCGGTCAACGCCAACGGCCGGGACGGACTGCTGGCCGGTGGTGGCCTCCAGCTGCTGGGCGAACAGGCGCTGGCCGTCGGGGTGACGATGATCTTTTCGTTCTCGGTCTCGTTCGTCCTGGCCAAGGCCATCGACGCCACCATCGGGCTCCGGGTGACGCCCGACGAGGAGATCGAGGGGCTGGACACGACGCAACACGCCGAGACGGGTTACAACCTCCGGGAGCTCGGCTCGATGGGGAGGATCGCATGAAGTTGATCACCGCCATTGTCAAACCGTTCAAGCTCGACGACATCAAGACCGCGCTCGACGGTGCCGGGTCGCACGGCCTCACGGTTTCGGAGACCCAGGGCTACGGCCGCCAGCGCGGGCACACCGAGGTCTACCGGGGGGCCGAGTACCAGGTGGATTTCGTCCCCAAGGTCAGGGTCGAGGTGCTGGTCGAAGACGACGACGTCGAGCGGGTCCTCGATGCCATTGTGGCCGCGGCACGGACGGGCAAGATCGGTGACGGCAAGGTCTGGGTGCAGACGGTCGACACCGTCATCCGGGTCAGGACCGGCGAACGAGGTACCGACGCGCTCTGATCGAGTCTGACCGAGCCTGCTCGAGCGAAGGCGGGCGACCTCGGGCGAGAAACCGGGCCGGCGCGACCTAGCCTGACATTCCGTGCCTGGAAGAGCCGGAGACGGCGACTTGTTCACCGCCGCCCTCAATGAGCGTCTGGCCCGCCAGGCACCGCTGGCGGCCCGCATGCGCCCGCGCAGCCTGGACGAGGTCGTGGGTCAGGATCATCTCCTCGGGCCGGGTCGCCCCTTGCGCGCCCTGATCGAGGCCGACCGGTTGTCGTCGGTGATCCTCTGGGGGCCGCCCGGGACCGGAAAGACGACCCTGGCCCGGTTGATGGCGGGCGCCACCCGCCGTGCGTTCGTCGGGCTCTCGGCGGTCACCGCCGGGGTGAAGGACGTGCGGGAGGTCATTGCCGGGGCCCGGCAACGGATGGGCGAGCAGGGCAGCGGCACCATCTTGTTCCTCGACTTTTCTTCTCACCCCGGGGCTGTACTCCTCGTAGGTTCTGGCACCCAAAGGGCTGTGTGGGATACACCGGTTCGGAGGGCGTGTACGTCACACTCACGAGGTGACTATCTCCTCCTGGATGGACGATCCCTTGCACTTGTCGGACGATCTGCGGGTGCAGGTGGTGAACCATCGAGACGGACGGCGCTCGTTTGTGGTGCTCGACGTGGCCACGGGTTCTGTTCACGTTCGGGCTGAGAGGTTCCTGGCGCCTTTCGGTGAGGGGACCCAGGGCACCTACGCCTACCACTTGATCGATCATCTCCGGTGGTTGGCGGCGACGGGTCACGCCGAGGAAGCGGTGACGGTCGAGGATTTGAGGCGGTACATGGCACTGTGCGGCGCCGACCATTCCGGTCCGTTGGGGGTGCCATGGCGGGAGCGTCCCTTGGGGGCCGCCGCGCTGGCGGTGAGGGCGACGTGTCTGAAGGGCTACTACCTCGACGTGACCACGAGGGAGGACATCAACTCTTCGCTCCGCGAGGCCCTGTCGGCGAGACGGCTGGTCAATCGCCGAGACCGGGACCGGTCGGCGCTGGGGCATTTGATCACCTCGGTGGCCTCGAATCCGCTGTCGGGCGGCGCTCCGCCGAGGCGGCATCCGCGGATGCTGCCGGACGGCACCCGCGACGCCATGCTCGAAGCGGTGCGGACGGCCCGGGATCGGATGATTGTGACCTGGCTGGCCGATTCGGGCATGCGGATCGGCGAGCTGTGCGGGCTGTCGTTCTGCGATTTGCACCTGCGGCAGGACCACCCGTGCGGTGAGCGCAAGGGACCCCATGTCCATATCGTGAAGCGCCGCAACCCCAACCGGGCCCGGGCCAAGACGGCGTCGCCGGCCAATGTGGCCGACGGGGTGGTCACGGGCGGGACTGTGCGGCGGGCCAGCCCGGCCATGGTGGACTCCTACCACGAGTACCTGGCCGAGGAGTACTACCGGGTCCGGGCGGTCGCCCAATCGGATCTGGTCCTGGTCCATCTTGGCGGTGAGACGGCCGGGCAGGCGCTGAGCACCCACGGCGCCCGCCAGATGCTGGAACGGGCGGGACGTCGGGCGGCGTTGGGCCTGGTGAAACCTCATGCTTTCCGCCACACCTGGGCGACGGCCTTGACCGAGGCTACGGGCGGCAACACCAAGGCGGTGGCCGACGAGGGCGGCTGGTCGAGCTCGCAGACCGTCGAGGACACCTACGCCCATCTGGCCGGGGACCCGACATTGGAGGCAGCCCTGGAGAAGATCTGGAGTGAGTACAGGTGACCGCAACCCCGCAGAAGATCGCCTCGGTCGATGACCTGTTCCGCCTCGACCCGCTGGCTCGCTTCGAGGCCTTGATGGCCGGCCCGAACTTCGATTCCTACCTGCGCGCCGAGCCGATCAGGTTCGAGGCCAACGACCCGATCTACGGCACGTCGTGTCGCGTCGCCGGGTGCGCCATGCACAGCACCCAGGCCGAGTGGTGGTGCACCCGGCATTCCGAGGATCGCCGCGCCGCGGCTCGGCGGGGGGTCGGTGAGGCCGAGTGGCTGGCCGGGGCGGTTCCGTTCCCGCCCCGGCCGACCGAGGGTCGGTTGCCGGCGTGTCGGTTCTGCCCCGATCGCGATGCCGTCGGTCCCCGTGGGTTGTGCGTCAAGCACGAGGCGCGCCACTGGCACGCCTGCCGCGAGGAGTACAGGTTTACCGAGGAGCGCTGGGCCGCCCGTCAGGTTGCTCTCCCAGGCTTCGCCGACTGTCGAGTCGAGGACTGCCTCCGGCGAGCCGAGTCCGAGCCATCGCTTTGTCGCCGCCATCGCGAGGCGTGGCAACGGTCGGGCCAGCCCGGCGGCGTCGACATGGACAGTTGGCTGCTCAGGCAATATGTAAAGACGAGTCCCCGGGCGGTGAGCCTCGACAGGCTGACTCCGCTTCTGGCGGCTGAGATCCGCTATGGGCTGTGGACCCACACCAAGAACGCCGCGCCGGCCCGGTGGCATCCCATGTGGTTGCGGACGCTGGTCAAATCCTGCCGGGCGGCGGGGGTGAGCTCGCTGCTGGACATTGATCCCAGCGACGAGAACTGGACAACGAACCCGGCGGCGGTGAATCGGATCGTGCGCGACATGCTCAAAGATGTCCGTCCCCTGCATCAGACCAGGGCCGACACCCGGGAGCTGGGATTCGTGGACACGAACTACTGGCGTTTTCGTTTCCCGGACCGCCGCTCGGCGTTCGACCTGACCGGGATCTCGCAGCGCTGGCTTCGCGATCTGACGTGGGACTACTTCGCAGGCCATTTGGACGGGCCGGATCATGCCCGCACCGCCAGCCCGTTCGAGCAGGCCCGGCGGTCGATGGTCTGCTTCGGCGCCTACCTGTCGGAATGCGACCCGCAGCGAGGCATGGCGCCAGGCGCGTTGTCCGAATCCACGGCGAGGGATTTCGCGGCCGACCTGCAGCGATGCGTGTCGAACGGCCGGCCGGTGCGGGGCATTTTCAGAGTCGATGGCCAACCGTCGACTGCGACGCAGACGACCTACTCGCTGACGCTGGGCTCGCTACGCCGGGTGATGCGCTGGGCCATGGACTCGGGCACGGCGGCGAGTTGCGGGTTGCCACGCCAGTTCATCGTCGCCATTCCCTACGGCGGCCAGGTGACGATGCGCAACCCGCGGCCATTCACCGATCCGGTGCTGCGGGAGCTGAGCGACCCGGCCAACATTCGGCTGTTCGCGGCGCTGGATCGCAACGACAACGGCTTGGCCGACATCTGGTCCATCCAAGTCCAGTGCGGACGGCGGATAGGCGAAATCATCAACCTCCAACTTGACTGCGTCGGCGAGCACCTCGAGCGGACGAGGATGTGGGTCGACATGACCAAGGTCGGCAAGCTCGACTACGCCATCCAAATCCCCCGGACGGTCTACGACCTCATACGGTCTCGGCAGGCCAAAACCGTCGAGCGGTTCCGGCTCAAACACGGGGCCGAGCCGACCGAGAAGCAACGCCGCGCGATCGCCCTGTTTCCGAGCCCGCGCACGAACCCGCTCTTCGAGCGCCCCGTGTCAGTTTCAAGCTTCTCCGTCGCATTCCGAGCGTGGCTCCAGATGGACGAGATCAACCTGCCCGGCCACAAGACCCACCAGGCCCGTCACACCTTGGCGACCCGACTGGTCAACGCCGGTGCCAGCATGACCCACGTCAAGCGGGTCCTCGGGCACGTGTCGGAGCGGATGAGCGAGTCCTATGTTCTCATTGCCGGCTCCCAGGTCGAGCCGTTCCTACAGAAGGTGTGGGTCACAGGCCCTGGGAACCGGCAGCCGGGCCAGGTGGTCCTGACGCCGACCGACGCCGAGAGAACCAGCGCCGAGAAACTGATGGTCGACCTGGCGGCGGTCCCGATCGAACACGGCCTGTGCACCTACAAACCCGTCGTCGGCGGCTTCGACTGCCCGTTTGGGCGCAACTGCAACTCCTGTGAGCATTTCGTGATCACCGGCGCCGACTACGGCTACTGGAAGCGCCAAGAGGAACGCAACGCGGCGATGGCCGAGGGGGCCCCCGACGACACGGCGCGCAACTACATCTACGGGACGTTCGAACGCAGCTCCCGGGCACTGGCGGGCTTGGAGAAGGCGCTGGTCGCGCTCGGGCTGCTCGACCAGGCCAAGGAGCTTGATCTTCGCAGCCCGCACCAGGACTTCTTCAACCCGGTGTGGACCCAGGGTTGGCGGGCTGGCGACCTTGTCGACCTCGGCGGCGGGGAACAGGCGACCGACAGCCCTCAACGGTCGCTGGAGGACCCGGACGACGGCGAGGCGACGGCGGTGGCGTCATGACCGCCGCCGTGGCTGTGCGGGCGGCGCCGGGACGGCCGAGGCCAGAGCGGGCTATCGACGCCCGGAGACGGGATTCCAGCGCCAAGTTGGCCGCGGTGCACAAGGCCGTCAACCTATTGGGGCGCACCGGAGCCCCGATGACCCGGGCGGCGGTGTCCCAGCTCGCCGGTGTGTCCCGGTCGTTCACCTACGAAAACGAGCAAGCCCGGGCGATCATCGCGGCCGCCCAGGCGAGAACCAAAGCCTCTGACGACGGTCGGATGGAGACCGTGACCGCCGAGCAGGAGGCGTCATGGCGGGAACGGGCCCTCAACGCTGAGGACCAGGTCCGCAAGCTCCGCCAAGAGGTCGCGACCCAGCAGCGCCTTGTCGGCGATCTGATCGGGCAGCTGCGAGAACCCGATGGGACCTGGATCGAACACGATCGGGACCGGCTCCGAAAGGAGAACGACATCCTGCTGTCCGAGCGCAACCAGCTCCTCCGGGAACGAGACGACCTTCAGCGAAAACTGAACGGCGCCCGGGCCAACATCTCGCGACTTGCTGAGCGGCGTGTCACCGAGCTGTTCCCCGACGGCCCGGGCCGGACAATGCCCTCATGAATCTGTTCGAGGACGCCCTCGAGGAGCGGCTGCGATCACGAGGCCCGCTGGCCAGCCGGCTGCGGCCGAAGAGCCTCGATGACGTCCTCGGCCAGGACCATCTCCTCGGCCCCGGGGGAGCCCTCCGAGCCCTTGTGGACGCCAGCAGGCTCACCTCGGTCATCCTGTGGGGACCGGCGGGCACCGGCAAGACCACGATCGCCCGGCTCTTGGCCGCCGCCGTCGGAGCTGAGTTCGAGTCCATGAGCGCCGTCAGCGCCGGCGTGAAAGACGTCCGGGAGGCGGCCGAGCGGGCCCGGCGCCGGTTGGCCGAGCACGGCACGCCGACGGTGCTGCTGCTCGACGAGGTCCACCGGTTCTCCAAGTCGCAGCAAGACGCACTGCTCCCCAGCGTCGAGGACGGCATCCTCACCCTGGTGGGCGCCACCACCGAAAACCCGTTCTTCGAGGTCAACGGCCCACTGCTCAGCCGCTCGACACTGTTCCGCCTCGAACCCCTCGACCGCCAAGCCCTGCGCACCCTGCTAGACCGGGGGCTGGAAGCCGAGGGCGGCGCCATCGAAGACGAGGCCGCAGAAGCGATCATCGACTCCGTCGACGGCGACGGCCGGGCCTTGCTGACCACCCTGGAAGTGGCACTGGCCGTGGCCGGGGAAGGCCAGCACGTGACCCTCGACGACGTCGAGCGGGCCCGGACCACCCGGGCCCTGACGTGGGGCCGCGACGACCACTACGACGTCATCAGCGCCTTCATCAAGAGCATCCGCGGCGGCGACCCCGACGCCGGCCTGCACTGGCTGGCCCGAATGATCGTCGCCGGCGAAGACCCCCGCTACATCGCCCGACGCCTGGTCGTCCTGGCCAGCGAGGACATCGGCATGGCCGACCACACCAGCCTGCTCATCGCCACCGCCGCCGCCCACGCGGTCGAGTATGTCGGCCTGCCCGAAGCGCAGCTCAACCTGGCCCAAGCCGTCGTCCACCTTGCCACCGCCCCCAAGTCCAACCGCACCGCCCTGGGCATCTGGAAAGCCATCGAGGACGTACGATCCCGGCCGGCCGCGCCGGTGCCGCCCCACCTCCGCGACTCCCATTACAAGAGTGCGGAGCGCATCGGCCATGGCGTCGGCTACCGATACCCCCATGACGACCCCCGAGGCTGGGTCGAACAGGACTACCTACCCGACGAGCTAGCCGCCGCCAGGTACTACGCGCCTTCAGAGCACGGCCACGAGGCCGAGACCGCCAAAGAGTTGCGCCGCCGTCGCGGGGATGACGGTCAACGGCAATGAACGCGGCGGTCGGCGGGCTTCCCCCCGTTCTGCGTCCGGGACCGACCTGGCGCACCACGTCCTTCACGGCGATGTTCGGCATTCTTGCGATTGGGGCCGTCATGATCGCGATCGGAGAGTGGTACTTCGCGCCATTCTGCCTCTACGGGTCGGTCGGCGGATTCCGCTACGCCACTTGTCGGGTCGACGTGTTCGAGCGATACATCGTCGTGCACAACCCCATACGGACAATCCGACTCAACTGGGTCGACATTGAGAGGTTTGATGCCGTTCAGTCCCAGTCTGCAGCGTTTGCGTATGTGGTGAGAGCATGGACTCGATCGGGCCGGATCATTCCCGCTACACGGCACGGCGCGCTGGCGCGGCGAGATAGACGACCTTTGCGCGTATTCGAATCCCGGCTCCGATGACGAGGGTTGGATGTGGCCGCATGTCGAGCGACCCCACTTGGGGATGATTCCCTCCTCCGGGACGGCACCACCTGCGAAGGCCGCCGTCATGACCGCCGGTTCACCGCACACTGTGGCCGCTCGCCGAGAGGGCGGCTACATCAAACCGGCGGGGCCATGAACGTTGACGACTTACGCGAGATTGTCCGGGCTGCCGCGGTCGATCCCAGCTACTACAGCTTCGACGGAGATCGTCACGAAGCGCTGTGCCTTCTCATAGTCGGTCAAGCTTGGCACGTGTTCCTGAGTGAGCGAGGTCAACGGCACGAGGAGAGGGTGTTCGTGACTGAGGACGAAGCCTGCACCGATTTCTTGAAACGGCTCTTCCGCCTTTGGCGCCCACGGTGAGGCACGCGGCGATGCTCGGTCAAGAACCTTCTCCTCAAGGATCTGACGCGTAGGGAAAAGCTCTCACAAGATGCGCTACCACCGCTTTTCTGGCACCGCTACTACTGCTACCTCGAAGCGGGGGGCGCCCGCACCTCAGTCGGTCGGCGGACGCGACAGTAGCTGTCGTGCACCCGATTCGGCCTGCGACGCATTTTGGAGCATCCGAGAGCGTTTCCGGGGTAACAGCAGCAGGAAACCCGCCCATAAGACAACCAGCACCCACAACACCACCGCACTGCGAATCGATCCGGCGATGGAGGCACCGAGTGCCAGCACGAGCGTGCCGCCTGCCGAGGCCCAGAGAACCCACGAGTAACGACGGTCACGGTCTTGCGTTCGACGGATCGCGCCGACGTAGTCGATGATCGCAGGTGCGAGTCGAGCATCCTCCACGTCCTCACCACGACGAACAATCCGAGCGACTGCAACTCGATCCGTGGACTCAAGCTGCCCAGCTCCTGGCCAGGAGCGCCTGACAATCACCGCCATCGCCGCGCCGAAGAACACGGCGAAGAAGGCGCCTTCAAAGATGGCCTCCCCGACGGATCCGGACTGGGCAAACTGGATGACTCCAAAGAGGGTGCCGGTCGGCACCCCGATCCGCATGGCGCTACGCACCCACCCGCCGCGCCATACGGCTTCAGGCTTCATGTTGACCATGATGCCCGCTTCGCGGCCAGAGCTAACGACGGCCCTGCACCTCGGGGACGGAGGGATAGTTGGCGCTTGTGGAGTGGCCGACGGGATCTGTCATGGCCTCGTATCTGGGTCGTCGTCCGCAACCGAACGGACGTGTAAGACATGTGCGCCACAGTCAATTTGTCACTGACCTGCGAGAACGACCTCTAGCCCGCTGAATTGGGCAGTGAAATTGATGAGGTCCATCGGTTCAACAAGTCCCAGCAGGACGCCCTGCTCCCCGCGGTGGAGGACGGCACCTTGACGCTGATCGGGGCCACGACGGAGAACCCGTTCTTCGAGGTCAATGCGCCCCTGCTCAGCCGCTCGACCCTGTTCCGGCTTGAACCGCTCAGCCCCGAGTCCCTGCGGGCCATCATCGCCCGGGCACTCGAGGCGGAGCAGGCCGAAGCCCGACCCGAGGCCGTCGACCTGCTCGTCAACCTGGTCGACGGTGACGCCCGGGCGGCGCTGGTGAGTCTCGAAGTCGCCCTCGCCCTCTCCGACGAGCGCCACCGAAGCGGAGGAGGCGACGCCGCGGTCACGGTGGCCGACGTGGAGGCGGCTCGCAGTGCCCGGGCCCTGCGCTACGAGGAGGACGATCACTACGACGTGATCAGTGCGTTCATCAAGAGCATCCGGGGGTCCGATCCCGACGCCGGGCTGTACTGGTTGGCTCGGATGCTGGCGGCGGGGGAGGACGCCCGTTTCATTGCCCGGCGACTGGTGATCCTGGCAAGTGAGGACATCGGCATGGCGGACCCGATGGCGCTGCTGGTCGCCGATGCCGCGGCGCGGGCGGTCGAGTTCGTCGGCTTGCCCGAGGCCCAACTCAACCTGGCTCAGGCGGTCGTGCATCTGGCCACGGCTCCCAAGTCGAACCGCACCGCCCTCGGCATCTGGAACGCCGCGGGCGACGTGAAGTCCCGCCCCGCGGGCGCGGTGCCCCCCCACCTTCGAGATGCCCACTACCGCAGTGCTGCGCGCATCGGCCACGGCGTCGGGTATGAGTATCCCCACGACGACCCGGCGGGTTGGGTCGATCAGGACTACCTGCCCTCCGACCTGGTCGGGACCCACTACTACCAGCCGTCCGAGCACGGCAAGGAGGCCGAGATCGCCGAGCGACTGCGCCGCCAAGCGGAGAAGCGATAGGGCGGCTACCGAAGCAGCGCCCCGTTGTCCACCCAGAACTGGTAGATCGTCTGGCGGTTGGGCGGGGAATCGTTGGCTGCGATCGACCCATAGGTATTCAGGGCGTCATCGGTCCACTCCATGCGCGCCGTGTTGTCCGTGCCGACGTAACACAGCGCCTTGCCCCGTTCCGTGGAGCCGGTCGTATAGGTGCTCGCCGCCCGGAAGTTGGCGTTGCGGTTGGGGTCGCAGGTCGTGTCAGGAAGGGTGTTGGCCGACACGAGGGAGTGGTATTCGTCGTTCATCACCGTGGCGTTGGGCAGTTGGTAGAAGAACACCGAAACAGTCGCGTTGGGGTCGCAGGTGATCGCCGGGATGTTGCGGAAGTCGTCACGTTTGTCCTGTTCAGCCAGCACCTTGCACGTAGCGCGGTATGAGATCGGCACTCGGGAGATGAGCACCGCTTCAGGGGCCGTCGGTTGCGTCGTCGGCGTCAGGGTGGTGGGCGGCGTGGTCGTCGAGCGGGGGCCGGTCGTCGGGGTGACGGTCGTCGGGGTGACGGTTGTCGGCGTGGCGGTCGGCTTCCCGTTGCCTTTGCCGCCGGACAGCGCCAGCACCAGGACCACGACGATGGCGATGACACCGATCACCACGCCACCGCCGATCAGCAGCCACTTGGAGTCGGGGGTGGGACCGCTCGGCGGCCCCGGCGGCGGCGCGCCGTGGCCCGGCGGGTTCGCAACCGGCGGGGGTGGCGGCCGCGGAGGGCCCGCTGGCGGCAGGAGGAGCGAGGACCCTTCGCCGGGCGGTGGTACGACAGGCGACCCGGCGGGAGGGGGCATCGGCACTGCGACCTCGGTGGGGGAGGATCCGGCGATGCCCAACCCCATGGCCCATGAGTCGACGGCCCAGCGTGCCTGGTGGTAGTCGATCCCACGGCTCGCCTCGAGTTGGCGCGCCAGGCGCTCCGAGGCCTCAGTCGGGGGACCGTCGGAACTCCCCGACAAGGCGTCGGGTACACCGTCTTCGGCCGCCGATACCAGGAGCTCGACCTCCAGCTTGGAGGAACCGCAACGCTCCGTCAGCAGGGCCTGCAGCCGTTGGGGTTGGGCGGTGACTTCCCCGCCCTCGGTGCGGATGATGTCGCTCAGTACCGCCCGCACGTCGTCGTTCATGAAACCCCCTCGACTGGCTGGCCGTGCCCCGTCCCCGCCCGGCCGTGGACCATTCTGCTCCGCCCGTTTGACGACGGCATGACACGAGCTGCCAGGCGCCAGAAGCAGGGGCCGGTATGCTCGCCGGGCGTGATCGCGGCCGATGTCAGTGCGAGCACCGGCGCTCCGACGGTGGCGATCCTCGTCACCATTGTCGCGACGGTGGTGGTGATGTGCCTGCTGGGCGTCGTCTGGTACCTGGCCCGAACGATGCGGGTGATGCGCCAGGCGGCCGATGACCTGCGGCGCGAGAGCGCGGCCCTGCTGACTGAGATGCGCGGCGCCATAGGGCTCGCCAGCCGCGATCTCGAGCGGGCCGACGGACTCCTGGAGACCGCCGAGTCGATCTCGGCCACGGTCGACTCGGCGTCACGCCAGGCGTATCTCACCTTGTCGCGCCCGGTCGTGAAGGTGCTGGCGTTCGGAACAGGAACCCGGAAGGCCGCCCGGCGGCTCCGGAGAGCGACTCGGGAGGGCTGACGGTGTTCAAACGGCTGTTGTGGTTGACGATCGGCGCATCGCTCGGCGTCGGCACCTCCTGGTGGGTCACCCGGACCATCAAGCAGAAGCTCGAGCGCTTCACGCCGACCCGGCTCACCGAGGGCGTCGCCAACAAGGCCCGCTCCGTCGGTGGCGACGTCCGCGCTGCGGTCGCCGACGGCCGGCAGGCCATGCACGACCACGAGGAGTTGTTGCGGGCGCAACTGGACGCCCGCTACGCCCCCAAGAACCAGTAGCACCACCGCTCGGACGGTGGGCTCAGCGGCCGCCCCGGCCCACCACCTCGCGCAGGGTCCGGACGATGATGCGGATGTCGAGCGCCGCGCCCTGGTGGCGCAGGTAATAGAACTCGTATTGCAACTTCTCGATGGCGTCGAGTTCGCTGCCCCCGTAGTGGTAGTTGAGTTGGGCCCAGCCGGTGAGACCAGGGCGGATGAGATGGCGCAGGTCGTAGAACGGGATCTTCTCGCTGAGGGTGCGGACGTACTGGGGTTGCTCGGGGCGAGGCCCGACAATCGCGACTTCACCGCGGAGGATGTTGATGACCTGCGGCAACTCGTCGAGGTGGGTCTTCCGCAACCACCGGCCGACCGGCGTGATCCGGCTGTCATGGTCCTCCGTCCACTGCCCGTCGCCCGAGTCGGGCCTCATCGAACGGAACTTGACGATCTTGAATTCCTTGCCCCCCTTTCCGACTCTCGTTTGCCGGAAGAACAGCGGTCCTCGGTTGGCGAAGGCATTGGCGACCGCCAGCGGCGGAATCACGGTCGCCAGGAGGGACAGGCCGAGCAGGGCGATGAGACCGTCGAACAGCCGTTTCAACCGTCCGTAGCGCAGCCGATGGAGTTCCCCGATGTCGAACATCAGGGCCACCCGCTCCAGTTCTGACAGCGGCAGTTTGCCGAGCCACTCGTCGTAGAACAGCGAAAGGGTGCGGATCCGAACCCCTCGTCCGTGGAGTTGGGCTGCTTGGGCCACGATGGACTCGTCGTTTTGGGCGACCCGGTCGAGCACGATGATCGAGGCGTCGACCTCGGCGAACGCCTCCATCAAAAGCTGGCCGCCGGTCTCGGTCGTCGTGGCCTTTTCGTGGGGGAGGACTCGAGCCACTGATACCCGTCGCTCGGACCGGGCGACGTCGGAAACGAACGCGGCCGTCTCCTCGGGCGTCAGGACCGCCAGCACCCGGTCGCGGCGCTGTTGGTCGCGGCGGCCCTGGGCGGCGACGAAGGCACACAGGGCATAGCCGGGCACAAGCAGGCTGGCCGTCCAGAACACGACGAATCGGGGGAGGATGGCCACACCGAGCGCCAGTTCCGCCAGGGAGATGCACAGGGACGCGGCCAGGTTGGCTGCTACCGCCAATCCGAGGGCGTTGTAGGCATTCCTGGGCAGATCGGGAAGCCCAACTGCATAGGCGGCCACGCAGAGGAACGCGATGTACGCCAGCGCCCACACCAGCCGGCCGGTCCCGGTCGGGCTGTAGTGACCGATGTAGGTGGCATGGAAGTCGCCGAGGCCGAGGACGAGCACGGCCGTCCCGGCGTACATGAGAAAACGAGCCAACCGTCGCATCGTCGGGCCTCGACGCCTACCCGGGAGCCGGCCCGGCGCAGGTCAGGGTCGCGGGCTGCTGATTGGCCAGACCGGATGGAACGGGGGGTGCCGCGAGTGGCGGTGAGACCTGATCCGCTCGCTGCTGCCAATACTTCTGCCGGTCGATGTCACACCGGTCGCCCGCCAGGTGGGCCAGCCCGGTCATGGCCAGAGCCGAGGTTGGATTGAGCCGAAGGGCCGTCGTGAACTCCGTCTCGGCGGCCTTCGGGTCCTTTCCGATCGTTGCATCGAACTGGGCCAGGTCATTCCATAGGGCCGGGTCGGTGCTGTCGCGCTGGAGGGCGTCTACCCGCCAGGCCCGGCTGCGTTGATAGTCGGCCTGGTCGTGGTGGTTGCTGATTCCTTGGAACGTCCAGACCCGGGCGAGAAGGGCGGCAGTCCGGGACCATGGTGGGAGCAGGCGATCGGCCTGGGCCGCCGGGCCGGGGCTGAGATCGAGCTGGGCCTGGTGAGCCTGGTATTCGCCCACCAGGAACACCGACCCGGCGAGTACCGCCAGCACCAGGCAAGACCAGGTGGCCACGCGGTAGCCGACCCCTCGTCGCCCGCTCGCGGTGGCGAGGGGCGCGCTGGCGCCCAGCGCCAGAAAGGCCAGCGGAGTGGTGACGACCGATTGCGGCTCGAGCAGGTGGATGACCAACACGCCCAGGGCTCCCACCAACAGCCAGCCGCGAGCTGGCCGAATGGCTGCCACCAGCCAGATCACCAAGGCGCCGAGTCCGAGCGCGCCGGTCGTGGTGGCGTACTCGACAAAGAGGTTGTGGGCGTCGCTGAACAACGCGTCGGGACCCTCGGTCAAGGCCACCGACACCGGGTGCGTGGCCGAGGTCGCGGTGCGGAACTGCCCCGGCCCGACACCAAGCACGGGATGGTTGACGATCGACGACCTGGCCGTAAGCCACGTGGCCGGCCGGTTCCGCCAACTGCCGAGTGACCCGGACCTCGTGGTGGCGCTGCCATTCGGTGCGCCTCCGATGGCGCTACCGAGTGCCAGGCCCAACACGAGAAGCACCGCCAGTATCGCGGCGACACGGAGTCCGTGACGCCGGGCGGCCCACACCGCCATGGCCGCCATCACGACCAGCGCCACGCGGGTGCCGCTCAGTTGGGTGGCGGCAGCCACGGCGGCAACGGGGAGGGCCCAGGCCGCCGCTGACTTTGCCAAGCGGGGGACGATCAGAGCCAGGGCAAGTATGCCCAGGGCCGCGAGGTGCACCGGGTTGCCCGAGAGCCCGCTGGCGCGCCCACTGGCGTCGACCAGATCGCTGCTGATGCTCGTGAGGCCGACCGTCGCCGCCAGCAAAGCGACTGCGACGTTGATGAGTATCCCGACGATGAGCGCCGCTTCGAGCAGCGGTCGGGCCTCGGGCCGGAGGCTGCGCCCGATCGCCCAGGCGCCGGCCAATGCGGTCATGAAGAGGAGGCCCGTTCCCTGGTTGTAGAGGCCGAACACCGCCGTGGTGTGGTTCTGAGACAACAGGGCCGAGAGGGCGCCCGCGGCCAGGAAGGCCACCGCGGCCCGAGCCGCAAGCGGGCGAGGTCCGCGGACTTGTGCGAGCAGCACCGGTAGTCCCACCCCGGCCACGACCAACAAGATGGCGGCCCGCAGCGACCACGGGGCGCTGTCCAGCGAGGTTACGAAGGCGATCGGAAGGAGAAGCCCGATGGCGGCGGCGAAGACTTCGAGGGGGGGACGACGCCGCCGATCCGATTTGCGCCGGGCTGGACCATCACCAGGTTCGGCCGGCCCGACCTCCAGCGGCGCCCCCCAGGCGACGGGGGACTCGCCCGGGGCAACGACTGTCACAGGTGGTTATCGGCATCTCGAAGGGGTAGCTGAATCCAACGCGCCCTTGGCTGGCGGGCCGACATGTCGTCCACGGCTCCCCAAACTGGGAGACTCGCGGTTGTGGCTCGGGGCGCACGCGATCGCGCGGACGAGTCGCGAACGCGGGAGCGGATCAAGACGACAGCACGCGATGCCGACTCATATCGGGTGGCGTCTTCTGCGCGGGCTGGCACGATCGAGGCGTCGGTGGCCGGCGGCCCCGCAACACACTGATGAGCGCGACGGCCCCGTCGGTAACGATTGTGATCCCAGTTCTGAACGAGCGGCCCTGGATCAGCGACTGCCTGCAGAGCCTCCGCCGTCAAGACACGCCCATCCGCGAGATCCTCGTCGTGGACGGGGGTTCCACCGACGGAACCCGGGATCTGGTGGCGGCCGTGGGCGCCACCGACGCCCGGGTCCGCCTGCTGGAGAACCCGGGCCGGTCGGCTGCCGCCGCCATGAACGTCGGCTTGGCCGGGGCAGCGGGCGAGTTTCTGGTGCGAGCCGATGCTCATGCCCTGTATGCGCCGGATTTCGTCCGCCGCAGCGTCGAAGTACTGGCTGAGACCGGGGCGGCCGACGTCGGCGGACCGATGCGCCCGGTGGGTACCACCCGATTCGGCCGAGCCGTTGCCGCGGTGACCTCGACACGTTTCGGCATGGGCAGCGGCGCCTTCCACTGGACGACCAAGCGACGGGTGGTCGACACGGTCTACCTGGGCTGCTACCGGACGACCACGCTGCGTGATCTCGGGGGCTACGACGAAACCGACCTGCAATGGGCGGCCGAGGATCAAGAACTGAACTTCCGCCTTCGACAGCGGGAGGCCACGATTGTCTGTGACCCATCAGTCCGATCCTGGTACTTCCCGCGGGACTCGCCCCGGGCGCTCTGGCGGCAATACCGCAACTACGGACTGTGCAAGGTGTCCACCCTGGTGAAGCACCACACCTTGCCGACCCTTCGCCCGCTGGCACCGCCAGCGTTGGTCGCGGTGCTCGTCGTGAGTGGCTCGGCCGCGGCGTGGACCCGAAAGCCCCTGCTGGCGACACCAATTGCCGCCTGGGTCGCGGTGGTGGCGGCCTTGAGCGCCCGGCTGGGGCGCCAACCCGGGGTGGATCCAGCCCGGGCTTCGTTGGCCCTTGCCATCTGCCATGTCTCGTACGGCATCGGTTTCTGGGTTGGATTGGGCCGTGTGATGGTTGGTCGTCGCTTCGAGACCCGTCCCCGAGGGCGTCGTTGATCTCGGTGCGCGGCGCCCGTGATCTCGGTTGGAAGGGCGTCGAGTTGGGACTGCGCGAAATCGGCCAGGCACCGGAAATGCGACAGGCCCGGACGCTGGCCCGCAGCATGGAGCCGGCGTTCACGCCCACCGGACCCCGCATTCTGTTTCTCACCCCCAGGGATTGGGCCGTTCATGTTCAATGGGAAGCGCTGATCGCTCAGGCCTTGCGCCTCCGAGGCGCCGACGTCCGCTTCCTGACCTGTGGCGGTGGCCTCGCAATCTGCGACCGGGTGAATACCTACGAAGGGCCACCCGTCCCCTGTCACACGTGCGCCGGCTACACCCGCCGCGCGCTCGCGAGCCACGCTCTGCCCGTCGAGGCCCTCCGCGACTCCTGGGCCGACATGGCGGGCGACGACGACGCCAATGACTGGCCGGAACTCGATCGCTTTCCTCTCCACGAACTACGAGACATCGAGCACCACGGCTTGCCCCTGGGCCGGCTGGTCGAAATCCCCGTTGTCTGGTTCTTGTGCAACTCGGATCTCGACACCGATCCTCTGGCGGCCATCACGTATCGACGGTTCCTGCGGTCGGCCCGGCGGATTGCCATGGCCGTCCGCCGTCAGTTCGACGACAATGCTCCCGACGTCCTGGTGATATTGAACGGCCTGTTCCTCTTCGAGTCCATCGCGGCCGCGGTGGCCGAGGAGCGGGGAATCCGGGTCGTGTCCTATGAGCGGGGGTTCATCGACGGCACCCTCTTCTTCGCTCAAGGTCCCGGGGCCTGCCGCTATGAGATCGACCATCTCTGGGCCAAGGCAAGTGCGCGACCGCTCGTGGGGGAAGAGGACGAGCGCCTCGACCGCTATCTCGCCGACCGCAGGCACGGTCTCCGGTCGTTCGTCCAGATGTGGCCGAACCCGCAGTTCGCCTCGCAGGCGGACCTCAACGGCGCCGACACGTCAAGGTGTCTGCGAGTGGTCCTGTTCACCAACGTCACGTGGGACTCAGCGGTGCAGGGCCGCCACCGGGCGTTTCCCAGCCTCCAGTCCTGGATTACCGACGTGATCGGCCAGCTCGGGGGGCGAGACGACGTGCAACTCATTGTTCGCATCCACCCGGCGGAGGTTCGAATACCGGGGTGGGAAACCCGGGAGAGCATGGTCGACGTGCTGGCGACGGCCATCGGCCCTCTTCCACCCAATGTGCGCGTCGTCCTCCCCGATGACCCTCTCAGCAGCTATTCGATCATGGAGTCCGCCGACGTCGGCCTGGTGTACACGTCAACGACGGGTTTGGAGCTCGCCCTCATGGGCAAGCCGGTGATTGTCGCCGGGACGACGCACTATGCAGGCAAGGGTTTCACGATCGACGCCCACAGCGCCGAGGAGCACCGGAGCCTCGTCGATGCAGTGCTGGCCGAACCGGCCGCCCATCGCCCAGACGTCGCCCTGGCCCGCCGGTACGCCCACTTGTTCTTCTTTGACGCCGTCGTTGCGCAGCCGCCCGTCTACGAACCGCTCGGGGGGCTGGCCCGGCTGTCCACCGTCGACTTGCGAGAGCTGTTGCCAGGAAAGCACGCGGGCCTTGATGCCGCCTGTTCGGCGATACTCGGCGATGCCTGAGCCGACCTCGACGTCGACCTCGATCTCGACCTCGACCTCGATGGCGGCCGTTGACCGGCGCGTCCTCTGCCTGGTCCCGGCCCGTTCCGGCTCGACTCGAATCCCCGACAAGAACATCCAGGTGCTCGACGGTTCCACTCTGCTGGCTCGGGCGATCAGAACCGGTCGACAGGCCTTCGGTCGGGTGCTGGTGTCAACCGACAGCCAGAGCTACGCCGACGAGGCGCGGGCGGCGGGAGCCGAGGTGCCAGGCCTTCGGCCGGCTCGGCTGGCGGCCGCCGACACGCCGATCGACGCGGTTGTCGAACATGCCTTGGCCTGCTGGTCGGACGGCCGGACCGAGATCCTTGTCGTGGTGCAGCCAACCTCGCCGTTCACTCTTGCTGACGACCTGACGGCGGTCGTAAAAGCGCTCGACGACAATCCCACCGCCGGGTGTGCCCTGACCGCGGTTGCCGTGGCGCCCACGGCCGCGTTCGTCCTGGCGGCAGGCGACGACGGTCTGTCGCGAGCTCTGGCCCCGCAGCTCTCCCAGTGCCGCACCCAAGATGTGCCGCCGCTGGCCATCCCCACCGGTGGTG
>JAUTXN010000324.1 GCA_030838045.1 Acidimicrobiaceae bacterium
TCCGCTCACCTGACGAGTGGGACGTGGCGGCACACGCATCGGCGGGCGACGACGACGCCGAGGAGTACGCGGTCGAGTGGGCGCTTCCCCGGCGACCGCCACCGATGGCGGAACCGGTCGACGATCCCGCTGGCGGGTCAGCCGCTCGGAACGCCAGTCGTAGCTGCCACCCCGCCGGGACCAATCGGCAATCGGCGACCCAAGCAGGGAAGATCGCGTAGTTCCCAAGCCCGCCCGGCCGAGCTCCCAGCCAGCTCGGCCGAGGCCCTGGACCACGGCTCGGGACTTCTCAGCTACGGGTCGGCGTCGCCGGCCGGCGCCGTCCCCGGCCGGGGCCAAACTGTTGCTACGATGTTAAATCCTCTTCGGCGAGCAGCCTTTTTTTTGTCGCCTGATGGACGCCTCTCGTAGCATAGAGGTGCTTTGAAATAGCTGGACGAGTGGCCCCGGTCGTCGGGCCAGATCCATTCTTGGATAAATCTCGCAACTGCCCCAGACCCCGGCAGCGTCATTTGGAACGCGACAAAGGGTGAGAGATGGGCATCGCCATGCTGCGGAAGTTGGGAGTTCCCGTGCGAGGCTTCGGTCAGCGACGCCTGAAGTGCGAGACGACCGACGCGATCGGAGCGACGTCGCCGTGGTGAGTCGCAATGATGCGAGCTCGAGCGGTGCGGCCGACCGCGTTCCCGGCGGCCGAGCGGCGATCGACAAGCGCGTGGCCATGGACATGATGTCCGTGCTCGCGACCGATGCCGACGGCAATCCTTGGCGTGATCGCGCCGCCTGCCAGGCGGCCAGCGCAGAGTTGTTCTTCCCAATAGGGCGCACGGGCGACGCCGTCGAACACATCGAGGCCGCCAAGGCCGTTTGCCGGACGTGCCCGGTACGAGAAGCGTGCCTGCGGTTCGCAATCGAGACCAACCAGGAGGCCGGAGTCTGGGGTGGCACCTCCGAGGAGGAGCGGGACCGGATCCGCAGGGCCTGGCTCGCCCGGCGCCGGCGGACGCGCATCAGCGCGTGATCGACGCAGTTTCGACACACCGCCTCCGACCGCCAGCCCGCTCGGCAACCCGGCGCCGCGGCTCAAGTCGGCCGCGGAGCCAGCCGCGAGGACTAACTGCGACGCGCGTCCGTGCGCTCACGTTGGGAGGCCGCGCTCGAATGCGAACCGCGCCGGCACCGCCCGGTAGTGATCTGTTGCCCGAGGGAAGTCGCCCACGCGATGTGCCGGGCCGCCCTCCGCCTTTTCGACGGAGTCAGCGAGTCCCGGATCAGGGTTTCCTCGCGGCTCGCCTGAGGCGTTAAACCCCAGACCGGAGAACCGGCGGCGGGACAGCCCGGTGCCCGCTTTGGGTGCACCGACCTGTCCCGTTCGCCGCTCGTGGCCGGTCGCTACCGCCAGCGACCGTTGCCGACCTCTACACCCCGCACATGGAGTGGGTGGACCACTGCCCCCATCCGGAGCGCTGCTGCAGCCGTTGGGCCATGGCGTCCTGTACGGCCGGCGAAGCCTGATTCGGGTAACCGGTTCCTCCGATGCTCAACCAGGTGCTTTCGGAAAACTGGTAAGCGCCGTAATAACCATTGCCCGTATTCGTGGCGTAATTGCCGCCCGACTCCTTTTGCCGAATACACGCCCAAACACCTCCGGGCGAACTCCCCGCAGCTCCTATCGCTGCCGATTGTGCTCGGGCCCGGGCCGGTGCCACCGTTCGGACAGGAACCGGCGCCACGGGCGGAACCGGCGCCGCGGCCGGAACCGGCGCCGCCGCAACCGCGGGCGCGGCTGGTGTTACGGGCGGTGCCGCGGGGGGAGACGCAACACCTGCAGGTGCCACGAAATCAATCAGGGCTACCTGCGGGAGCATCACCGGCGGATTTGCCGGGAATGCGGACCGCTTACCCGCAAAAGGGCGGGACGATCGGATTACTCGTATCGGGGCCCGTGACTTGCTCGGGGCCGTATGTGTGGCGGATATAGCTGCCAAACTGGCGTTTGGCGCGACGAAGGCGGCACAAATGCCGCCCACGGTGACTGCAGAAAAGACAAGGCGTGCTCGTCCTCGCATGTCGACTCCTCGGGTCGTGCGCCCATTCGGGCGTCGTGCTCTGGTGGTGTCTCGAGCGAGCGAAGCCGTGCTACGTGCACAGAACGCTCAGCAATGTGGGTCGATGGCTCTCCTTCCGCAGGGAATATCGACGCAACCCTACCCGTTGGTAGGCGCTATTCGGCTGCTTCGCTCCTAAAAGGCGTCATTTCCCGCCTGCTCAGCCAAGCGGAAAGGGGCTGGAACCCAACCATTCCTTGCTAGGAATGCCGCATTCAGGACACTGGATGTCGATGAATTTCGCCAGACCGACCAGATCGTCAGCTGTCGGGAGAACGGCCTCGTGGTCGCCCGCCCGTCCGACGGTTTCCACGGCGTACACCGCCCCCCACCGGTCCGCCTGAACGACGACCGCCTCATCGTCGCCGATCCCGAGGCGGGACCGACCGGCACCGTCGCGATCGGCCAGCACGAGGACGCCCGGCGGGGCCGCGGCGGGGTCGAGCACCGTCTCAGTCGCGTCGCCTCCGCCCACCACGACCATGGGTCGAGTCGCCCAGTCCCGCAGGCCCTCGGCCGCGGCGCCGAGCCGGGCCACGTACTCGGCGCACTCCCGGCACCGGTCCGGGTGCGGTACGAATACGACCGACGCCATCGGGCCTTGGCTCCACGAGACCGTGCCGGATGCGCCCACCCGCGGGAACGACATCGCGGGCAGGCTCTCGCCTACGGCGATCGTGTGACGCGGGCGGTTGGTGGACGTCCCCATCGCGGAAGTCATGCTTCAGCCTAGATCGCTACTGCGACGCTCCCGCCGTCGCCTCGACCTGGACGCCGTGCCAGAACGCCACTCGGCCGGCCACGCTCTCGGCGCCCGCCATCGGGTCGGGGTAGTACCAGGCGGCGTCGGGGTTGGTCTGCCCGCCGACGACCACGTCGAAGTAGCTGGCCGTGCCCTTCCATGAGCACACCGTGTGGGTGTCGCTCTCCTGGAGGTACCCCTCGGCGACGGCGCCGAGCGGGAAGTAGTGGTTGCCCTCGACCTGCACGGTGTCGTCACTCTCGGCGATCGTGGCGCCGTTCCAAATGGCTCGCATCATGCCAAGCACAACGCCTTGCAGATCTTCGCCATTCCGAACGGGAGTCTGGGGAAAGGCCCCGCCGGACGCCCCGACCGGCGACGGGGGGATCCACTGGATGCGGCCAGCCCCGACGCCGCCTGCGGGTACGCTCGGAAGCATGAGCGTTTCAGTCGACCTGGCGAGCCTGCGGGAGGAGATCGACCGTCACGGCTCGGTGGCTTTTTTCCTGACGGTCGGGTCAGACGGCCGGCCCCACAGCGTGCAGCTCGTCGTCGACTGGGCCGAGCCTGATCAGTTGGTCGTCCACCCTGGCAACAGCACCGTAGCCAATGCCGTGGCCCGACCGCTCGTCAGCGTGTTGTGGCCGCCGACCGAGCCGGGCGGCTACAGCCTCATCGTCGACGCAATGGTGACGGAGTCCTCGGGCACCGGCGACGGTGACAACACCGTCTCGGTCCAGCCGACCAAGGCGGTACTCCACCGGCCGGCCAAGTCCGACGACACCGCCGCCGGGGCGCACGGTTCGGACTGCGTTCGGGTCTTCTCGGCCAAGTCCTGACGGCCCGAGAGCCGGTCTAATCGAGGGCGAGGGCCTGGGCGCCGGCGAATACGTCGGCCGCCAGCGCCTCATCCCCGGTGACGACCGCTTCGATGTCGGCCGGCGTCATTCGGTTGGCGACCATCCGGCAGAACGAAACGGCGTCGGCGATGATCCGAACGTCGGTTTCGCCCGGCACACCTCGATCCAACGAGGCCTGCCACGTTCCACCTCCGGGGCCCGTCAGCACCATCCGGGCGGTGCGATTGGGCCGGGGTCGGGCGATCATCGCCAGACCCGCAGGCAGGGCCGACACCGCGGTCTCGGTCATCAGCCGCAGCCGGGCGGAGTCGGGAGCGGCCAACGGCCGACCGGTCGCGCGGCGAATGTCTTCCTCATGGGTCCATGTCTCGAATGACCGAATCACGAGCATGCGCTCCACCGAGGTCGTGAACAGGTGCATGGCGATGAGAGAGGCCAAACCCTGGCGGTCCAAGCCGGAGGCGTGCGCCACGGTTGCGGCCGACAGGTCGAGCCACTCGGCATGGGTGTCCGCGGTGGGTCGGCCGGTCTGGGCGTGGGCGTCGGCTTGCGTGGACTCCACGTGGTCGGCGTCGGTGACCATGTCGGGTCCGATGCCGAGCGCGGCGTGGAGTTGGCGCTCGACGCCTATCAGGTGGCCCACCAGGCCTTGGATGTCGAGGTCCCGCAGGACGGGGGTGTGCCATTCGGCCTCGGACAGGTCCGACAGGACTGAGTCGAACGACACCATCGTCCGGCGATAGGCCTCGATCGGGGTGATGGCCGTATCGGTTCCGGCCGCCAGCCCGGGCGGGCGGCCCGCCTCTGCAGCCTCGATGACGCGTGTGCGCAGGGCAACGGGTGGCCGGTGGGTGTCGGCCTCGGCGAGCGCGTACCGCAACTCCTCGAGGGGTCGGCCGGGTGGGCTTTGCGATGTCATGCCATCTCCAACAAGTGGGGAGCCAGCCATTCGCTGAGTTTGGCCTGGGCTAAGCGCAATCGGGACTTTGCCGTGCCTTCAGGTATTCCCAGTACCGAGGCTAGCTCGCGCTGGGTGCAACCTTCGAAGTACGCCAGCTCGACCGCGCGGCGCTGGGCCGCGGGTAGCCGGCTTATTGCCTGGCGGACGATGTCGACCAATCCGATGGACTCGACGGCATCGGGGAACGGCTCGCCCGCGGTCGGGTCCAGGGCCTGCTGTCGACTCTCGTGCGTGGTCCGGCGGACCTCCCGCCGGACGACATCCACGGCTCGACGATGGGCCTGGACGCCGAGGAACGCCCGAAGCGATCCACGGGAAGGATCGAACCGTTCGGGATGGGTCCAGAGGGTCGTGAGCACCTCTTGGACGACATCTTCGGCCGAGTTGCGGTCGCCCGTGACCCGCCGGGCCAGCCCATAGAGGAACGGGGCGTAGCGGTCGTAGACCTCGGCGATCGCCTCTTCGTCCCCCGCAGCCAGTCTGGCTACGAGGAGCCCATCCCCCGTGTCCACGCCTGAAACTCTAGTCCGCCCGCCTTCAGGCGGGCCCAGGAACTGACCGACCGGACCCGACTCGGTGGCGTCGACCGGCAGCGGTACCGGGGTTGGGCCGGGCATGGGTGCCGCGGCCAGCGAGCCAACCCACGGAGGGATGCAGGACGGCGACGGGGGGTCGGTCTGTTGCCACCCGAGCACGGCAATCGCTGTCCCGACCACAGCTGACACACCTTCTGTTCGCCACTGCTCCCCGCTCTGCATCAACGTTGACGGGGAAAATTTCGCGGTCCACGCGATAGTTGGACCCGGCTGGGATCCCAGTTAGTGGCAGCGGGCCGTGGTCGGCGGCGCGGGCGGGCGCGTGGTCGGCGGAGGATGCGGCAGGGTGGTCGGCGGAGGCGTGGTCGGCGGTGGCTGGGTCGTTGTGGTGGGCGGGGCGGTCGTGGTCGTCGGCAGGGTCGTAGTAGTGGTGGCCGGCACGGTCGTCGTGGTCGTACTCGTCGGGTCGGCTTGATCAGCCACCATGGGAAGGATCATTGCCATGTGGACCACGCAGCGCTGCGGGGCGGTCGTGGTCGTGTCGGCCGGGAGGACTCCGGGGACGCTGGCGGGCGGCGTGGCGGTCACCGGCGGGCCCGTGGTCGGAGTGGTGTCAACCGTCGTGGGGAGGGTCACCGGCGGTATGGAGTTCAACACGAGGGTTGTCGCGGTCGTCGAGGGCGTACCGATGGCCAGGTTGGACGGCTTGGAGCCCTTGCCGGAACCCTTGCTGAACAAGGAGTACCCGAGGCCGGCACCGGCCACGACGACCACCAGCACCGCCGCTGCCGCCGCCAGCTCCCTGGTCGTGAACCGGGGAGGCCGGGGCTCGGCCGACATGGCCGGGGTGAACGCGGCGTCGTAGTCGAACTCATAGTCGTCGTCGGCGGTGTCAGCCGCGGGCGCGACCTGCTCCACGGCCACCGTGTCGTCCAAGACCGTTGCCCGGGGCTCACCTGCAGCGCGGAGATGCTTGCGCACGCCCGCCGCCCCACCGGCGCCGACCGCACCGACCGCCAGGGTCGCGGCGGGGTCGGCGAAGGCCGGCTCCGGGTCGTCTTCAATCCCGACGTCGTATCGGTCCGGGAGGTCCCACAACCAGTCGAGCAGCTCGTCGCCGTCGGAGTCGACCTCCACGCCGTCCCAGGGACCCATACCCCCGAGCTTAGGAGCCGCGACGCCCCTGGCAGCGCCAGGCCGCACATCTGCGGCCAATCATTCGAGGTGTCTAGGCGATCTGGCGGCCGAGGAAGCCGGCCAACCGGTCGTACGGCGAAGCGTCCTCGGCAACGGGGATCACACCGGCAAAGGGGATGAATCCGCCCCGTTGATCGGGCGGCAACATGCCCGCCGCCACGGACAGACTGGCCTCGGCCAAGTCGTCGTCCAGCGCGTCCAACTGGCCGGTGGCCGATGCCAGATCCCAGCTGTGCGCCGTCAGCTCCATGGTGTAAATGGCGGCGATCGTCGCGCCGGCGAAGGTGCCGAACGGCAGTTCCATCTTGCGTTCCAGCACCGCATCGTCAGCCCACACGGCCACCGTCTCTCGGCGGGTCGCATCGACGGCGGGGCCCCACCCGTCCTCGGCGATGTCGCTCGGGACCATCAGCTTTCCTTCCTGGGGTTCGCCCCGGCCCACGCTGGTGATGCGCCTGCCGACACCGACGAGGTGCCGAAGCAGGCCCGCCACGTCGAACTCGCTGCAGGGGGTGGGCAGCGCCAGCTGTTGCGGGGAGACGCCGTTCACCACGCCCGCGGCCTGGTCGAAGCTGCGGTAGAGCAACGTGCGGGGGTCGGAGCTGGTCATGGTGGCCTCCATGGTCGGTGCCTGGTGTCGAAGTCAACGCTACGTCCACGAATAGGACAGCTTCTGACCTATTTGTTTGAGTACCTTGGCACCCATGCGGGCTGATCGTCTGGTGGCCATCGTGCTGTTGCTCCAGACCCATGGCCAGATGACCGTATCCGACCTGGCCGAGCGGTTGGAGTGCTCGGAGCGGACCATCCGGCGCGATCTGGAAGGCCTGAGTGGGGCGGGAGTGCCGGTCTACCCCCAGCGCGGCCGCGGCGGCGGATGGGCCCTGCTCGGCGGTCACAAGATCGACCTGTCGGGGTTGACCGCCGAGGAGGCCCAGGCCCTGTTCCTCGTCGCCGGGCCCCACGCCCTGGTCGGCGTCGGGGTCGAGCCCGGCGTCAAGTCGGCGCTGCGCAAGTTGATGGCGGCGCTGCCCGCGCCGTTCCGGGAGCAGGCCGAGGCCGCCAACACCGCGGTGCTCGTGGACCCGGTCGGATGGGGCCGGAGCAACGAACAGCCGCCCAACCTGGTCGAACTGCGCAGGGCCGTGCTCGCCGGGCTCCAAGTCGACATCACCTACGCCAAGCCGCGCCAGGAGCCCGCGATGCGTCGCGTCCACCCCTACGGCCTGGTGTCCAAAGGAGGGACCTGGTACCTGCTGGCAGGCGTCGAGGCCGGCCTGCGGACCTTCCGGGTGTCGCGCGTCCAGGCCGTGGCGGTCACCGACGAGCCGGTCGAGCGACCCGATGACTTCGACCTGGCGGAGGCATGGGAGAAGGTACAGACCGACTTCCCCGCCCGGACCTACGCCGAGGGGGTGACGGTGGAGTTGCGGATCGAGGCCGGGGCGGTCCGCTTCGTTTCCGCGGCCCTGGGGCGCTGGGCCAATCTCCAGCCGCAGCCCGCCGAAAGTGCCGGTGGGGAATGGCCGCGGTACACGGCAACTTTTCCCAACGCCGGTGTGGCCGCCACCGAGCTGGTGCGCTACGGCCGGCGCATCGAGGTCGACGGCCCTGTTGAGGTCAGGGCGGCGCTGGCCCGCCTCGGGGAGCAACTGGTCGCCTGCTACGGCCCGAGGGAGTGACCTGGGTCCGGCCGGAGCTCGAGCTACGCCAGCAGTTCGCCTCGCAGGACCGTCACCGCCTGGCCGCTCAAGAGGACCCGGTCGCCCGCGACTTCGACGCCCACGAAACCGCCCCGGGCCGACGCCTGGTAACCGACCATCGTGCTTCGCCCCAACTTGGCCTCCCAGAACGGTGCCAGGCAGCAATGGGCGGCGCCCGTCACCGGATCCTCGTCGATGCCGAGCGCGGGGGCGAACAGGCGGGAGACGAAGTCGGACTGGCCATCGCCGGCCGCGGTGACGATCACACCACTCGCGTCCAGCGCCGCGATGGCGGCGATGTCGGGCGCCAGGGCCCGAACGGTGGCGCCGTCGGCCAGTTCGACCAGGTAGAACGAGCGGCCCCGCCCGACCTGCACCGGTTCGGCCCCGAGCGTGGTGGCCAGCCCGGTCGGCGGGTCGACGGCGGTGACCGGATCGGCCGGGAAATCGAGGCGGATTCCGCTCTCGGTGCGCTCGGCGCTGAGGAGCCCGCTTCGGGTGTGGAAGTCCAGCCGGGGCTGGGCTTCGCCGACCTCCCAGAGCACGTGGGCCGATGCCAGCGTCGCATGGCCACAGAGATCCACCTCGACCGTGGGCGTGAACCACCGCAGGCCGAACCCATCGTCCAGCCGAGCGATGAAGGCCGTCTCGGCCAGGTTCATCTCCGCCGCGACCGACTGAATCCACTGGTCGCTGCGGCTGGTCTCGAGCAGGCACACGGCCGCCGGGTTGCCCCGGAACGGCTCGGTGGCAAAGGCGTCAACCTGGAATATCCGCATGTGGCCTCCTCCCGGGGAGCTTCGCGCACCCGTTCGCCGCTACCGGGCGATTTTTCGCTTGGCCCGATGGGGCGGCCACGGACCTGGCGCCTCCGAAGGTAGAGTCCCGTGGCCGCGACGAAGGGTGCAGTTAGCTGCTTCAGTCCATGGAAAAGGCTCCGAAGGCACCCAGCGTCATTCGCGGCGTGTTCGTCCTGGCGGTGATCATCGTGTGTGTCGCGACGCTCGGCGTCGTGCTGGCGTTGCGTCACTCGAAGGCGTCGTCGACGACCGTCCAATCGCCGACGCCGGTGGTTGCTCCGACGACGCTTCCCTATTCGGCTCGTCCGGGGCCGAACGACACCAAGATCCTGACCGAGCCGGTCGACCCACTCACCCTCGCGGTGCCGAGCAGCTGGACGAGCCCGGCGGCCGACCCCCTCACGCTCGAGGACGAGATCAACCGCTTCGCCGGGGACGCCCCGGCGCTGGAGGCCCTGTTGAAAGCCGAAGGCGCTGTTGCGGGCAAGTCGGCCATCCGGTTGTTCGCCTATCAGCCGGTGGCACCGCACGCCTTCGTGTCGGTGATCAGTTTCTCGACCCCCGGCGTGAAGGACCTGTCGGCAGCCACGGTGAACGCCATCTCGGCGGCCGCCAAACTGAAGATCAAGAACGTGGCCGTGAGCGGTGTGCAGCTGCCGGTCGGCCCGGCGCTGAAGCTCGACTCCAGCCTGGTCAGCCACAAACAGCCCGTGGTCGTCGAGACCCTCGTGCTGATCGTCGGGGGTCGCTCATTGCTCATCGAGATGGTGAGCGAGACCAATACCGCAGGCGTTCCGGCCGTCTTCGACCAGATCGCCCAGAGCCTGCGGCTGGGCTAGCCGGAGACGACGGGGGGTTGGCCAGGCCCCTCGGCGTCGGGCCCCGCGGTCTGAGGCTCGACCGGTTCAGCCGTCGCCGGCGGGGTTTCGACGACGGCACCGGCGGGCTCAGGTGTCGAGGGCTCAGCCGCGGTCATGGCCGGCGCAAGGGGCTCCGGTGTGGCGGGCACCGCCTCTGCGCTGAGGGGTTCGGGCGCCGGGGCGATGGGTTCGGGCGCCGGGGCGATGGGTTCGGGTGCCGCCGCCTCCACCTCGGTTGGGTCGGAAGCGACACGCGGCGCGGGCGCTTCGTCCTCGCTGAGCGGGCGGATGCTCTCGGCGAGTGTCTCGCCGTCCGCGCTTGCCACCGAACCCGACGCTCCGACCGCCACTCGGGCCCATTCGCGCTCGGGGTCCTCGACGCTGACATCGCCCGCACCGCCGCCGTCGGGCCCCGCCGGCTCCGCCCCCCGCCTCAGGAGGCCCTTGCGCAGGACCAGCGTCGTCGCCACCACGAAGATGATCACGCTGATCCAGTCATTGATCCGCAGCCCGAGGATCTTGTGGGCGAAGTCGATCCGCATGTACTCGGTGAAGAAACGCCCGAATGTGTACAGCGCCACGTACACCGCAAACAGGTACCCCTTGCGCAGCCGTACGTGCTTCTCGATCCACAGGACGAGCAGCACCACCGCAAGGTCCCAGAGGCTCTCGTACAGGAACGTCGGATGGAACGTCGCCGACTGGGCGAATGCCGCCGGCCGGTTGACGGCGTCGATCTTCAGGCCCCACGGCAGCGTGGTCGGCCGGCCGAACAGCTCCTGGTTGAAGTAGTTGCCCCACCGCCCGATCGCCTGGGCCAGCGGTAGCGCTGGGGCGACGGCGTCCATGATGGCGGGAAAGTCCAGGTCATGGCGGCGCACATAGATCCACGCCGCCAGCGTGCCCCCGGCGATGCCCCCCCAGATGCCGAGGCCGCCCTGCCAGATCTTCAGCGCATCGAACGGGTGATGGGTGTACAGCTCGTAGTCCGTCACGACGTGATAGATCCGAGCGCCGATCAGCCCGCCGGGCACGCCCCACAATGCGATGGCCGAGAAAGTCCCCGCCTCGCCCCCCCGCGCCCGCCACCGCCGGTCGGACAGCCACACGGCGGCGAACACCCCCGCCACGATGAGGAACCCGTACATGTGAAGTCGCAACGGCCCGATGCTGATGCCGTTGGACGGCGGGCTCGGGAGGTAGCCCAACATGTCAGCGACTGTAGGCGTCGGTCGGTGCCGGGTCAGGGTCGGCGGCCAGAAGGGCGGCATACGCCGCGGCCACCCGTTCGGTCACCGGCCCCGGGCAGCTCGGGACACCGCGCCCATCCACCGACCGGATCGGTTGCACATCGCGAGTTGCCGAGGTGAGAAAGGCCTCGTCGGCCATGTAGAGCACCTCGAGGGGGACGTCACGCTGGTCCACGTCGACGCCGCAGCCCTCGATGACCAGGCCCCGGGAAACGCCGGCCAGGCACCCGGCGGACAGGGGCGGGGTCACCAGCTGGCCGTTGATCACCACGAAGACGTTGGTGCCGGACCCCTCGCACAAGTTGCCCTTGGTGTTGGCGAAGATCGCCTCGGTGGCGCCTTGGCGGTGGGCGTCGGCAAGCGCCAGGGCATTCTCGGCGTACGACGTGGTCTTCACTCCCACCAGGGCGCCCCGCTCGTTGCGGGGCCAGGGCACGGTGATGACCTCGGCCAGACTGTCGTGGGGCGCCATCTCGCGAGCGGCCACCACGGTCGTCGCCGCCAGTCCCGTTCGTCCCGAGCCGACCGTTCCCGGACCGGAGGTGTAGGTGACTCGGATGGCACCCCAGGCGAGCTCCGGGTTGGCGGAGACGATCAGATCGACGGCCTGGAGGAGTTCCTGCAACTCGGGGCGGGGCAGGCCCAGGCGGATCGCGGAACGAACCATGCGGGTGAGGTGGCGGGTGACCGCGAACGCCGTCCCCTGGCGCAGTGCGATCGTTTCGAAGACGCCGTCGCCCACGGTGAACCCATGGTCGAAGATATCGATGGCGGCGTCCGCTTCGTCGACCACCGATCCGTTGACGTAGGCGAACACGCGGCGATGGTAGTGAGCACGCTCGCTCGGGGTAGAACGCCCGCATGGACGAAGACGCGACCGTCAAGCAGGACACCGAGCGGCTGGACGATCTCGAGGGGGAGATCAAGGAGGCCCGCCACCACCTGAACGAGCGCACCCATCTGGAGGAGGACGAGCCAGAGTTCTTCGAGGACGACCAGGAGGGTCCCGAGGAGGAGGCTCCGGGCAACGACAACGTCCCTGCCTAAGGGCTTGGTGTGCTGAATTTCCGGGGTGTACACACCGGAAATTCAGCACACCTAGAGACCAGCCACGATCGATCGCCGAACCGCCCGGACGATGGTGCGGCCCTCGACGACTTCCGAGTCGAGTTGGTCCACCAGGGCGCGAACGAGGAACAGCCCTCGGCCCCGCTCCACCATGCCCGAGGGCAGCTCGTCGGCCGGCCCCGGCAGGACGACCGGTTCCCCACCGTCGTCCTCGACCTCCAACATGACGTCGGAGCCCTGCACCGACGCCCGCAGCAAGATGCTCCCCTGCTGGCCGGTGGCGTGTCGCACCGCGTTGGCCGCGAGTTCCGACGCCACCAGCAACAGGTCGGCCGCCTCGTGGGCCTCGACCGGGACCCGCACCAGCCAGTCCTCGAGGAGGTGGCGGGCCAGTGGAACTGCGGCGGTCGATGGCGAGAAGCGGTACTCGAGGGCCGACAGCGGTTTGCGGGCGGTCGCCGAGGGCGGCGAACGGCGACGCAGGACGAGAGCCAGCGAGTCGTCGTTGCGCATCGCCCCGGCCAGCGAACGTTCCACCAGTGCCCGGGCGAGGGGAGCGGCGGGGTAGCCGATCGTTTCGGCCGCGAAGCGGGTCAGTGCTTCGAGGCCCTTGACGATGTCCTTGGTCGCTTCGATCAGGCCGTCGGTGTAGAAGACCGCGGTGTCGGATCGGGCCAGTTGGACCGTGACGACGCCATCCGATCCGGCCGAAGGAAAGCCGATGGGGATACCGCCCACGTCGATCAGGCGCACCTGCCCTCCCGAGATGACCAAGAGTGGCGGGTGGCCGCCACCCGCCAGTTGGAGGGTGCCGGTCGCGGGGTCATACCGGCCGATCATGAGGGTCGCGACCAACTCGGGGTTTTGGGCTGTGACCAGAGCGTCGGCCCGGGCGACTACCCGGTCGAGCGGCACCCCGTCGAGGACCAACAAGCGCAGGGCGTGGGTGACCGCGACGGCGTCCTTGGTAGCGGCTACCCCTTTACCCATCACATCGACCACTGCCAGGTGAAGTGTCCCATCGGGCAGCAAGACCCAGTCGTACAGGTCGCCGCCGGTCGACGCCTGCTGGTCGGCGGCCAGGTAGAACACGCCGAGCTCGGTCTGGGGCACCATGGGCGTGGGCGGGCGGACCGCCTCCTGGAGCTTGTGGACGACGTCGCGCTGCGCCGCTTCGAGGTCGGCCATGGCGACCTGGTTGTCGAGGGCCACGGCGAGGTGGGTGATGAGGGATTCGGCGGTGGCGAGGGCGCCGGGCGGGGGGAGCTCATTGGGCAGCCAGCCCAGGACGACGAGGCCGTGGACGCCGTGATCGGCCCGAGGGATGGCCACCACGATGACGGACTGGAGGGCGAGGAGGCGCCGCAAGTGCTCGTCGTCGGTGAGACCGGGGCGCTCGCCCCGCAGGATCGGGGCCAGCTGGGGGAGGGAGTGGGGGTCGCCGATTACGGCGAGATCCCGGATGCTGTTGTTGGCCATCACCCAGCGCCGGGGCCTGGTGTCGACATCGACGGCCAGGCCGGCCAGGGCGGCCTGGGTGGCCGCGGCCAGCGAGTTGGCGACCCACGAGAGCAGCCGGTCGTGGTCCCGTTCGGCGTGGATGGCGCGAGCGGCGGAACGAAGGAGCTCCCCCGGTGCCGCGCCAGGAGGTCCGGGCACCGCCGAAATCTACCCGACGGTCACCAAGCAGCGTCGGGCGACGCTCATAGGATGCCTCGATGGCCTGGAAACGGTGGGGGGAAGTCGTGCCCAACAGCATCGAGGTGCAGGAGGCGCTGACGGGACCCGAGGGTTTCTTCGAGTTGGTCGAGGAGGACGTCCGGGGTATCCCGACGCAGGTCTACAAGAACCGGGCGAAGTCGTTGCGGACGTTGGCGGCGCTGGGCTTGGAACGTGAAAACGAGGTCATCCACCTGGTCCACGGTGAGCGGCGGATCGGGTTTCAGGCTGTCGTCGAGACGTCGAACTCGGTGTCGGCGACGTTGGCCGGCATCGGGGTCGGGCACGGTGACCGTGTGGCCATTCTTTCGGCCAACAATCCCGAGTGGGTGCACACCTTCTGGGGCACCGTCGATATGGGGGCGGTGCTGGTCGGTCTGAATGGTTGGTGGAAGGCGGACGAGATCCTTTACGGGCTGGCCGACTCCGGCGCCAAGGTGCTGGTGGCGGACCGGGACCGTTTCGCCCGGGTGGCCGACCGGCTCGACGAGTTGCCCGAGTTGGAGGCGGTGTACCTCATCGATGCCGATCCGTCGGTGGTTGGCTCTGCCGCCCGGCGCCGGGTGGCGGTGCGGCCCTTCACCTCGTTGCTGACCGAGCCCACACACCACATGCCCGCGGCGCTCATCGCGGAGGACGACCCGGCGGTGATCCTGTACACCAGCGGTACGACCGGGCGGGCCAAGGGGGCCGTCTCGACGCACCGGATGATGATCGCCAACGTCCAGAACACCTTCTACATGACCGTTGCCGCCTCCATGATGTGGGGCAACAACGACCTGGGCGGCGGGGGGCAGCCCGTGGCGCTCATCACCTCACCGTTGTTCCATGCCTCGGGCTGCCATTCGGGCATCGTGCTGGGGATGGCGGCGGGGGTGAGGATCGTCCTGACCGTGGGTCGTTTCGACCCCGAGCAGGCGCTGCGGCTGATGCAGGACGAAAAGGTGACGGTGTTCACCACCGTTCCCACGATGGTGGCCCGAGTGGTCGAGCATCCGGCCCGGCGTCAGTTCGACCTGTCGTCGGTGCGGACGGTGGCGTACGGGGGATCGCCCTCGGGCAGCCGTCTGCAGCAAGGGGTCCGCGATACGTTCCGGAACGTGGCGATGGTCCGCAACGCCTATGGCCTGACCGAGTCGGCCTCGACCGTCACCGTCAACTCGGGCCCGGAGCTGGCCGACCGGCCCGAGTCGGTGGGCCGGCCCGTGCCCGGCGTCGAGATACGGATCGTGGCCACGTCCGGGGCTGCGGGTGCTGCGGGTGCTGCGGGTGCTGCGGGTGCTTCCGGGGCCGTGCTCGGGCCGGGTGAGGCGGGAGAGATCTGGCTGAAGGGGGCCCAGATCATGCCGGGCTACTGGGGCCGGCCGGTGGAATCGGCCGAGGTCGTGACCGACGGGTGGCTGCATACCGGGGACATCGGCTACCTCGACGAGGAGGGCTACCTGTTCGTGACGGACCGGGCCAAGGACATGATCATCCGAGGCGGCGAGAACGTGTATTGCGTGGAAATAGAGGATCGGTTGGTCCAGCATCCGGGAGTGCTGGACGCGGCCGTGATCGGCGTGGCCCACCCGGTGCTGGGGGAGGAGGTCAAGGCGGTGGTCCAGATTCCGGCCGGGTCGGGCCTGACCGAGGACGCGGTGCGGGCGTGGGTGCGGGAGAAGCTGGCCGACTTCAAAGTGCCGGCGTACGTCGAGTTCCGCACCGACCGGCTGCCGCGGAATGCAACAGGGAAGCTCCTCAAGAACCTGCTCCGGGGAAGCGACAGCAGCAGCCTCATCGAGACGATGTAAGGCCGGTTGCGCAGGAGGTCGGCTGCTACCATCGGCTCGAACGGGCCGTTGGCGCAGTTGGTAGCGCACTTGCATGACGCGCAAGGGGTCAGAGGTTCGAGTCCTCTACGGCCCACCCTAAAATCCCTGCTCAAAGCCTATGTGCGCTCTCGGCAGGTGGCTCGCCCGGAGTGTGTAAGACCGTAAACGTAGCCATTCTGGCTACGTTGGCTACGTCGAACTTGCTGGATTTGTCCAAAATAGCCACGATCTCGACGCCCGTGCGCAGTGGAAAACCCCAGGCCAGCGGCGCTCAGGGCTCTCAACCCCTTGCGTTCCCGCAAGTGGTCAGTCGTCCATCACGTCCGACGGTTGCCTGAGATCTACCTGCTGTCGAGCGCATATATCCGCGTCTGGGGTTGTGGGC
>JAUTXN010000059.1 GCA_030838045.1 Acidimicrobiaceae bacterium
GCCGAGGATCAACGTCCAGCGGCCCGAGAGGAGTCGGGCGATCTCATCGACGAAGGCGTCGTCGAGGATCGGCCAGTTGTTGAAGCGGACAGCGAAGTTGCCGACAGCAAAGCCGAATCGCCACCGCGAGTCACCGATGAGGCACTCGCTACGACAACGTGAGCACAGGAGCCTCGGTTCGGGCCCATCGAGCCAGACCTCGATCAACTCGACGTAACGGTCAAAGTCCGCCGGAGTGCGACAGATCGGGCATGGCGGAGACTCAAAGTTGCCACCCGGATCGTGCACGCGCCGCTCGGTAATCAGGTCGACGCCACGATTGGCGAATCCAACCCAGCTTGTTCTGTCGTGCCAGGAGTGGCCACCGTCGCGAAGTTCGGCGTCGCGAGGTTCGGCAACAGCCTTCCGCCAGTGCGGACCCGGCACCCATTCTGAGGGCTGCCATAGCGCATCTCGCTGAGGGTTCGGTTCGACTATGCCCTCGTCGAGGAGCCAATCCGCGAGGCGCTCAGCCAGCAACGTCGCCTGTGCGGGTGTGCCATCGAGATCCACAACCTTGGCGTCACTTTCACTCATGCCGTCCCTCAGTTGATTGCTGGATCTGCCCCCGCCCCGGGGTGATCGGCCACCAAAGACCTTCTCGCCCGTCGATATCCCAGGCGGGCTGCAGTGCTCCTGCCACGGACCAGGACGCCATCCTACGGGCGGCTGAATTCGAACCAGGTGATATCAAGCGGACCTGCGGCGCCCATTCCCGTCGATCTGGCGCCGCTGGGACAGGCGCGACAGCTTGTCGGCGGGGCTCTGATGGATCGCTGTGTGGCAGGGTGCGCTGGTGAGTCCCCGTCCAGGGAGCGCGAATGATCCGTGCATGGCAGGTGCGGTGGCACCAGCGGTACTACCGTGTGGTCATGAGTGTGGTGAAACGATCAGTTTCCATTGACGCCGACGTGGCTGCCGCTGCCGATGCAGCCGCCAGCGAGGACGGTGTTTCCTTCAGCGCCTGGCTCTCCGAGGCCGCCGAGCGCCGACTTCGGGTCCGAGAGGGACTGCGAGGCGTCACCGAGTGGGAGGGCGAGGCCGGTGCACTCAACGCTGAAGAGCTCGCGGCCGGCGAGGCGCTTCTCGATCAGCTTCTGCATGGAACGAGGGGTCGTGAGGCTCGGAGCGCGTGACCTCCGAGGGGCTGACCTACGACACTGGGGCGTTGGTCGCTGCCGAACGCGACAACCGGCTCATGTGGTCGCTTCATCGGGCGGCGCTCAACCGGGGACTCCCACCCGTCGTTCCTGCCGCAGTGCTCGCCGAGGGATGGCGAGGCGGGCCCCAGGCAGCCTTGTCCAGATTCTTGAAGGGCTGCGACGTCGAGGACCTGTCCAAACCACTCGCGCGAGCAACGGGCACGCTCGCGGCGCGCAGTGGCCACAATGACATCGTCGATGTCTCCGTGGTCGAGGGGGCGATTCGCCGCCGGCACGCGGTTGTGACTTCGAACCCCACCCACGTCCGCACAATCGCCCACGCCGCCGGGGTAGCACTCGAGATTCATTCGGTGTAGAACCCAGAAATGCACCCCCCCGATGCCGGGCGGGGGCGCCGGCCGTCCCGACCGTCGGCGCCATCGGAGCCGAACGATCAGGCCAGGCTCCGATCCCGATTGGGGGACGGAACTAGCCGCCCAACCGTTCGATCAGATCGACGGTCACCGCGTCGCCGGGTTCTTTTCCCAGCAATCTGCGGATATCGGCCTTGATGGGGAGTTTGTGCGTACCGTCACCGAGGGCCATGAAGGCGCTGCGAAACGGATGACCGTCGACAGTCCCTCGCACTTTCACCAGGCCCCGGGTGCCAAAGAATTCGGCCGAGTCCGGCATGACCACATAGGTCCAGCCGCCCTTGCTCGGGCTTCTCTGAAGCGTTGCGGTGAATTGCCGCGTCAACTTGCTGCTCTCGTCACCCGTGGTCGCCATCACAACTCCTCGTGTCGGATTCCGAGAATGAGACCGCGGTCGCCGGAGGAAATCATCGGTCTCGCGCCGAGACGCGCCGAGACGCGCCGAGACGCGCCGCGACGCGCCGATGCCTCACCGGATGTGCTGCTCGCAGCCCATGAGGTGCTTTCGGAACCACTCCAAGATGATCTCGGCCCGCATGACCCGGTGGCGCGGCGACCCCGAGCGGGACAACTCGTGGCTCTCCCCGGGGAAAAGCACCATCTCTGGCTCCCGGCCGAGCAAGCGCAGGGCGACGAACAGTTGCTCGGCTTGGTTGACGGGACAGCGCAGGTCGTCGTCGGAATGCATGATCAACAGCGGTGTCACGATCGAGCGGACGTAGCTGATCGGCGACTGGCGGAGGTAGGCCTCGGGGTGGTCCACGTGGGATACCCCGACCAGGGTTCGGAACGCGCTGGCCGCGTCGGAGCTGCGTTCCAGGTCGAGCAGGTTGTTGGCCGATCGCTCCGACACTGCCGCCTTGAAGCGGTCGCTGTGGCCGACGATCCAGGTCGTCATGTAGCCGCCGTAGGAGCCGCCCAGCACGCCGAGGCACTCGGGATCCAGGAAGTCGAAACGGTCGAGCGCGGTGTCCACCACCGCCATCAGGTCGTCGTAGTCGACACCGCCCCACCCCGAGCCCGGGTCCTCCGGCGCCTCGGGCCAGCGGGTGGCGCGAGCCGACGCCTCGGTGCCGCCCGATGACCCCCGCGGGTTGGCATACACCACGGCAAAGCCGGCTCCGGCCTGCAGTTGGAACTCGTCGAAGAACCGGTTTCCGTACTGGGTGAACGGTCCACCGTGGATGTTGAGCAACGTCGGGTACCGCTGTCCCGACCCGGGATCGGCCCCGACCGGGGGTACGACCCACGCCGGAACGACATTGCCGTCGGGGGCGGTAGCGGTGAAGGGGATGGGAGCGACCAACTCGGTGCCCGCCGTAAACGGCACACCGACGTTCGTGATCTGGCGTTCCTCGCCGCTCACCCGGTCGAGCACGAACAGCTCCGACGTCGCAGTCGGAGTGGAGGCGCAGAACACCACGGTGTCGCCGGCGGCGTCGAAGCCGGTCACGTCCCGTTCGCCGTCCACGACCGGACCCAAGGGATCGGAGCGGTACAGGTGGGTGTTACCCGCGTCCTCGACCCGGAACAGGACGGCGCCATCCGCCCAGACGGGCTCCCGGGTGGCCGGGTACGGCCCGCACTGGCGGTCCAGCTCGGTGGTGAGCAGCTTGGTGCGCCCCGTTTCCAGATCCAATACTCCGACCTGAGTGTGCCGTGGTTCGGAGAGCGGGTCGCCGGAGGTGACATACGCGATCGAGCGACCGTCAGGAGACCAGGAGGGTGTGAAATGGGCCAGCCCGGTCGTGGTCAGGCGCCGTGGTGCCACCGGGCCGGTCTCGGGGTCGGGGAGGCCGGTGATGAACAAGTCGGAAGCAAGATCCAGGTCCCAGGTGTCGTGGCGGCCGGAGGAAAAGGCCAACTGGGTGCCATCGGGCGACCAGCTCAACCCTTCGACCTGGAAGGGCCCCTCCGTCACGGCCTGGGGCTCGGTCCCTCCCGCGACGGCCACCACGAAGAGTTGGCTCACCCGGTCGGCAATCCAGCCCACCGAATCGAGCCGGTAGAAGAGACGGCTCAGGCGGCGCGGCGGCTGGTCACGGGCCTTGTCGCTGGCATACTGCTCCTGGTCACGGAGCCGCGCCCCGAGCGCCAGCCGAGTGCCGTCGGGCGACCAGGCCAGCTCGTCGATGTCCTGGGACCAGCGGGCCAGCGTCTGGGAATCGCCGGGATGGGCCCGGCGATCCGTGCGGATCTCGTGGTCCTCATTTTCATCGTCGCCGCTGTGCCACACGAAGGCCAGGACGTCGGCGTCGGGCGACCACCGAGCTTTCGAGGCATTTCCCGGGCCCGAGGTGAACGGCTCCGGTGGCCGGGATCCGTCCAAGGGGGCCAGCCATACCTGCGAGCGGTAGCGGTTGGCCTCGAGGTCGACGGACGTGACGGTGAACGCCACCTCGCGTCCGTGGGGATCCAATCGAGGGTCGCTCACCGCCACCAGGCGGCCGATGTCTTCGGGGACCATACCCGGCATGG
>JAUTXN010000066.1 GCA_030838045.1 Acidimicrobiaceae bacterium
GCGCGGTAGGCGAGCACCCCGGCCAGGGCGGTGGGGAGCGGGACACCGGCGTGGTGCAGCAGCGCGGGCACGACGGTCTCGACGACGCCGAGGCCGGCGGGGACGAAGGGAACCAATGCCGTGATCATTGCGACCGCGTAGGCGAACAAGAACATCCCAGGCTTCAGGTGGACGCCAACCGCGACAAGGGCGAAGCGAAAGCAGGCGGCGTCCGCCAGGCAGGTGGCCAGAGCGACGCCGGCGAGCGACGCCTGATTCCGCTTCGATCCGAGTGCTTCGAGGACCTCGGTGTGCCACAAGGCGCCTTGCGCCCGAAGTTCGCCGGCCGGCGGGGACGTTCGCCAGAACCGGAGCCGTCCGCCCGCCAGCGCGACAAGCTCCATCGTTTGGCGCCGGCTGGCCAACCACGCAGTGGCGGCGAGCGCCCCGAGAACCGCGAGCGCAATCGCACCGAGCGCGAAGCGACCCGGCGCCGCCCGGGGATATCGAACCTGCGCCACGGCCGCCACGGCCAGTGCATCGAGGGCGGCAACACCGAACAAAGTCCGGACCGACAGCCACTGCATCAGCCCAAGGGCAATCCGGGTCCGGCGGCTGTCGACCCCGCGGCGACGCAACTCGGCGCCGGCCATGACGAGACCCTCGGCCGGGGCGGCAGGAAGGACATTGCCCAATCCGGACACGACCAGGCCGAGGCGTACGGCGTTGCGGCGGCTCACCCGGTCACCGACCAGGCGGCGCAACAAGAGGCCCAACGCGGCGTAGCTAGCCGCCTCCGCCAACCCGCCGACAACCAGCCAGCCGGGACGGGCCGAGGTAACGGCGCCGGCGGCATCGGCGAATCCTCCCGACGACGACACCACGGCGTAGATCGCGCCCGCTCCGATCAGGAGGCCGACGCCGAGGCGCAACCGCCCGCGTCGGGGGGACAGGTCGGACCCGGCCCCGTCGCCACCGAACGTCACATCAGGCTGGGTCAGGTTCACGTGGGTGGGGCCGGTCGGGCCAAGCAGGCGGTCGGCCCCGCGGGCCCGCGGGGGTCGGGCCAAGCAGGCGGTCGGATGGGTGGGCGGATGGGGCCGGAAGGCTCAGGCGTCGCGCCGTCGCAGGGTCGCTCCGGCGATAACGAGGGCTGCGACTGCGTAGAGGCAGAACACGCCGAAACCGACCCATGGCGACAAGTCGTTCGTGCCACGGCTTCCTCCGCCGATCAGGGCTTGGCCGGCATTGCTGGGCAGGTACTTCTGGATTGCGTCCATCGAGCTCGGCAGCAGGAGGGCCAACGAGGGCAGGACAAAGATCAAGCCGAACACCGAGGCAATGGCCCCGGCCGTCCTCCGGATGATCGTGCCCAGACCGAGCGCCAGCAGCCCGAGCACCGCCAGGTACAGACCCGACCCGACAACGATGCGCAACGCGCCGGGCGCGCCGAGGCCCACACCGATGCCTTTGCTCGACAGGATCGCCTGGCCGGCGAAGAAGGCGACGAAACAGGCAACGGTCGACACCACGAAGGTCACACCGGCGAAGACCGAGGCTTTGGCGGCCAGGACGGTGAGGCGTTGGGGCACCGCGGCGAAGGTGGCCCGGATCATGCCGCTGCCGTATTCACTCGTGATGACGAGTACACCGAGGACGGCGATTGCCAACTGCGCCAGGAAGCCGCCGGCCAGGCTGGACGTGATCGGATCAAAGGTCGCCTTGTCCTTCACGCTCAGGCTGGCGTACTGCGCCACGTAGACCGAGCACACGATCACCGACAACCCGATCATGGCCACCGCAGCCGCGAGCAGCGTCCAATACGTCGATCGGACAGTGCGCAGCTTGGTCCACTCCGAACCCAGCACGTCGGGAAGTATCGGCCCCGTGGGCTTCGCGCCCACCGAGGAGCTCATGTGTGGCATCTGGGTCACGACCACCGTCACGCCGCCTTCTCGGGTATTGGCGCCGCGGGTGGGGTGTCGGAGCGGTAGTCGACGCTGTCGTGGGTCAGTTCCATGTATGCCTCTTCCAGAGATGCCTCTTGGGGTGACAGCTCGTGCAGGACGATGCCGTTGGCTCCTGCCAGGTCGCCGATCGCCGGGGCGTCGAGTCCGGTCACGGCCAGCGCGCCATCGACGTCGGGGTGACTCGCCCCACCTTTGGCGCTGACCAACGCCGCCAGCTGGGTGACTTGGGGGGACCGGACCCGGACATAGTTCTGCGAGCTGCCCCGAATGAGATCGTCGACACTGGCCTCGGCCAGCAGCTTGCCCCGGCCGATCACGATCACGTGGTCGGCGGTCAGGGCCATCTCAGCCATGAGGTGGCTGGAGACGAATACCGTCCGGCCCTCGGCGGCCAGGGAGCGCATCAGGTTGCGGATCCACACGATCCCATCGGGATCGAGACCGTTGACCGGCTCGTCGAAGATCAACACCGCGGGATCTCCGAGCAGCGCAACCCCAATCCCGAGTCGCTGGCCCATGCCGAGGGAGAACAAGCCGGCCCGTTTCTTGGCCACGCTCGTCAACCCGACGATGTCGAGGACCTCGTCGACCCGGCGGCGTTTGATGCCGTTGCTCTTCGCAAGGCACAACAGATGGTTGAAGGCGCTGCGACCATCGTGGATGGCCTTCGCCTCCAACATGGCGCCGACCTCGAACAGCGGGCGGTAGATCTTGGCGTAGGGACGGCCGTCGATGGTCACCACACCCCCGGTGGGGGCATCCAGACCCATGACCATCCGAAGGGTCGTCGACTTGCCCGCCCCGTTGGGACCGAGAAATCCCGTGACCTGACCCGCCTTGACCTCGAAGCTGAGATCGTCCACTGCCAGCTTGGAGCCGTACCGCTTGGTCAATCCGCGGGCTTCGATCAACGCGTTCCTCCTCGAATAGGGAGGCGTCGAGCCCGTTAACGGGGCGACAACCGTGCGCGGTCGTCCTGCCCGAACCAAGCGTCTCTCGGTAGCTGCTGAGCGTGCGGTCACCAGGGTCCGGGGCGACACTTCCCGGAGGGCTGCCCAAACTCAAAGCAGATCCGCCACGGTGAGGAACGTCCCCGTGTGGATACGCAGGATACACCCGCTCTGAGAGGGCAAACCGCAGCTCAGCTGGGTAAATGCCTCCCCGATCGCGGCCATTACGGTCATTGCGGCCAGGCCAGCCGCCTGCGCCTTGCGCCTCACGCCGATCAGGACGAGCTGGACCGCTTCCACAAGTTGATGTCGCCCTCGACGGCGTGTTCGTCGATCTCAGCCAGCTCGGCAGCCGTGAACTCGAGGTTGGCAAGCGCCGCCAGGTTCTCCTCCAACTGGGCCACGCGGCTCACCCCGATGAGGGTGGAGGTGACGCGGGGGTCACGCAGCGTCCACGCCAGGGCCATTTGGGCAAGCGTCTGGCCCCGCTGGCGGGCGATGGCGTTGAGGGCCCGGACGTGGGCCAAGTTGGCGTCGCTCAGCATGTCGGAGCGCAACGACCCTCGGCGCTCGGCGCGCGATCCCTCGGGAACGCCATCGAGGTAGCGGTCGGTCAACAGACCCTGCGCCAGTGGCGAGAAGGTGATGCAGCCGACACCGCTTTCTTCGAGGACGGTGAGCAGGCCGCCTTCGATCCAGCGGTTGAGCATCGAGTAGGACGGTTGGTGGATGAGCAGCGGCGTGCCGAGGCTGCGCAAGATGGCGGCCGCATCCCTCGTGCGGTCGGCGGAGTAGGAGGAAATGCCGACATAGAGCGCCTTGCCCTGGCGCACCGCGGTGTCGAGGGCGCCCATCGTCTCCTCCAGCGGAGTGTCGGGATCGAAACGGTGGGAGTAGAAGATGTCGACGTACTCGACGCCCATCCGGGCCAGGCTCTGGTCGAGGCTGGCAAGGAGGTACTTGCGGGAACCTCCTTCGCCGTAGGGACCGGGCCACATGTCGTAGCCCGCCTTGGTCGAGATGACGAGTTCATCCCGGTACGGCGCCAGGTCGCGGCAGAGGACACGGCCGAAGTTCTCCTCGGCCGAACCGTAGGGAGGGCCGTAGTTGTTGGCCAGGTCGATATGGGTGATGCCGAGATCGAACGCGCGCAGCAGGATCTCACGCCCCGCCTCGAAGGGCCGGTCCCCGCCGAAGTTCTGCCACAACCCGAGCGAGACGAGCGGCAGCGTGAGACCACGGCGCCCGCAGCGCCGGTACTCCATGTTCGAATAGCGGTCAGCGGCTGCGTCATAGACCATCGGCGTCGTCTCCCTCGTGTGTCGTCCAGCCAGGCGGCCACCCCAGGCTCGAGGCGATACCGGGTGCTCTTAGTCATACTCGCCGCCCGCCCACCCCGCCCCGTGATCTTGGGAGAACGCCCGGTCGTCGACGCCCAACCAGCACGGAACATCCGCAACCAGGGAGGGAAAGCGCTGCCCCCCAACACCCGCTTCCCTCCCCAGAACCCGTGGTTCGGCTCGACGAGTGCACGGCGTCTGCCCGATACCGACCGATGCCGCCCGATGCCGCGGGCCCGGGTTACTGGTCCGACACGGTGGGTAGGGTCGGCGGGTGCGAATCTGGCCCGGGCAGCCCTACCCCTTGGGGGCATCGTTCACTGGCGTGGGGACCAACTTCTCGTTGTTCTCTTCGGTCGCCGAGCGCGTCGAGTTGTGCCTGTTCGACGCGTCCGGCGTGGAAACGCGCCTCGACCTGCCCGAGTCCACCGCCTTGTGCTGGCACGGCTATGTCCCTGACGTACTGCCCGGTCAGCGGTATGGCTACCGCGTTCATGGTCCGTACGACCCGGACAAGGGACTGCGATGCCGGCCGTCCAAGCTGCTCATCGACCCCTACGCCAAGGCCCTCGACGGCGGGGTGGACTGGGACGAGTCGCTCTTCGAGTACCACTTCGGCAAGCCCGACGACCTCGACAACGACGACGACAGCGCCGCGCACGTCCCGAAGGCGGTCGTCATCAACCCCTACTTCGAGTGGGAAAACGACAGACACCCCCGAACGCCCTGGCACGAAACGGTCCTCTACGAGGTCCACGTCAAGGGCTTCACCAAGAACAACCCCCGGATCCCGGAGGCGTTTCGGGGCACCTACGCCGGCTTGGCCCACCCGGCGTCGATCGAGTACCTGCTGTCGCTCGGCGTCACGGCCGTGGAACTGCTTCCCGTCCACCAGTTCGTGCACGACTCACACCTGATGGAACAAGGGCTGCGCAACTACTGGGGTTACAACTCGATCGCCTTCTTGGCGCCGCACATCGACTACGGCAGCCGGCGGCGCAACGGCCAGCACGTCGCCGAGTTCAAGGACATGGTCCGGACCCTGCACGCCTCCGGGATCGAGGTGATCCTCGATGTGGTGTACAACCACACCGCCGAGGGCAACCACATGGGGCCGGTCCTGTCCATGAAAGGGATCGACAACCCGGCGTATTACCGGCTCGTTCCCGACAACCGTCGCTTCTATTACGACACGACCGGCACAGGAAACAGCCTCAACGTCGGGCACCCACATGTGCTGCAGCTGATCATGGACTCGCTGCGCTACTGGGTGCTCGACATGCATGTCGATGGCTTCCGCTTCGACTTGGCCGCCACCTTGGCCCGCCAGTTCCACGAAGTCGACCGGCTGTCAGCGTTCTTCGACCTCATTCAGCAGGATCCCGTGATCAGCCAGGTCAAGCTGATCGCCGAGCCGTGGGACATCGGCGAGGGCGGCTACCAGGTCGGAAACTTCCCTCCGCTGTGGTCGGAATGGAACGGAAAGTACCGCGACACCGTCCGGGACTATTGGCGCGGCGAGGATCAGACCCTGGCCGAACTGGCCTACCGGTTCACCGGAAGCTCTGACCTCTACGAGCGTGAGGGCCGGCGCCCGTCGGCCAGTATCAACTTTCTCACGGCCCATGACGGCTTCACCCTCGCCGACCTCACGGCGTACAACGAGAAGCACAACGACGCCAATGGCGAGGGCAATGCGGATGGCGAGAGCCACAACCGGTCCTGGAACGGCGGTGTCGAGGGTCCGACCGACGACCCCGAAGTGCTCGAACTACGGGCCCAACAGCGGCGCAACTTCCTTGCCACCCTCCTTCTGTCGCAGGGGATACCGATGCTCCTCGGTGGCGACGAGATGGGTCGCACCCAGGACGGAAACAACAACGCCTACTGCCAGGACAACGAACTGTCATGGTTCGACTGGGAGCACCAAGACGGGAGCCTGATCGCCTTTACCCAGCGGCTGCTGGCGATCCGCAGGCATCATCCGGTGTTTCGGCGCCGTGAGTACTTCCAGGGCCGGGCGCTGCATGGGGGCGGAATCGACGACGTGGCCTGGTTCGGGCCCGACGGTAGCGAGATGAGCGAGGACGACTGGCAGGAGGGGTACGCCAAGTCGATGGCCGTGTTCCTCAACGGCGAAGCCATCCCCGGCCCGGACAACCGAGGCGACCGGATCGTCGACGACAC
>JAUTXN010000011.1 GCA_030838045.1 Acidimicrobiaceae bacterium
CCACCGCCACCCAAACCACCACCCAAGCCCACAACGGCACCCACAGCCTCCAAATCAACATCACCAACCCCAACGGCTGGGGCGTCCAACTCAACAACCACCCCTACTACCCCACCCACCCCGGGGCGAAAATCCTGAAGTTCTGGGGAATGACGACTTCTGGCAGCGGCCTGGCGGTGACGATGCAGGTCATCTGGCGCGACAACGGCGGGAATGTCCTGCAAACCGACAACGTCACCATTCCCGCGCTCACCAGTACCTGGCAGCAGGGATTCCTGTTGTCGAATGCTCCCGCGGGCACGGCCTACGTCGCCGTCAACCTCCTCAACTCGACTGGAGTCAACGGCAACAGCATCTTTGTTGACGACGTGGTCGTGGCCGACAACGGCGCCGACGCTGACACCGCCACTCTTGAAGGTCCAACCGGGTCGACCGGCCATTGGGTTCCGTGGTTTTCGAGCAACATTTCTCAGTCGACTTCTCAGGCACACAGCGGAACCCACAGCCTCCAAATAGGGATCACGGCGCCCTACGGCTGGGGCGTGACGCTCAACAACCATCCGTATTTTCCCGAGACTCCCGGGGTCAAGTCCCTCAGTTTCTGGGGCAAGGCGGGAACAGGATCGGGCGTCGCGGCCAGCCTCCAGGCAACGTGGCGCGACGCCTACGGCAACGTTCTCCAAACCGACAAGGTCAACTCGACCAGCCTGACCAGCACGTGGCAGCAGTTCTTCGCAGTTGTCACCGCACCACCCGATACGGAGTATGTCGGACTCGATTTCATCAACTCGACCGGAGTGGCGGGGAACTCGATCTATGTCGACGACGTCATCGTTCTCAACGGCGTACTCGCGGCCATGCCGCCGCCTCCGCCGCCCAATCCGGATGCCCTCGACGCCGACACCTCGACGCTCGAAGCCTCGATCGGCCAGTGGGTCCCGTGGTTCTCGTCAACGGTCAGTCAGACGAGCGCCCAGGCTCACACCGGCACGGGCAGCCTCCAAGTCAACGTCACGGCGCCGTTCGGCTGGGGCGTCACACTCAAGAACTATCCGTACTTCCCGATCACGGCCGGACCGAAAACGATCAGTTTTTGGGGCATGGCCGGATCCGGCAACGGGTTGGCGGCCACCATGCACGTGGTCTGGCACAACGCATCGGGAGCGGCCCTGCAGTCCGACAACGTCTCCCTGGCACTCAGCGGCAGCTGGCAGCACGGTTCGGCCGTGGTGACTGCCCCGGCGGGCACAGCAACCGCCGAGGTGGACCTGCTCAACTCGACCGGCGTCGCCGGCAACGTGATGTACTTCGACGACATCGAGGTCAATACGTAGGCGAGCGGCCGCCCGGATGCGGCCCGGGTCCCACCCCCGGCGCGGGTCCCACCCCCCGGCGCGGGGATTCGCTCGACGGCCACGATCACCTTGAGGTGCGAGCCCGGGGTGTCAAGGAGGGACCTCTTCACGGGACTCAGCCCACCTGGGTGACCGGCTCACCCCTCAACGCCGGCGCTTCGGTCAGACATCGCCCGGACTCGCACCCTCAATCTACGATCGTCGCACGCCCGTAGCAATGGGTTGTCGTTCAACTTTCCTAAGCCCGGGCGGCCGCCAACCGTTCGGCCCGCCGGGCCACGGGCACGGCGTCGATCCGTTCACAGACCGCGGAGAACTCCCCCGTCGGTCCTCGCCAACGCAGGTCGTCCACCTGGCCCAGCAGCGACCGATCGACTCGCAAGGTGGCCAGGTCCTTGAACAACATGGCCAGCTCCCGCCCGGCCGCCAACGTGGCCGCGAGGGCCGGACCGCCGCGAACCGACACCTCCCAGTCCGATCCACGCTCGGGAATCTTTTCGATCGTGCCGTACCGGGCGAGCACCGTCGCCGCCGACTTCGGCCCCCACCCCGCCAACCCGGGGAAGCCATCGGACGAGTCGCCCACCAGGGCCAGGTAATCCGGGATCGACTGCGGCGACACACCGAACTTGGCGGTGACCGCCGGTTCGTCGAGCACCAGGCGCTTGCGCCGGTCGAGTTGCACGACCCGCCCGTCATCGACGCATTGGCCGAGGTCCTTGTCGGGGGTGCAGATGACCACTTGGTCCACCTCCGGGTCGTCGGTCGCGACGGCCGCCGCCGACGCCATCGCGTCGTCCGCCTCCAGTTCGACCATGGCCCAGACGTGAACCCCCATGGCCCGCAACGCCAACTCGAGCAGTCCGAACTGGCCCAGCAAGTCCGGCGCGACACCAGCCGATGACTTGTACCCCGGCCACAGGCCATTGCGAAAGGACTCGATGACATGGTCGGTCGCCACACCCAGGTGCGTGGCTCCTTCCTCCAGCATTCCGAGCACCGAGCCCAGCACCGCCCGTGTGGCGGCGACCTCGGCGCCATCGGCCGTACGGTGGGGCGGAACACCGAAGTAGTGGCGAAACAACTCGTAGGTGCCGTCGACCAGGAAGACCCTCATGGCGCCAGCTTGACAGCGTCAACCGGCCCGGCGGGTCGTGCGCCTGTCAGCCGCTCTCATCGGCTCGTCCGCGGGCGCCTCGGGCGATCCTGCTCGCTCACGGGTACGTCGACTCCCACCAGTCCCTCCAGGCACTTGACGCGCTCTGGTCACGTGTCTACCGTCTACAACATCTTTCGACGCAGTTCGCTGGGCCTGGCACGCCATGGTCGGGCGAAGGTACTGGGTTACGGCCTTGTGGCAACGATGATCACCTCGATCATCGCTCTCGCGGTCGTCCCATCGTCCGCCCTCGCCGACCAGGTGGCGGACAAGAAGGCCCAAGCGGCCGCCTTGGCCCAGAAGATCAACGCCAACGCCCGTCAGGTCGAGGTGCTGGCCGAGCAGTACAACGGCGCCCAGTACCACCTGTCACAGGTCCAACAGCAGCTGGCCGATGCCGAACAGCGGCTCCAGGTGGCCAGCGCAGACGCCGAGCACAACCGAGCTGCGCTGGCCAGCGAAGCCGTCGTGGCCTATGTGCATGGCGGGGTGTCGGCCGCGGCGACCATGAAGTCCTTCAGCGGCAGCGTCGACCTGGCCGTCCAGCAGGGGTATTTCCGCCTCGCCACCAGCAACCAGGCGGGCGCCTTGGATCAGCTCCGCAAGAGTGAGCGGACGCTGCACCAGCAGCAGCTCGCGCTGCAGTCAGCGCAGCACGACAGTCAGGCCGCAGTGGCCATGGTCGCCAGCCGCCAACGAGCGGTCCAGGCGGCGGCCGCCTCCAGTGAGTCGACGCTGAACCAGGTCCAAGGCGACCTGGCGCAGCTGGTCGCTCAGCAACAGGCGCAGATCGAGGCACAACAGCAGGCCCGGGTAAAAGCCTCGCTGGTCGCGACATCGGCGAAGTTGGAGGCGACCCCGAGCGCCGTGCCGGCCACGCCATCGCCGGCCCCGTTGGTGGCGGCCGCGGCCACCGCCGTCAAGCCGTCCGGCGGCGGCACCACTGCCGTGCCGTCGACCCCGGCTCCCACGAACGCACCCGCGACCACGGTCCGAACAACCGTCGCCACCACCAGCAGCCCAACGACAGCCGCGCCCAAGCCGCCTCCGCCTCCCACACCGGTGCCCGCGCCGAGTGGCGGGGCGTCCACTGCCATTGCCTACGCCAGGGCACAGATCGGCAAGCCGTATCTCTGGGGTGGCGCGGGCCCGGACTCATTCGACTGCTCCGGCCTCACGATGCGGGCATGGGGCGCCGCTGGGGTCTCGCTCCCGCACTACACCAGGGCCCAGTACGCGGACACGGCACATGTCGCGATCGCCGACCTGCAACCCGGAGATCTGGTTTTCTACGGCTCAGACCTCCACCACGTCGGCCTGTACATCGGCGGGGGCCAGATGATCGAAGCGCCGTCAGCCGGCCAGTTCGTCCGCATCGCAAGCATCTTCCGTCCTGATCTCCAGCCCTACGGAGGACGTCCGGGCTAGCGACGGATGGACCCGAGCGCCCTTTTGTCTAGTAGGCGCCCTGCGCCGCAGCGAGTGTCTCGTTCACCCACTGAATGATGTCGTCGTAGGTCATGCCTCGGTCGACCTCGAGCACTCGCCACCCCGCCGCCGTCAACCGGCATCGACGGCGGCGGTCGTAGGCCCGGGGGAGCTGGCCGTCGTGGTCGTGCCCCCCTTGGTATTCCAGACCCACCTTGTACCGGGGCCACGCAATGTCGATGAGCAAGATGCCGTCCGGCGTCTCGACCAGATAGTCGACCTCGAATGGCTCCACACCGGCGCGGATCAGCTTCTCGCACACCCGACGCGCAGCAGGGCTGTCGTCGTGACCATTGACCTCAAGTGCCCGCAGGCAGAGGTCACGCAACGCTGGCTGTCGTCGATTGCCCACGACCTCGATCCAGTTCAGGATCTCCCGAAAGTTGGTGCAATGGCGCTTGACCAGGTCGTTGGCCACGCGCTCGACGAAGAGCGAGTTCCGGCCGGCGGCCAGCTGCACGACGGTCAGGGCGGGCGCGACCGTCGGGATGCCGTGACTCTGCCGGATCGCCCTCGACGGATCGAGGGCCGACCGGTGTGTGATGACACCGGGCAGCCGATGGGTGTAGCCGTCGAACGACGTCAGTTCGACGGGACCTTCGGCCACGTGCTCGGAACCCCATAGCCAGGCGGCCGCCATGTGGGAAACCGCACACTTGGGACCGCCAGCGAGGCAGGCGCTCAGGAGTGCCTGATGCGGCCCC
>JAUTXN010000072.1 GCA_030838045.1 Acidimicrobiaceae bacterium
GCCGCCGAGCTCCATGGCGGTAAAACCGGCGAGGGCGCCCGACATCTTCCCGATCGGGGTGCGGGCGCCGGAAACGATCACTGATCCAGGCACGACCCCAGTGTACGAAGGGGTCGGGGTCGGAACGGCGCGTATCTGGTTGGGTGCGACGTCCCTCTACCTTGGTGTGATGGACCCGGCGAGTTCTCAGCACGGTCCAGCCCGGAAGAACTATGCGCAAATGGCTCGATCGGGTCATAGCGGAAGCCGATATGTCTGCTGCACACTGCGAATGAGTCGTTGGCCCGGGTGAGGAGAACGCTGTGATCACGCAGGACACCGCCGAATCGCAACGGTTCTGCGAGCGCTGCGGCACGGCGCTCGCCGGGGGCCGCTGTCCCCTGCACGGCTTTGACGTGAAGACCAACGGGAGCACCCTGTCGTCCGTCGCCTCGCCGGCGGCCAATACGCCGGCGCCCATCCACAACAGGACCCCCGCGTGGAGTTCGGCGCCCGCGGAGCCCAGCCCGCCTCGGTGGGAGCCCGCGCCGGTGCCGCGGGATGAGCCCCGACCCCCGCGCCGTTCCTCGGACTCGTCGTCGTGGGACTCGTCGCGCTCCTCGGCCCCTTCTTCGAAATGGGTGGCAGTCGTGGCCGCCGCCTTGGCCGTGGTGTTCATGATCGCCCTGATCGCCGACCACCTCCATTTCCAGAGCGCCGCCGATGCCGACCATCGGGCGCTGGCCAAGCTCGACCAGCGCGTCTCGGACCAGTTGGCCGCCACCAATGCCCTGGCCAACAAGGTGGGTGGTCTGGGCACCGACACCGCGGCCGTGGCCCGCCAAGTGCTGCCGTCGGTCTTCACCATCGATACTCCCGACGGCCTCGGTTCGGGCTGGGTCGTCGGCAGTTCGGGTGGAAACTCCACCCTCATCACCGACTACCACGTTGTGCAGTCGGTTTGGACCAACTCCGGCGCCCACACCGTGCAGGTGAAGCAGGAAGGCAAGAACCTGACGGGCACCATCACCAAGGTCGACAAGGGCGACGACCTGGCGATCGTCACCGTGAAGGCGACGCTCACGGCGTTGCCCCGGTCCACGACCGACGCCCAGGTGGGGGATGCGGTGCTGGTCGTCGGATCACCTCTCGGACTCAGCGGTACAGTGGCCAACGGGATCGTGTCGTCGTTCCGCAACGGCCTCATCCAGTTCTCGGCACCGATCAGCCCCGGCGACAGCGGCGGACCGGTGGTCAATCGCCAGGGCCAGGTGATCGGCGTGGCCGAATCCAAGCTGGTCGGAAGTGGAGTCGAGGGGCTCTCTTTCGCCATACCAATCTCCACGGTGTGCAGCACCGTGACAACTTGTTGAACTGAGGGCTAACCCCATGACCGACACAGACCTTCGACCGACGGCCAACAGTGAGTTCTGCGGAAACTGCGGTGCCGCGGTGCGGCCCTTCTGGAGCTCCTGCAACAACTGTGGAACGTCGCTCAAGCCGGCACCGGTGAGTTCCTACGCGCCCGCGGCCGCCCCGCCCGCCCCGCCCGAGCCCCCGGCCGCGCCGCCCGAGGCGGCCCGCCGGATCCCTCGCGGTTGGTCGGGGTCCGGCGCCAGCAACGAGGGCGCCGATGCCACCGCGCCGAGCAGGTCGGCCGACCCGGCGCCTCCGTCGTGGGCTGCGCCGCCGCCGCCCAGTTACGCCCCGCAACAGCCCAGTTACGCCCCGCAACAGCCGAGCTACGCCCCGCCGCCGTCAAACGATTGGTCGTCCACCGCCCAGTACCCGGCCGCCACGCCGTCCTACCAGGCCCCGTACCAGCCCCAGCCGTCCTACCAGCCGCCCCAGCCGTCGTACCAGTCCTCGTACCAACCCGACCCCCCAAGGCGGTCGTCGTCGCGCTCGGGCGGCGGGTTGGTGCCCTGGATCGTCGTCGCGGTGCTCGCCGTCGCCGCGCTCGGCCTCGGTGGCTGGGCTGCCAGTAGCTCCAGCTCCCTGAGCTCGAAGAAGAGCGACCTGGTCAAGGTGCGCCGGGACCTGGCCGCCGCCCAAGCGGATCTCGACCGCACCACAACCCAGCTGACCGACGCCAACAACACCAAGACCAGCCAGAGTTCCCAGCTGGCCGCCTACAAGACGTGCATCAGCGACTTGAACATCCTGTTCAATGCCCCATCGGGCACGCCGGCCCTCGCCGCGGCCTCGAAGCAGGCGGAGAAGGACTGCGTTCCCCTCGGTCTCGGTTGACGCGCCAGTCGAGACCGCCCCGACTGAGTTACCACCCGGTAACCTTCCTCCCATGAACGCTGTCCTCGACGCCATCTTGGCGGGCGCGTCCGGCGAGGAACTCGCGGCCGTCCCGATCCCCGAGACCTACCGGGCGGCGGTGGTCCGCAAGGACCAGGCGGGGATGTTCGAGGGCTTGCCGTCGGCTGACAAGGACCCTCGCAAGTCCTTGCACGTCGAGGAGGTGGCGGTCCCCGAACTGGCGCCCGACGAGGCGTACGTCGCCGTCATGGCCAGCGCCATCAACTTCAACACGGTGTGGACATCGATCTTCGAACCCATGCCGACGTTCCAGTTCCTGCAGCGGTTGGGGCGCGAGAGCGTCTGGGGGCGGCGCCACGACCGGCCGTACCACGTGGTCGGCTCCGACGGCGCCGGTGTGGTGCTGCGCGTCGGCAGCGCGGTACGGCTCTGGAAGCCGGGCGACCGGGTGGTCATCCACTGCAATCACGTCGACGACCAGGACCCCTCGGCCCACGACGATTCGATGCTGGCCGCCAACCAGCGGATCTGGGGCTTCGAGACCAACTTTGGGGGCCTGGCCGACCTGACCGTGGTCAAGGCCAATCAGCTGATGCCGAAACCAGCCCACCTGACCTGGGAGGAAGCGGCCTGCAACGCCCTGTGCAACTCCACCGCCTACCGGATGCTGGTCGGCCGCAACGGGGCCCAGATGAAACAGGGCGACGTGGTCCTCGTCTGGGGCGCCTCCGGCGGCTTGGGCGGCTACGCCGTGCAGTACGTGCTCAACGGGGGCGGCACCCCCGTCGGGGTGGTCAGCTCGCCCGCCAAGGCCGACCTGCTGCGTTCGCTCGGATGCGAGGCGGTCATCGACCGCCGGGCCGCGGGCTACCGGTTCTGGAGCGACGAGCACACCCAGGATCCCGACGAGTGGCGCCGCTTCGGCAAGGACATCCGGGCGCTGGTCGGCGAGGATCCCAACATCGTCTTCGAGCACCCGGGCCGCCAGACCATGGGGGCGTCGGTGTTCGTGTGCGCCCGGGGCGGGACGGTCGTGACGTGCGCCGCCACCACGGGGTACCAGATCGAGTACGACAACCGGCACCTGTGGATGAAGCTCAAGTCGATCAAGAGCTCGCATTTCGCCAACTACAAGGAGGCCTGGGAGGCCAACCGGCTCCTCGCCCAGGGCCGCATCCAGCCCGTGCTCTCGACCACATTCCCCCTGGAACAGGTGGGGGAGGCGGCCTACCAGGTGCACCGCAACCGGCACGAGGGCAAGATCGCGGTCCGCTGCCTGGCGCCCGCCGACGGCCTCGGGATCGACGACCTGGCGTTACGCGAACGCATCGGGGAAAGCCGCATCGGCCGCTTCCGGAGCCGTGCGGGCGGAGACACGTGAGGTGCCGGCGGCCATGACCGCGGGTGGTGGGTCGCGGGGAAGCGACGACGCAGGCGCGGCGTCGGCAGGGTCGGCTGGCGCCCCCCGCGAGCCTGGTCGTGGTGCGTGCGAGCCTGGCGGTGCCGCCGGCGGCTCGTGCAGCGTGCTCATCGAGATCGACCATGTGGCCATCGCGGTGGCCGACCTGGACGCGGCCGTCGCCTGGTACGAGACCATGTTCGGGGCGACGGTGGCGCACCGGGAACACATCGAGAGCGACGGGGTCGAGGAGGCGCTGCTGAAGGTGGCCGACTCGTACATCCAGCTCCTGACGCCGGTCACGCCCGAATCGCCCGTGGCTCGCTATCTCGAGCGTCACGGCGAGGGCCTGCACCACATCGGTTACCGCGTGGCCGACGTGGCCTCGGCGCTGGAGACGCTGAAAGCGCAGGGCGCCCGCGTGATCGACGCGTCGCCCCGTCCGGGATCCCGGGGCACGACGGTCGCCTTCGTCCACCCGAAGGCGTCCTTCGGCACCCTTATCGAGCTGGTGCAGGAGTAGGCCTCTAGCGAGAGGCGGCCAGTGCCTGGTGGCGCCGGTAACCGGCGCTGCGCTCGGTGAGGGGCCCGAGGATCAGGCCGATGGCGGTCCAGAGGGCCAGTTGCGTCGCCAGCGACCCGAGCCGGAACCGCCAGAGCGTCGTCGCCGGGAAGCCCGCCGGCACCTCATTGAGTCCCGGCATGACCACGAACACGACGGCGATGACGGCCACGAAGGCCCCGGCGGCGATCAGCGTGGCGTTCCACGCACCGAAGCGGGTCGTCAGCCGCCGTCCGAGGATGACGGCGCCAATCGTCGTCAGTATCGAGATCAGCATGAGCCCGAAGTAGATCTCGGTGCGGTGGTCGATGGTCGTCGCCTGGCCGATCGACGGTGGGTTGGCCGGGTACTTCAGGAACGGGATCAGGTAGATGGCGACGAATCCCGCCGCCGCCACCGCCAGCGAGGTGCCTTTCGGACCGACGCGACCGATGCGGCCGTACGCGAACGCGAAGGCCAGGGCGACCAGGCCACCGAAGGCGGTGCCGATGACGAGCAACCCGGTGGCCAGCCCGGCCGTGCTCTGGACATCACGGCTGACCACCACCGGGGTGGGTGCCTTGTGCTCCTGTTTGAACAGCTGCGACTCGACCGCGATCGCCCGGCTCACCTGCGGTTCCCCCAGGACCTCGGCCACGCCGAGGGCGAGCAGGCCCGCGAGCAGTCCCGCCAACAGCCCGCGGGTCAGAAGATCCCTGACCACCATCGGTTGTGCTCGGGTCGCTTAGTGGCAGGGAAAGCCGAGGAGATGGCGAGCGTCGTGCACGAACTCATGCACAAATGTTCCCGAGATCACCGACGCCGCGCCCTGCTCGGCCCCGATGAAATAGATCATCTGCAACGCGATGAGGGCGAGGAAGATCGCCCACGGCAGGATCTCCCGGATCGGGATGGCGATCGGAACCGGTTGTGCGACAGGAATGGCAACGGCGTCGGACACTGTTTGTCTCCTTGGGATTCCGCGTCCCGCTCGGGTCCTCCCGTGACTTCGAGGGTCTGACTCCCGTGGCTAACCCACGGTCACAGTGGCGCGAACCGCGCCGGCCTTGCACCGGCTTCCTCACCCTGTCACGGATTGTCGGTGACACTACTACGAACATGCACGCCGACCTGCTGCTCGTCTGCCACGCCTCGACCGCCGCCCGGCGCTCGGCGTCGTTCCCCGCCGGCGAGCCGCTCGACCCGCAGGGGGAGATCGACGCCCGAGCAGCTGCGATCGCAATGGGAGCGCTCCGGCCGGCTCGGCTGTGCTGCGCCCCGGCGCCCGCAGCCCGCCAGACCGCAGCCGCGCTGTCCCTCTTCGGCGGGCTCCAGCCCGTGGTCGAACCGGCGATCCGGGACTGTGACTTCGGGCGATGGTCGGGTCGCCCGATGAGCGACGTGGCCCGGGAGGAGCCCGAGGCGTTCCGCTCCTGGATGACCGACGCCGCCTCACGTTCGCACGGCGGCGAATCGCTGGCCGAGTTGCTCGGCCGGGTCGCGACCTGGGTCGACTCGTGCCGCTCGCTCGAAGGAGCGACCGTTGCCGTGACCCATCCGGCGGTGATCCGCGCCGCCATCGTCCATGCCATCGAAGCGACGCCGGCCACGTTCTGGCATCTCGACATCGGGCCGCTCTCCCAGGCCTGGCTGCGCAGCAACGGGGCCCGGTGGGCGCTCAGGAGCCTTCGGGACTGAGGATCGTCGCAGGTGCAGGTCGCAATTGGGCCCGGAAGCCCGGCTATGGGTCAGTGGGCCCGGCGCTGGCCCTGGCAACGACGGCACAGGCCCATGATGGCGAAATGCCGCGGGTGGATCCGGAACCCATACGTCGTCGCCAGCTGCTCCGCCAGCGGAGCGAAGGTCTCCTCGGGAACCTCGATCACCTTGCCGCAGCGTTCGCACAGCAGGTGCTGATGCCCGTCCTCGGTCAGGTGATAGGTCGACGGCCCGTGGCCGAGGTGGACGTGCTCCACCACACCGAGTTCCTCCAAGGTGGCCAGGTTGCGGTAGATCGTCGACTCGGCCACGTCGGGATGTTGCAGCTTGACCTGGCTGACGATGTCCTCGGCACTCAGGTGGGACTGCCCAGTGTTGAGCAGGACCCGGATCGTGGCCCGGCGGGCATCGGTGGCCCGGCCGCCGCGATCGCGGATCTTGCCGATGATCGCTTCTACCGGATCGGCCGTGGCCACGCCTGCAAGTCTATTGCGAGCGCCTTGCGGCTCACTCGATGTCGAAGCCTGCGGCGCCAATCGCCGCTCGCACGGCGCGGTCGTCCGAGGAGCCCTCGACCCGTACCGTCTTGGTCGCCACCGTCACTTCGACACTCCCGACGCCGCCAACCGCGGAAACAGCGGCCTCGATCGCATGTTTGCAATGGTCGCAGGAGATGTCGGGGACGTGGTACTGGCGGGTGGTCACTGGACGGTCCGGCGGGCGGTCAGATCAGGGAGCGGCTCCGGCTCCTGGTGATGGCCGATCTCGTGCACATGGTGATGCGCCAGGTCGCCGTGCAGATGGGTGTGCTCGTGGATCAGGTTGACACCGAGCAGCAGGTCCCGGTCGGCCAGGATCTTGCCTGGAGGTCCCTCGGCAACCACCTGATGCTGCTCGGAGAACACCACGCAGCGGTCCGCCAGCACATCGAGGGTGCCCAGGTCGTGGGTGGCCAGGATGATGGTCTTGCCGGCGTCGCTCAACTCGACGATGAGCTCCATCAGCCACTGCTGCGAGCGCGGGTCGAGGGCCGCGGTTGGCTCGTCGAACAGCAGGACGTCGGGGTTCATGACGAGGACGCTGGCGATGGCGACTCGTTTCTTCTGGCCGCCGGAGAGCTGGTACGGGGCCCGGTCGGCCAGTTCGGCGATGCCCAGCATTTCGAGCGTGTCGACCACTCGGGTTTCGACCTGGCGGCGGTCCATCGCCATGTTGAGGGGCCCGAAGGCGATCTCCTCGCGAACCGTGGGTGAGAACACCTGGGCGTCGGAGTTCTGGAAGATGAAGCCGATCCGCGAGCGGAACCCCTCGTTGAACTGCTGGTCCTCCAGTTTGTCCTCCGTGACCTCCTCACCGAAGGCGATGTAGTTGCCGGAGTCCGGAAACACCAGGCCGTCGATCACCTTGAGGAGCGTGGACTTGCCGCATCCGTTGGCACCGAGAAGGGCCACCTTTTCCCCCCGTTGCACGGACAAGGAAACGCCGTCCAGGGCGGGGAATCGACCCAGGTAGGAGTAGGTCAGGTCTTTTACGACGAGCAGGTCAGCGTCCGATGGCACGGTCAATCCCTAGGGTGGCGGCGATGGTCACGACGCACGCGGCGACCCACACGGCCTCGAGCGCCCGGACCTCGAACGTGTCGATGCTCACGGCGTTACCGGTGTAACCCCGGCTGACCATGGCCATGTAGACCTCTTCGGAAAGCGAGTGGGCCTTGCCGAACAGGGCCCCGGCGGTGGCGGACACGAACGCCCGGCCCGCCTTGACGTCGGTGTCCGCGCCGACCATCCGGCTCTTGCGGGCGGTGTACATGTCGTCCACCGATCCGAGCAGGTAGAAGATGTAGCGGTAGGCCATGCCCATGATCTGGATGAACATCCGGGGCACACGGATCGCTCGGAGGGCCGCCATGAGCTTGGCCCACGGGGTGGTGAGCGTGAGCAGGACCACGATCGAGATCGAGACCGCCACCCGGCTCACGATGAGTGCCGCCGAATGCAGGCCCTCGCTGGTCATGCCGATGCGGCGCCCGAACCACCAGTGCCCGAGGGGGATCACGATGTGGCCCGCGGTCACGATGTTGAGGGTGGCGGGGAGGACGACGACGCCGGTGAAGACGGGGATGAACAGCCACACCCGCTTGATGAAGAACGACAGCTTCAGGTGCGACGCCACGGCCAGGAGCAGGGTCACGGCGTAGAGGGCGAGCAGGACCTCGATGTTGCGGACCAGTGCCGTGCCGATCAGCACCGAGAGCATGGTGACGAGCTTGACCCGGGGGTCGATCCGCTGCAGCAGGCCCGGACCGGTCGCGATGTCCTCGCCGAACATGGCCTGGCGCATCAAGGTGGCGCCGCCGGAGAGGGTCTTCTGGACGAAGCTTCCTCGCGTGCGCTTGCCGATGCAGCCGCACGGGCACATCCCGACCTGGGCCTGCACCAGCCACGCCGGGGTTCGCGAAGTGG
>JAUTXN010000043.1 GCA_030838045.1 Acidimicrobiaceae bacterium
CACGAGTCCAGGGCCGGAGTGATCGCCGCCAGCATCTTGGCCGCTGGTACACCGAGGCACACCACCAGACGCGGGGAGAACAACTCGATCTGGGTGCGCAACAGGGGCTGACAGCGCCGAGTGAACGAAGGCGTCGTCGGGAACGGCTCCGTGTCGGCCGCCCGGTCGGGCAATCCAACGAAGGCGTTGGTCAAGAACACCTCCTGCGGTGACACCGATGCCAGGAGTTGACGCAGCGCCCGCCACGTCGTCGGGAAGCCGCCGAGATCTCGAGCCAGGATCCGGTTGTAGGAGCGCACCGTCGCCTGATAGTTGCCGACCACGACCAAGCCGTGCTCGGGTGGCGGCGGAAGAGTCTCGGCGACACCGGCACTGCCCGGAGACACGTCCTGCCAGGAAGGTTCCGATAGGAGCCCCGTGGCGCCCGGGAAGAACTGCGGGTCTGCGCACCACTCCGAGACGGGAAACACCCCATCGGGCAGGCCGTCCCCGAAGTCCCGGCCGAGCAGGCCCCGTAGGACCGCTACAGGATGGTCTCCTGGCATGGGCCCGAGGTTAGGCCTGACACCGTGCACGTCCGCAGACCCCAGGTGTGCTGAATTTCCGGTGTGTACACACCGGAAATTCAGCACACCTAACCTCGGTTTCCGACGAGCAGGGCGGGCGTGCGGCCGCTGGTGGATCCCACCGAGTTCAAGGCCGACATCTGGGAGTCGGACGCCGAACTCGAGGAGTTCTTGGCCGACGTTCGACGGTCGCGCAACGCCAACCTCGCCTGACGTCGCTCGCCATGGGGTTCGTCGCCTCGACATTGACGCGGCGTCGCAACTTCAGAAGGAACGACTGCCAATCGACCTAATCGCTCGGCATCTGACGGGCAACCGATTGGCCATGACGTTCGTCACCGAGGACGAGCTGGAAAGTGGGCCGAGCGGCGGTCCTGGGGACCACGACGACGCGACGAGCTCTATACGTGGATCCGCAGGCTCGACGTGCTGCCATACGACCAAGAAGTCGCGCGCCGTTGGGGCGGCCTTGCAGCGCGCCCGGAACTCCGGGGTCGACCACGGCCGGTACACAAGAATGTTGGATACGCCGGCAGAGCAGCCCGTCGCCAGCACCCCGATCCAACAACAATCCCTGCGCTGCAAGGCTTTCTCGGTCTCGGTGGGCCCGGCAGGGATCGAACCTGCGACCAAAGGATTATGAGTCCCCCGCTCTGACCACTGAGCTACGGGCCCTGCGCCTGCTCAGGCCCGGCTCCGAGCCCGCCAACAACGTCATGTCCATCGTCCACCCGGCCAGGCCCGGCTGTCCCCGGACCGACGCACGCTCCGGGGCTGGGACTCGAACCCAGAACCTTTGGCTTAACAGGCCACCGCTCTGCCGATTGAGCTACCCCGGAAGGACCAAGGCACGATAGCAGCGCCCCACCCGGAATCGTCCCGATCAACCACCGGACCTCCCATTGGCGAAACCGAACCGGTGTTCGGTGGTGCTCCGGCCGAGTTTCGGCTACAACAGTCGTATGAGACTGCGACTCGGGCTCGTTGCGGGCTTCGCTGCTGGCGCGTACGTCGCGACCGTCGCCCAGCAACGCTCCAGGCAACTGAACCAACAGCTGAACCAGAAGATCAACCGAACGGCACGACGCACCGCCATCGACACCGCGACAGAGAAGGCCAAGGCGGTGGTTGACCTCGGCGTCGAGCGGGCCAAGGACGTCGTGGCCAGCAAGCTCGGCGACAAAGGGCTGATCCGGCCCATCATCGAGGCCCCGAGTCGCCTGGCGGCCAACCAGCGCAACGGCGGCGGCCCGGCGACCTAGCCGACGGGGAGCCCGATTGCCCGAGGCGCACTGAGACCAGACGACGGCTCAGCCGGTCTCGGCCGCGACGGCGCCCCTCACTCCTCGTCGAGGTAGTCGCGGAGGCGGCTGCTGCGCATGGGGTGGCGCAGTTTGGCCAGGGTCTTCGACTCGATCTGACGGATCCGTTCCCGGGTCACGCCGAACTCCTTGCCGACCTCCTCCAGGGTGCGCATCTGGCCGTCGTCCAGCCCGAAACGCAGCCGCACGACCTTCTGCTCCCGCTCGGTCAGCTCCGACAGGGCCAGGTTGACCGCCTCGTTGAGCATGGCCCTGGTCGCGGCGTCCGACGGCGCGATGGCCCCCTCGTCCTCGATCAGGTCCGACAGGCTGAAGTCGTCGTCGCCCATCGGTTGCTCCAGCGACACCGTCTCCTGGCTGATCCGCAGGATCTCCCGCACCCGGGCCGGGGTCAGCTCGGTCTTGTCCGCCAACTCCTCGACGGTTGGTTCCCGGCCCTGATCCTGGAGCAGCTGCCGCTGCACCCGTACCACCTTGTTGATCGTCTCGACCATGTGCACCGGGATGCGGATCGTCCGCGCCTGATCGGCGATCGCCCGGGTGATCGCCTGGCGGATCCACCACGTGGCATAGGTCGAGAACTTGAAACCCTTCGTGTAGTCGAACTTGTCGACCGCCCGCATCAGGCCGAGGTTGCCTTCCTGAATCAGGTCGAGGAAGGCCATGCCCCGGTTGCGGTACCGCTTTGCGATCGAGACGACGAGTCGCAGGTTGGCCTCGACCAGGATGCGCTTGGCGTCGATACCGTCGTGTCGCAGCCGCTCGTCGAGGACCACGGCCTCGGCCTCGGCCGCCTCCGCGCTCTCCGCCCGTTCGACCTGGCGCTCGATGGCGTGGAGCCCTTCCTCCACGCACTTGGCGAGCATGACCTCCTCTTGGGCCGTGAGGAGCGGGACCTTGCCGATTTCCTTCAGGTACATGCGGACCGGGTCGCTACTGGGACCCATCCGCCCGTCCAGGTCGATCCGCACATCGCCCACCAGGTGCCGGGCCCGCAGACGCGACGGAGCCAGGTGAGGAACCGGGCTGGGTTCACCGAGATCGACGGGAACCAAGGCGACTATGTCGAGCTCGGGCATGACACCGATCGCCGGGGCGACCATCGTCGCCGAGGACTCGACCGACTCGACCGACTCGACCGTCACCGAGGGCTCGACCGACTCGAGCGACTCAACCGGGTCGCCCGCCAGGCGCAATCCCGACCCGCCGCCCACGACACCGGTTGCGACCGGTTCGACGGCCAGACTCAAGCCGCCCACTACGACGAGCGGACCGGAGCCGTGGAGGCCACCGGGACCATCCGGTGGCCCTGCGCCCTCCGGGCCGAGCACGCCGTCGGGCTCCGCCGGGAGCACCCCGAAGCCGAGGTCGCCGTCGGCCAAGGGGTCGCCGTCGGCCAACGGGTCGCCGTCGTCGCGCCACTCGATCCCCTCAGCCCGGATGCGATCGATGACGAGGTCGATCAGCGCCGGCGTGAGCTCCAGCGATTCGAGAACCACCATGACGTCGTCGGGGGTCAGGTACCCCCGCTCGCGCCCGAGCAGCAGCAACGCTGCGAAGTCGACGGTCAGCCGGCCGTCGGGTCGAAATGGTGTCGCGAAGGCCTCACTCATCGGCGACCTCGAAACGAGACACGAGCCAGGCTACCAACGGTGACTCGCCATCCTGACCCGATTGGCCATTTCTGACATCTTCCAACGCATGTTTCAACCATCCGATAACGGCCCCGTAATCCTGAGGGCGCGATGATCGCCTCGCCTCGCGGTCCAACTCGGCGAGCGCCCGCTTTCCAGCCCGGTCGATGAGCTCGATCATCACGGCATCGACATCCTCGTTGGCGTCCTCGACGGCAAATCGTTGGAGGAGGTCGGCCACATCAGGGTCAGCTCCGGCGATGGCTTCGTACAGGTTCGATGCACCCGTCCGCGCCCGATAGGCACGAACGCTCAGGTCGCCTTCGAACAGCACCTCACCCAACCTGCCCGCGATCGCCTCGGGCCGATGAACGAGCAGCCGAAGCGCCTCACGTTCGGCCCTTGACTCCACATCGTGTGCGGATCCATCGGCTCTTCCAGCCACCGCACCTCGAGCGGCGTTTCCTCCGGCCCCACCACCCGAGCTCGGGCCCCTGCCCCCGCGCCCCGTTGCGCCCGCGGCGCCCGACCCCGCTCCCCCGGCGCCATTTCCCCAACTCTTCCATGCCCCCGAGCGCAGTTGCCGGGGGTCGACCCGGCAACGATCGGCCACCACCATCAGGTATTGGTCCCGCACGATCTCGCTCGGGTGCTCGGCCACGACCTCCATGGCCCGCGCGGCCGTGCGGGCCCGGCCCTCGATCGATCGCAGGTCGGCGCGCTCCAGCACCCGGTCCAACCGGAACGCCAGGAACGGCCGGGCGCCGGTCACCGCGGCCCGCAGCGCCTCGGGGTCACGCCTCGACAGGTCGGCGGGATCGAGGCCCTTGGGCAGCGCCGCCACCGCCACGTCGACCTCGAACTTGCGCTCCCAGTCGTAGAAGCGCTCGGCCGCCGCCAGGCCGGCGTTGTCGGCGTCGTAGGCCAGCACGACCCGGTGGGCGAAGTTGGTGAGCAGCCGGACGTGGCCCTCGGCGAGCGCCGTCCCGCAGGTCGCCACCGCCTGCGGCACCCCGGCCCGGTGGAAGCCGATGACGTCGGTGTACCCCTCGCACACCACCACCTCGCCCGCGTCGACCACCGCCTTCTTGGCCCAGTTGAGCCCGTACAGCACTCGGCTCTTCTTGTAGACCGCCGTCTCCTCGGTGTTCTTGTACTTGTTGGGCAGCTCGGAGCCGGGGAGGATCCGGCCCCCCAGACCGACGGGCTTCGCGGCCGCGTCGAAGATGGGAAAAAGGAGCCGGGCGCGAAAGGAGTCGTTCAGACGTCCGGCCCGGTTGACCGTCGCCAGGCCCGCGTCGCGGAGGACCTGGGAACCGACGTCGAGCGCCTTGACCAGGTGGTCGAAGCCGTCGGGCGCCCAACCGAGGCGGTAGTACCGCACGACGTCGGCGTCGTAGCCCCGCTCCGCCCGCAGGTAGCGCCGGGCAGCCGCGGCGTCGGGCGCCTTCAGGAGCCGCTGGTGGTACCACTCGATGGCCCGCTCCAGCGCCTCGTAGATCTGGGCCTTCTGCTGGTGTTCCCGACCCGCCCGGCCTTCGCTGTAGTGCAGGCCGATGCCGGCGCGCGCCGCCAGGCTCTCCACCGCCTCGACGAAGTCCAACTGGTCGATCTCGCGGACGAAGGTGATCACGTCGCCCTTGGCCCCGCAGCCGAAGCAGTAGTAGAAGCCCTGCTCGGCGTTCAACGAGAACGACGCCGTCTTCTCGGGATGGAAGGGGCACAGGCCGGTCCAACGGGTGCCCACCTTGCGCAGCGCCATCTTCTCGCTGGCGACGGCCACGAAGTCGGTCTCTTCTCGGACCCGGGCCACATCCTCGTCCACGATGCCCACTGGGCCTGACGGTACCGCCTGCCAACGACCAATCCTCCCCTTTGGCTAGCCTTCCATCCGGTCGGAGGGGGATCGTCCGAGGAGTCTCTGTGAGCGCCCCCAACAAGTCCTTTTTTTCCGGCCTGCACCTGGCCATCACCGGCTTCGCCGCCTTCGTCACGGCCGTGGTGGCGATTGTCGGCCTGGCGATCAATCAGGGTTGGATCGGTGGCAACTCCAAGTCGGCCAGCACCGGCGGCACGGGCTCGAGCGCGTCCACCGCCGCGGTGCCGCAGTATTCGGTCGATCCCACGGACATCGTCTTCCAGCCGGTGGGACCCACGACCGCGTCGGTCAAGGTCACCAACACCGGCGTGGTGCCCATCACCGTCGAGAGCCCGATGGTGAGCGATACCTCACATTTCAGCGCACGCGACCAGACCTGCAGCGGATCGGTGGACCCCGGTCGGAGCTGCCAGATCCAGGTGACGTTCAAGCATGCGCCGGGCAGTTTTGACGCAACGCTGGTCATTCGGGTCACCGGCGCCCCGAAGGCCACCGAGGTCTCCATCAAGGCCACCGCGATCCTCTAGACCGCCGGGTCTCGGCCGGCGGGGTCGGGGGACGGCCGGCGGACTACGTCGTGGGGGCTGGCCGGCGCAGGACCTCGCGCCAGGTCGTCTTCTTACCCGTGCGCAGGATGGCGCGGCTGTAGACGGTGCCCGCCACCCGGGCCAGCCAGACGATGGCCACGAGCATCAGCGCGGTCGAGATGGCGACGTCGAGCAGCCCGGCGCCGCCGACCGCGACGCGCGCCGGCATGGCGATCGGCGCCGTAGGGGGAAAGAACGAGAGCACCGTCAGGAACATGTTGCCGTGGTTGGACGGCAGGACGGTGAACGCGAAGAGGTAGGCGACCAGCAACGGCACGGTGACCGGGAACGCGGCGTTCTGCGCCTCCGACTGGCGGCTGACCATCGATCCCGCAGCGCCGTAGAGCATGGCGTAGAAGGCGAAGCCGAGCAGGAACCACATGAAGGTCTGGCCCAGCAGGGACACATTGGTGCCCTTGAGATAGTTGGACCCCGTCGCCGCGGCACACACCAGCGCCGTGGTGACGATCAGCAGGCCCTGTATGAGAGCGACCGCGCCGATGCCCAGCACCTTTCCCGCCAGCAGCTGGCGCGGCCGCAGTGTGGCCAGCAGGACCTCCACGACCCGGCTCGTCTTCTCCTCGACCACGCCCATGAGGATCCAGGTGCCGTAGAGGCTGAGGAAGACATAGAGGAGAATGTTGCCGAGCAGCGCCGTCGCCCGCTGCGAGTCTCGGGTGGGGGTGGGTGCCACCAGTCCTTGCACCGGCACCGGTGGCGACGCCAGGGCGCGCTGGGCTGCGGACACATCGATCGCGTTGGCCTGGAGCCCCCGGAGGAGGCCGAGGGACGATGCCAACGCCCGGGTCAGCTGCGCCCGGCTGGACGTGTCGGTATCGCTGAACGTCCGCTTCACGATGACTGCGTCACCTGTCACCGCCACATCGAGTTGGCCTTGTCGGATCTGGGCCTCGGCGCTCGCCCGATCGGGCACCGTGACCGTGCGGACCTTCACTCCGGTCAGGCCGGTCGTGCCCCGCACGGCGTCTTCCACGGGTCCCGGCAATTGGCCGACCAGGCCGACGGACAGGACGGTCTTGTTGTTGGAACTGAGTACGTGGGGCACGATGACCGCGGCCGCCACCGCCAGCAGCGAGATGATCGTGGTGATCTTGAAGGACTTGGCCCGGGTGCGCTCGCGAATCTCCCGGCCTGCGACCAGCAGGACGGGGCGCGAGGGGCGGGAGGGTCGGGTTGTGTCCTCTGCTGCGATGGTCACGTCCGGGGCCACGTCCGGAGTCCCGTTCGGGGTCGCGTTCGGGGTCATGCCGCCACCGCCTCGACGAATACCTCGGAGAGTTTCCGGCGGTCGAAGGCGAAATGGGTGACCGCACCCGCGGCCCGAGCCGCGTCCAGGACCGTCTGCGGGTCGGTGCCGCCCTCCAGGGCAAGGCGCACCCGGCCCGCGTCGACGCTCATCAGCCGTGCCCCCGGCAGGTTCTGGGCCCACGACCCGTCCGGATCGCCCTTGACCTCCACCAGCAGCATTTGGCTGGAGGTGGTCAGGTCGTCCACCCGGCCACTACGAACGACCCGGCCCCGATTCACGATCGCGACCGATTCGCACAGATGCTCGACCAGGTCGAGTTGGTGGCTGGAGAACAGCACGATGGCCCCTTCCGCGGCCCGCTGGCGGAGCACACCGGCCATGGCGTCCATACCAATGGGATCGAGGCCGCTGAACGGCTCGTCCAGTATCAGGACCTCGGGGTCATGGAGGAGGGCTGCCGCCAGCTGCACCCGCTGCTGGTTGCCAAGCGACAGGCTGTCGACCTGGCTGTCGGCCCGGTCGCCCAGGTTGAGCACCTCGAGCCAGTGGCGGGCGCCGGCCGCCGCCGCCTGGGACGTCATGCCGTGAAGCCGCCCCAGGTACACCAGTTCGTCGAGGACCCGCATGGACGGGTACAGACCCCGTTCCTCGGGCATGTAGCCGAAACGGACCAGATCGTCCGGGTCAATCTTTCGACCCCGCCAGCGAACCTCGCCTCGCTCGGGTTGGGCTATGCCGAATACGGCCCGCATGGCGGTCGTCTTGCCGGCCCCGTTGGGTCCGAGGAAGCCGAACACCTGCCCGGCCGGCACGGAGAATGTCAGGCCGTCGAGGGCGACAACATCGCCGTAGCGGCAATAAAGGTCGTCGAAATCAAGCACAGGCGATCCCTCCCGATGGCGGCTGAAAGGGGGCTGAAGAACGAGGCCCGTGGCGATGTTCACGGCTCGTTCGCGAGCCATGGGCAATCCGCCGTTATGTCGCCATTCTTACCGAACGACGGCGCCTTTGCGATCGTTTATGTCTGTTCGTCCGGCTCGCCTCCTCCGCTACGAGCAGAACCCCCGCCCCAGGCAGATGCGGCGGGCAGCTTCCGGCGGAGCGCCAGCTTCGAGCGGAGCGCCAGCTTCCGGCGGAGCGCCAGCATCGGGCGTGTGTCGCTCGACTGAGTACCCTGCCGTTGCGGTGGAAGTTCAACCGGCTGTGACCTATCTGGCACCGGCGGCCATGGTGAGCGCCGTCGACCACCTCGCTGCCCAGGCCGGTGTTGCCATGTTGCGGGCCGGTGGGACCGCCGCCGACGCAGCCGTGAGCGCCAGCGCCGTGCTCGCCGTCATATCGCAGCACATGTGCGGCATGGGTGGTGACCTCTTCGCGGTCGTGGCGGCACCGGGTGCCGATCCCGTTGCCCTCAACGCCTCGGGACGGGCGGGATCGGGCGCCGACCCGGACCGCCTTCGGGCTGAGGGTCATGTGACCATGCCGTTCCACGGCGATATCCGCTCGGTGCCCGTCCCCGGCTGCGTGGACGGCTGGCTGGTGTTGCACGAACGCTATGGGCGCCTGCCGTTGGGGGAGGTTCTCGGACCGGCCCGAAGGTACGCCGAGGAGGGCTTCGTCGCCTCGGCGACGCTTGCTTCGAGCGTGCCGATCATCGCCCACCTGCCCGAGGCCGCTGACTTCACTGCGTCCGGCCCGCTACGCGCCGGGACGCTGATCCGGCGCCCCGGCGTCGCGCGAGCATTGGCTGACATCGTCGCCCGTGGGCGGGACGGCTTCTACGGAGGCGAGTTCGGCGACGGGCTGCTGCGGTTGGGCGGCGGGGAGTTCGCCCCGGCCGATCTTCAACATTCGACGGCGGACTGGGTGCCCGCCCTCATGGTCGACGCATGGGATCGGCGGATCTGGACCGCCCCGCCCAACTCCCAGGGTTACTTGACCCTGGCCGGCGCATGGATCGCGAGCGGCCTCCCGGTGCCCCACGACCCCTCCGACGACCGGTGGCCCCACTTACTCATCGAGGCTTGTCGGCAAGCGGGGTACGACCGTCTCGACGTTTTGTTCGACGGTGCCGATGGCGCCAGCCTGCTCGACCCGGGCCGGCCAGGCGGCCTGGGCGAGCGGCGCGGCGCCATCGATGTTGCCCGGGCGGCCTCTCTGGGGGGCGCCTTCGGGGGAGGAGGCACCATGGCCTTGAGCGCCGTCGACTCGGATCGAATGGGCGTCTCGTTGGTCCAGTCCAACGCGTCCGGGTTCGGCGCCCAGATTGCCGTGCCCGGCGTGCGGATCTTTCTCCAGAACCGCGGCGTCGGGTTCTCACTCCAATCGGGTCACCCCAATGAATATCGGGCGGGCCGTCGCCCGGCCCACACGCTGTGCCCCACGGCCGTCACCAACCGCGACGGGACCCTCGCAGGCGTGTTGGGCACGATGGGAGGCGACAGCCAGCCCCAGATCCTTCTCCAGTTGCTCGCTCGGTGGCTCCTGGACGGCCAGCCAGCAGGCGACGCCCTGGCCGCCGGTCGGTGGGCTCTGAGGTCACCGACCGACGAGACCCACTTCAACACTTGGGGAGAGCAGGGGGCAGTCGAAGTCATGATCGAAGGCCAGGCTCCTGAGTCCTGGCTCGCGGGCCTCGAGCGCCGGGGTCATCGGACCGTTCTCACCCCGCCGTGGGCCAGTTCGTTCGGCTACGCCCATTTGGTGACGGTCAAAGACGACTGCCTAGCCGGGGCCGCCGACCCCCGCTCAGGTTCCGGCGCCGCGGTGGGGTTTTAGACCGCGTAACTGGGGCAGCGCGCCAGGTGGGAGTACAAACCGTCGTCCCCACGACGGTTTGTACTCCCACCCTCGGCCCCGGCAACGGGGCCGGTTTCCGAGCCTGCTCAGCGAACGACGGTGACGCGGATGCTGCTGGACGCTTGGTTGCCGGAGGAGTCGACCGCCACGGCGCTCACGGTGTGGACACCGATCGCCCGGCGGGCGTCCCACGTGCACGTGAGGGGGCTCGCCGTTGCCTGGCACTTGATGACGTCGTCGACAAGGACGCGTACCGACGCGACGGCGACGTTGTCCGACGCGACGATCCGGACGCGCACCCTGCCCGAAACGGTTGCTCCGGCCTTCGGAGCCACCAGCCGCACAGCGGGCGCCGTCGTGTCGGCCCCGGATGTCGCCGCGGAAACGACGTTCGAGGACGCCGACGCTCCGGCGCCATTGAAGGCGTAGACGCGGTAGTCATAGATCGTGTTCGCGTCGAGGCCGGTGGTATCGACGAATGTCGTCGTGTCGGCATCCGTCGCCGCGACCTTCACGAACGGACTCGTACCCGTCCGCCGCTCCACCCTGAAGCCGGACTCGTTCGACGCGTTGTCTGTCCACGCCAAGCCGATGCTGGACGTCGAGACGCCGGTGGCCACCAACGCTGTCGGTGCCGACGGTAGCGAGGCGGTGCCAATGGGGGTGAGGCGAAGGCCGTGCTCCAACCCGGTGAGGTTGTTGAAGCCGTACGCCGCGATCTGACCCGCGTCATTTATCCCGCTCGCTCCGAGCAGCACCAATCCCGACGCCGGGTTGATGAGGGTGTTCAGGTCGACCATGCCGCCGCGGTCGGTGTAGATGAACGCCCGGGACGGTCCCGAGACGGCACGGCCGGTGCCCACGACATCTCCGGTGCCGTTGATGCCGAACGCCTGATTGTGCTCGCCAACACCGCCAAGTACGACACTTCCGACGCCGTCGGTGTAGCGGAAAGGGCGCTCGGTGTTGCCACTGGCCGAGATGGTCGAGCCGGCGACCTGGCCGGCGGCATTGATGGCGTAGCCGAAGCTCTGGGTGAACCCGGTCGGCACAGGGAGCGCACTGAGCGTACCGGTCTGCCAGCGAAATGCTTGACCGTTGCGCCATCCCGCGACCTGTCCGACGGCGTTGATCGCGTGCGCCTCGGCGGAGCCGGCCGGAGTGAGGTCGACCATCGCGGCGGCATCGTCTTGCCGGAACCCGTGTGTGCCGTCGAGGTGTGCGCCATCGGCGTAGGAGTACCCGACCGCCGTACCCGCGGCGTTGACGCCATATGCCTCGCTGAATGGGCCGACGCCAAGCGTCCCGAGATCGCGTGGCACGCCGTTTGTCCACCGGACGGCATGCCCGAGATCGGTACCGCCCGTCGTAGCCGAGCCCACGACGACCCCCGCGTCATTGATGGCGCGCGCCAGCGTGTGTGGCCGGTCTCCGGGTGCCGCGAGGAGCCGTATCCCGGTCCCGTCGGAATAGACGAAGGCTCGGGTCCCTGTCGGGCCGTTCGACCACCCGACGACCTGCCCGGCAGCATTGATGCCCCAAGCCACGCTGCTGCCATCCCCGCCAAGCGCGCCGAGGTCGTCGACACGGTAGGACGCCTGTGTGGTGGCTGCGGTCGCCGGCATGGGCCAGAGGAAGAGAGCGACGACAGCAACGGCCAACAACTGACAGCCCAACCGAACACGGATCCGAACAGTCCTCAACAACATGGGGATTCCTTCCCTCCCCCTTATTGTCCGCCAGGTCGCGGGCGAGAAATAGTGCCGAAGGGCCTGGCCGAAGTGGGCCTCTGACCCGACCTGTGACCTCGCTCGGGTCGACCAGGTAGCGCTGCAGTGTGCGAGGAGGGTAAACCAGGAGGAGTATGGACGAACTCCCCGAGGAGACAATCGATGACGCGGAGGGGGTCAATACGACCCACTCGCATGATGGCATCTCATCTGCCGATGCCTCGCTGGTCGAGCACCTGCGGTCGTGTCACGAGCTGGATACCGAGCCCGAGCTCAGCGCGAGCACCCAAGAGGGTTTGCATGACCGCCTGCACAGCAGCACCAAAGCCATCGACGATTGAGACCCGCTCCGCGGCTCCTGGAGGCCGGTTGCCTCAGGCACCCTCCGCCGGGGTTGCGGCCCACTCGTCCAAATGTTTGCGGACATCAGTGGCGATCGATTGCAACTTGGCCGGGACCCCGCTGAGCGCGCTCAGACTCGGCTCCTCAGCCAGTTCGCGGCACCGTTCGGTCAGGACGTCGAGGCGTTCGTTGATGATCTTCCACGCCGCCATCCGGTGGGGCAACACGTAGTAAGCCGGCCGGGCGATGTCGAGGGTCGGACCAACGGTGCGCCCGGGGTAGGACGGCCCAATCGGCAGGGTCGTCAGAACCGATCCGACGGTACGCATAACCCAGTTCATCAGGTGCTTCGCCGTCCGAGCCAGGGTGTCGAGTTCGGCCGGCGTCTCGCCGTGATGGACATAGAACCGGCTCAGGACCTGCAAGATCAGCTCGTACAGCCCGCTGCACAGGTCGGCCACCCGCGCCGTCAGCGGGTTCTCGATGAGAATGCCGGACTCCGTGTCTGGGGGCAGCCGGACGTATGCCGGCTCGACCGGCCGGGCGGGGTCGAAGGTCGGATCGGTGGCCTGCATGGCAAGGAAGTCCTCAAGGATCCACACGAACCTGCCAAAATGTCCCTTCACCCAGTCGCCTCGCGCCCCCTCGCCCTGCTCGACGATCAGGTCGATCGCCTGTGTCGCCGAGGCGAGGTCGGTAATTGCGGTCAGTTCCTTCCATTCGAAGATCTCGGTGACGGCCTGGGCCCTGGGCGGGCCGATGAACACGGCATCTTCCCCATAGCGTTCGCAGAGGTGGGCCAGGCCCGCCTCGATCCCCCGGTAGAGGTGACCGACCGTCTCCCAATGCTCGGGCACGGCGACGACCGGTCGGTCATCGTCCGCCAGGGATGGCACGTCCGGAGCGGGTGCGAAACCCTCGGCATCCGCCAGTGTCATCCCCTCGGGTCGCTCCAGGTACATGAAATGGCGCAGTGCCCGTTCACCGAAAGGCAGCAACGCGATCTGCACGCCCGACGGGTACCAGCGGGACATGATCGGAAAGTTGGGCCGCTCGAAATGGGGTGCCGCGCCGATGGCGGTCAGGAGGTTGGTGGCGAGTGCCAGGTGAAGCATCTCCTGTTTGATCACCTCGATGAGCGTCGCTTCCCAGACCTTCATCCGGGCCAGCTGCTCGGCTGAGAGGCCCTCTTCCGCGGTCCGTTTGAGCGAGAACTGCGCATACAGGTACTGGCACATGAGGCCGTGCTCGATCTCGCAGGCTTCGCCGACCAGGTAGACGAGTTCCTCCCGGCTGTCGATCCTCATCGCTTGCTCGGCCGTCATGGATCCCCCAATTTCCTGGCTGGCTGAATCCCGGCGAGTCTGTCCGAGACGGGCCCTCGTGACCAGTCTCGCGGCACAGGGATCGGCGGATGAACGAAGGGGGCCCGCATGGCGCGGATTCGAAGTGTCACGACCGCGAGCCGAGATGTGAGCGCAGTTGCCGGGACCTTTAGTGCGTAAAGCCGTCAGACCCGAACGCCTTTACCAGTTGATCGAGCGTTGCCTCGAGCCTCATATCCACGGTGCGGCGACCAGGGTCGGCGTCGTGCCACTCGACGATCTCGTGTGCGCCATGCCGGAAGGGGACGACCGCGGTCCAACCGGGGACCAGCCTTTTGATCTTGGTGTTGTCGAACACCATGGTGTGGGCCTTGTCACCGAGCAGGCTGGCGCCCCAGTCCGGATCGACAAGCGCCACGGCGTCTGAGGGTACATGGACGATTCGCGGCTCGACACCTGCGGCCACTCCGAGAATCCTGGCGATCTGGTCCCACGTCAACGCCTCGTCGGACGTGATGTGAAAGCTATCGCCGACGGCGCCTGACTCACCGAGCAAACCGACAAACGCCCGGGCGAAGTCGACATTGTGCGTCAGTGTCCACGGTGACGTTCCATCCCCATGCACCACGATCGGCGCGCCGCGGCGCATCCGGTCGATCATCGTCCACCCTCCATGGAGGGGCACCATCGTCCGGTCGTAGGTGTGCGACGGACGCACGATCGTAACGGGGAAGCCGTCCTCCCGATAGCTGCGGACGAGGAGATCTTCACACGCGATCTTGTCCCGTGAGTACTTCCAGAAGGGATTGCGCAACGGTGTCGATTCGACGACCGGGAGTCGGGCAGGCGGGGTCTGGTAGGCAGACGCCGAGCTGATGAAGACGTATTGCCCGATGCGTCCTCGGAACAAGTCAAGATCAGCGCGGACGTGGTCGGGCGTGAACGCCAGGAACTCGACCACCACGTCGAAGTCCAACCCGGCGAGGGCACGAGTTACCGACGGGATGTCCCGGATGTCGGCTATCAGGACCCGCGCCTCGGGCGGCGCCGGCCGAGGACTGTCGTTGCCCCGGTTCAAAATGAACAGGTCGAAGCCCCCCTCGACCGCCTGCTGTGCGCAGGCCGAACTGATAACGCCCGTGCCACCGATGAAGAGCAGCCGCGGCCCGGTCATGACAACGGCTTACCACGACCCGACCTCCTAGGCGGCGATCACCACGTATCAACCTGGCTCTATTTGAAGTTGCCGACAGTAGAGGTGGGCAGGTAACTGGCGTTGCCGTTGTAGGTAGCGGTGTACGTGGGCATTCCAAGGAAGAGGCCGACTGTGGGTCCGCAACTGACTTTGCCGTTGGCGTCGGTCGTCGCCGAGCAGACGGCGCGGCCGCTGACACTGAATGTGACGGTTTGCCCGGAGAGGGCGAGATGGTCGAAGGTGCGGGTCAAGGTGGCGGTGAAGGTGGGGTTGAGCCGTCCGACCTGGGCCGCGACCAAGGTCGTGGGCGCCTTGTTGACGACTTGAGCCACCGCGTTCGAGGATCCGGGTTTGACGTTGGCATCCCCGTTGTAGGTGGCCGTGAGGGCATGTGTCGCGACGACGAGGAACACCACGTTCAAGGTGGCCGTGCCGCTCGCGATGACCGCGGTCCCCAAGACGGTGGCGCCGTCGGCGAAGGTGACCGTCCCGGTGGCGACACCCGCCCCGGCGGGGGTGGGGGCGGCGTTGGCGGTGAGGGTGACACCTTGTCCATACACGGACGGGTTGAGGGAGCTGGACAGCACGGTGGCCGAGTTGGCCTTTCCGATTGTCAGACTCCCGGCAACGAACGTGATCGTGTAGTTCGGCGAGCTCAACCCCGACGCGGTGACGGGGTAGATACCGACGCCGCTGACCGCGCCGGCCGCGGTGCTAAACGTCAAGGTGCCGCCCAAGGAGGCGGGAGTGTCACCGTTGACCAGGCGGTTGTAGGTGACGGTGAAGGTCGGGTTCGGTTGGCCATAGATCTTGGCTTTGGCGTCGGCGGTCACCGTCAAGGGAGCAGGGAGCACCGTCAACGCGGCGGTGGTGCCGGTGGCAAACCGGTAGTTGGGGGCGGCCAGGGTTCCGGGGGTGCAGGTAATCGCATAGGGCGAGCCGGGCACCGACTCCCCCGCCGCCCGCGAGCAGTCGGCGGCGCCGGCGATCCCCGAACTGGCCGGGCCGTCGGAGAACTTGAAACCCGAGTAGTGCCAGGTGAACACCGGATCGGCGTCGCCGTACACCTTAGATTTGGTGTCAGCGATCACGGTCAAGGTAGCGGGGAGCACAGTCAAGGTAGCGGTGGCGCCCGTGGAAAACCCGTAGTTGGGGGCGGCCAGGGTGCCGGGAGGGCAGATGACGACAAACGGCGAGTTGGGCACGGCCTCACCGGCTGTACGCGAGCAGGCGGCGGAGCCCGTGATCCCGGAACTGGCCGGGCCGTCAACAAACTTGAACCCCGAGTAGTGCCACGTGAACGCCGGGTCCGCATCGCCGTACACCTTCGACTTGGCGTCGGCCGTCACCGCCAGCGTCGCCTTGGTGACACTCAGCGGCGCGCCCACCCCTGTGGCAAACCCATAGTTCGGGGCGGCCAGGGTGCCGGGGGCGCAGGTAATCGCATAGGGCGAGCCGGGCACCGACTCCCCCGCCGCCCGTGAGCAGTCGGCGGCCCCGGCGATCCCCGAACTGGCCGGGCCGTCGGAGAACTCGAAGCCCGAGTAGTGCCACGTGAACGCCGGGTCGGCGTCGCCGTACCCCTTCGACTTGGCGTCGGCGGCGACGGTCAACATCGCCTTGAAGATGGCGAAGCTGCGTGCCACCCCCGTCGCCGGGTTGTGGTTGGCGTCGCCAGCCTGGCTGGCGGTGACCGTGCAGCCACCGGCACCGGTGATGGTGACAGTGGCACCGGCCAGGGTGCAGTTGTCGGCTGGACCAACCGAGAAGGTGACCGCAAGCCCAGACGACGTGGTGGCCGCCACCGGGAAGGGCCCGTCGCCATAGGTGCGATCGGGCAGTGGCCCGAAGGTCACGGCCTGGTCCGCTTTGCCGACGGTGAGGTTCTGGACGGGTCCGGTCGCGGCGTCGTAGTTGGTCCCCGCCGTGATCGACGCCTGGATGTTGCATGCGCCGGCGGCGACGAAGGTCACGCTCGCAGCGCTGACGGAGCACACCGCCGGCGTCAGGGACGCGGTCGAGGGAGTGCCGTCACCCGCCTGGGTGTAGGTAGGGGCAAAGCTGCCGCCGTAGGTGGCGCTCGAAGGAACGTTGTTGATGAGCACCGAACCGGCCGCCCGAGCCACTGCGACCGTCTGCTGCGCCTGGGGCGCGGAGTTGTATGTGGGATTGCCACCCTGGTTGGCGTCGATGACGCACGTACCGGCGGCACCGAAGGAGACGGTGTCGCCCGACAAGGCGCACGCGCCGCCGCTGGCTCCGTCGATGGACAACGACACTGCGAGCCCGGAGGTTGCGGTCGCCGCCACGACGTAGCTGCCCCCCACGACCGCACCGGTCGGCGCCGATGTCGTGAAGGAAATGGTCTGATCCGCCTTACCGACCGCGAGGGTGAAGGTGGACGTGTGCGACGCGGTGCCTTCGACCCCGATCACGACCACGCTGTACGTGCCCACGGGGGTGGCGGCGGACGTCCCAACAGTGAGCGTCGACGAACCCCCGGCGGCGACAGAGCTCGGGCTCAAGCCGGCGTGGGCGCCACCAGGCAGACCGCTGGCCGACAGCGAAACGGTGCCCGGCGACCCGGAGGTGACGGCGGTCGACACCGTCGCGGCCGCCGTACCCCCGGGCGCCACGGTGGCGCCGGCGGGCGACACTGCGATGGAGAAGTCGTCATTGGCTACGACAAGCGTCACGGTCGTGGAGTGGCTCGTCGAGCCTTCCGTTCCGGTGACGGTGACGGTGTAGCTGCCCGCCGCGGTGGAGCTTCCGGCGTGAAGGGTGAGCGTAGAAGACCCACCGGCGGTCACCGAAACAGGAGTGAAGGTGGCGGTGGCACCCGCGGGCAGGCCGGTGGCGGCCAGCGAGACGGCAAGGGGCCGGCCGCTGGTGGCGATGGTCGAGATGGTCGTGATGCCGCTACCGCCCTTGTTGACCGGCACGGTCGCGGGCGATCTCGAGAGAGAAAAGTCGCTCGGTACCACGACAATGGAGTGGCTCACCTGGCAGGCGCCGCTGTCGTTGGCCCAGGTGGACTGGACGGGGAACGTGCCCGTCGTGAGAGTGATGTTCTGCGTCGCGGCGTTGGCCGGTGCCGTTTCCCAGGCGCACTTGTCGGCGTTCTCACCGCCGATGCTGTCAGTCCACCCACCGGCCGGGAACTGGTCGGTAATCGTCTCCGCGTACTCGTGGCCACCGACGACGGTGACGCCGTCGAGGGTCCCCGGTGAGTTCACCACGCCGACACCACAGCCGGGCCCGGCATCGCTGATGTAGGGCATGTTGGTAAACGCGATCGGCCCATATGGCGAGTTCGTACCGCTGTGCCAGGCGCAGAAGTCGCTCGTCGGCGTGTTGAATCCGTCGGGCGTCGTCCCCGTCGGCGACACGATGAAGTACTGCGCATCGCGATTGGACTCAAAGGTGGTGCGGCCAAAATGGCTCGCAGCCGCGATCACCTCGCCTCCCAAGTCGCCGAAGGTCGCCGACGCCGGGGCGGCGGCACCGTTGTCGACCCAGACCCCCGCCAAGGCACCCCCCGCCGGGTATCCCACGTTGGGCGCGTTGGCCGGGCAGGTCGTCGTACCGGCGGCGACACCCTCGCAGTACTGGGTCATGACCCCGCTCCACGTCTCGCCGCCGGTGCCCAGGCCGTCCAGGAACCTCTGCAGCACCGGCGCCATGCCGTTGGGGTCGCCAGACAGGTTGGTGTAGCCCCCGACTGTCGACGGCGAACCCCACTGGGAACCCCAGAACACGACGTAGACCTTGGGCGGGCCGGTGGTGACGCCGACGCCGTCGTTGCCGCCGCCGTACCTCAGCGGCCCGTTGGCGTTGGCCGCACGGGTGGCCGCCTTGGCCTGCGACGACCCGCGGACGGGAACCACGCCATGGCGGTACGAGTGGTCGGCAGCCGGCGCGGCAGCCGGCGCGGCAGCCGGCGCGGCAGCCGGCGCGGCAGTCGGCGCGGCAGCGTGCGTCGGTAAGGCCGGCGCGGCAGCCGCCGACGTCGGGGCCAGGCCGAGGCCGAGCGCGGCACAGCCCAGGGCCGCGATCGCGGCCAGCGCCTGCCGACCGGCCTTCGATCGACGCTGCCCAACGGCCCAGATCCGGACGGTCCCCATATCTGTCACTCCCGTCGTCCCGTCCGCGAGCCCAGCTCACGGATCCAACCTTCGGGAGGATCATGCGCCGACCAGCGGCCCATGATCATCGGCCACCTGGCCAATATTTAGGGCTTCTCCTGTGCATCTCGGCCGAACGCGGCCATCAGGAGGACGCGGTGACCAACCGGCGAAGGCTTTCTTGCAACCTTTCAACCCGCGACGTGTTCGCCCGCGATGGTCGACCGGGCCGAGGGCCGCGACGCCGCGCCAGCTCGGGCCGACCTGACGCCGTCGACGCGTTGACCCCGTCGACAGAACGGCCGGCAGCTACTCAGCCGGCGCGGGCGATGATCGCCTGGGCCGCCGCCAGCCGGGCGATGGGAACCCGGAACGGCGAGCAGGACACGTAGTCCAACCCGGCGTCGTAAAACAGGTCGATCGACTCCGGGTCACCCCCGTGCTCCCCGCACACGCCGAGCTTGATGCCGGGCCGGGCCGCCCGCCCGCGGGCCACCGCGATACGGACCAACTCCCCCACCCCGGCCTTGTCGATCGTCTCGAAGGGATTGCGCTTCAGCAGTCCCTGCTCCAGATAGGCGGGCATCATCCGGCCCTCGACGTCATCACGGCTGAACCCGAACGTCATCTGCGTGAGGTCGTTGGTCCCGAAGCTGAAGAAGTCCGCCTCCTCGGCGATCTCCCCGGCCACCAGCGCCGCCCGGGGCGTTTCGATCATGGTCCCGATGATCACCTCGGGCTTTTTACGAAGCCCCGCCGTCGCCAACGCGATGGCATCCTCGGCCCAGCCCCGGGCCAGGTGCATCTCCTCGCGACCCACGGTCAAGGGGATCATGACCTCGATGCGAGGCTTCCCGCGAACCGCCAGCCGCTCCGCCGCCGCCTCCATCAGCGCCCGCACCTGCATGGCGTAGAGCCCCGGCTTGACGACCCCGAGGCGCACCCCGCGGATGCCGAGCATGGGGTTGAACTCGTGCCACTGCTGGGCCGCCCGGAACAGTTTCTCCTCCTCGGGCGTCAGCCCCTCGGCCGCCTTCTTCAGGGCCAGCTCCTCGGTCGAGGGGAGGAACTCGTGCAGCGGCGGATCGAGTAGCCGCACCGTCACCGGCAGGCCATCCATCGCCTCGAGGATCTCGACGAAGTCCGCCTTCTGGACCACCCGGAGTTCCTCGAGCGCCGCCGCCTCCTCTTCGGGCGTGTCGGCCAGGATCATGCGTCGCACGATCGGCAGGCGGTCCTCGCCGAGGAACATGTGCTCGGTGCGGCACAGCCCGATCCCCTCGGCGCCGAACTGGCGGGCGTTGGCCGCGTCCGGTCCGGTGTCGGCGTTGGCCCGGACGGCCAGCTTGCCCTTGCGGACGACGTCGGCCCACTTGAGGATGGTCTCGAACTCCGGCGGTGGCGAGGCGTTGGACAGCGCGACTTCGCCCAGCACCACCCGGCCGGTCGTGCCGTCGAGGGAGATCACGTCGCCCTGGTTCACGGTCACGCCGCCGGCGGTGAACGACGGACCGTTGATGCGCACCGACTCGGCGCCGACCACGGCCGGCTTGCCCCAGCCCCGGGCCACCACCGCGGCGTGACTCACGAGCCCACCGCGCGACGTCAAGATGCCCTCGGCCACGATCATGCCGTGCACGTCCTCGGGCGAGGTCTCGCTGCGGCACAGGATGACCCTCTCGCCCCGCTGCTCGACCGCTTCCGCCGCCTCGTCGGCGGTGAAGTAGACCTTCCCCACGGCCGCGCCGGGCGACGCCGCCAGGCCCTTGGCGATGACCGTCAACTCGGTGGAGGCGAACTGCGGGTGCAGCACCTGGTCCAGGTGCTCCGCGGTAACCCGACCGAGGGCCTCCTCGCGGGTGATCTTCCACGTCCGCTGCCTGGTCATGTCGACCGCCATGCGCAGCGCCGCCGCTCCGGTCCGCTTGCCCACCCGGGTCTGCAGCATCCACAGCTTGCCCTGCTCGATGGTGAACTCGGTGTCGCACATGTCCCGGTAGTGCTCTTCCAGCCGGGAGAAGATGCCCATCAGTTCCTTGTAGATGGTGGGCATGTTGTCCTTCAGGGCGGCCAACGGGAGCGTGTTGCGAATACCCGCCACCACGTCCTCGCCCTGGGCGTTGATCAAGAAGTCGCCGTACGCCCCCGTAGCGCCCGTCGCCGGGTCCCGGGTGAAACCCACCCCGGTGCCGGAGTCGTCGTCGCGGTTGCCGAAGACCATGGCCTGCACGTTGACCGCGGTACCGAGGTCATGGGGGATCCGCTCGCGAACCCGGTAGGCCTTGGCCCGGGCCCCGTCCCAGGACGCGAAGACCGCTTCGATGGCGCCCCGCAGCTGGTCAATCGGGTCCTCCGGGAACGGCGCGCCGGTCACGGACAACACGATCGCCTTGTACTCCTGGACCAGGTCGGCCAGCGACGATGCCGGCACCTCGGCATCGGAGGCGACACCGGCCGCATCCTTGGCCGCGTCGAACGGCTTGTCGAACGCCGCCCCGTCGACGCCGAGCACGATGCGCCCGTACATGGCCACAAAACGTCGGTAGGAGTCGTAGGCGAAGCGCTCGTCGTCGGTCTGAGCTGCCAGGCCCTTCACCGAGGAATCATTGAGACCGAGATTGAGGACCGTGTCCATCATCCCGGGCATGGAGAACTTGGCACCAGACCGGACACTGACCAACAGGGGATCGCCGGAATCCCCCAACTTTTTCCCCATCGCCTTTTCCAGGCGCTTCAGATGGGACGCGACCTCGCCCGAGAGGCCCTCGGGCCAGCCACCGGCCATGTAGTCGCGGCAGGCGTCGGTGGTGATGGTGAACCCGTGCGGTACCGGGAGGCCGAGCACCGAGGACATCTCGGCCAGGTTGGCGCCCTTGCCCCCGAGCAGGTCTTTCATGGCCATGGGGGCCTTGCGGTGCTTGTGACTGAACGCGTAGACGTACGGCATTTCGGCGTGGCCTCCTCGGCAAGAACCGACTCAGCCTATTGCGTCGGGGTTGCCCAGCCCACCCCGATCAGCCGTGATCGAGGACGTGGACCGCCCGCAGACGGCGCTCCAAGTGCTGCTCCATGGAGTGCGTCGCCAGGGCCGCGACCTCGGATGTCACCGCGCTGTCAGGTTCCTGCAAGGCGCCTGCAAGGCCTCCGCCCAGGATCCGGCCCAGCAGTTGCAACGCCTCCGGGCTCACTGGGAGCCCCTGGCGGCAATCCCGGCACAAGGCGCCGCCCTGCGTGAGGTCGAAGGCCACCAGCGCCACGCCCGACGCGGGCGCCGAGCATGACGCACACTGCTCCAAGATGGGCCCGAAGCCCTCCATGCTGAGCAGCTTCCAGTAGAAGGCCGCGACCAGCAACGGGGAGCGCCGCTCCCGGTCGGCCAGGGTGCGCAGCGCCGCCACCAGCATCTGGTAGAGCCGGGCGTCGGGCTGGCGTTCCTGGGCCGTCTGGTCGACCGCCTCCAGCATCGACATGGCGTCGGTCATGCGCCCCAGGTCGTCGCGGATGGGCCGGAAGTGGTCGATGCTCTCGGCCTGGGAGACGATGTCGAGCTCGCCCCGCCCCTCGTAGAACAGCAGGCTGACGTTGGTGGGCGGCTCGAGGCGGCTGCCGAAGCGGCTCTTGGTCTTGCGGATCCCCTTGGCCACCGCCCGGACCTTGCCGTGGCCCGCGGTCATGAACACCACGATGCGGTCGGCCTCGCCCAGCTTGTAGTGCCGGAGAGCGACGCCCTGGTCGCGGTACAGGCTCACGGGGCGAGGTCGCTGTCGCCCTCGACCGCGCCCTCGCGATCGCCACTGCGGGTCCCGCCGAATCGGCGGTCCCGGCGCTGGAACTCCCGGATCGCCTCGGCCAAGTGTTCCCGGCGGAAGTCGGGCCACAGCACGTCGGTGAACACCAACTCGCTGTAGGCCACCTCCCAGATGAGGAAGTTGGACAGCCGGAACTCGCCCGACGTGCGAATGACGAGGTCGGGGTCGGGCATGTCGGGGGCGTACATGCGCTTCTTGATGGCGCCGATGTCGACCTTGCGCGACGGCACCCCGTCGTCGATCAGCGCCTTGACGGCGTCGACGATCTCGGCCCGGCCGCCGTAGTTGAACGCCACCGTGAAGGTCATCTTGCGGTTGTGCTTGGTCATCTCGGCCGACTCGTCCATGCGCTTCAGCACGCCCTTGGGCACCCTCCAGTCGCGCCGTCCGATGAAGCGGATCCGGACCCCCATCTCGTTGAGCTCGGCCCGGCGGCGCAGCAGCAACTGGTCGGCGATCACGCTCAGCAGGAAGCGCACCTCGTCGGCCGGGCGGCGCCAGTTCTCCGTCGAGAAGGCATACACCGTGAACCAGTCCAGCCCGAGCTCGAGGGCGCCGCAGATGGCGTCGAACAACGCCTCCTCCCCCGCCCGGTGGCCCTCGGTTCGGGGCAGCCCCCGCTTGGTGGCCCAGCGCCCGTTGCCATCCATGACGCAGGCCACGTGGACCGGCATCCGGTTGGGATCGAGCCCTTCGAGGTCCACAAGGTCACGGTATCGCTTGCCAACCGCCCGACCCGGCCAAGGCCGCCGGTACCCTCTTGCGGTGACGACCGACGAGGTGGCTGCGGCCCTCGACCGGGTCGTGGGCGGCCTGCCCGGCGGGGGCGACAGCCGACCGGGGCAGCGCCAGATGGCGACGGCCGTGGCCCGGGCGATCGCGGAGCGGCGCCATTTGATCGTCGGCGCCCAGACAGGGACGGGGAAAAGCCTCGCCTATCTCGTCCCCGCCCTGCTGTCGGGCTCCAGGGTGGTGGTGGCGACCGCCACCAAGGCGCTGCAGGATCAGCTGGCCAAAAAGGATCTCCCCTTCCTCGCCGAACGCCTTGCGATCCCCTTCGAGTTCGCGGTACTGAAGGGCCGGTCCAACTACCTGTGCCGCCAACGGGCGCTCGAGGTGGCCGGGGCCGGTGACCAGTTGGAGCTGGGGGCGGCGACCGGACCCGACGGGGCGGGCTCCGATGGGGCGGGCTCGGACGGGCCCGGCTTCGACGGGGCGGCGCTCGGAGCGTTCGGCCGCCAGGTGCGCCGCCTCATCGAGTGGTCGATGACCGCCGAGACCGGCGACCGGGCCGATCTGCCCTTCGAACCCCAACCCCGGGCCTGGGCCATGGTGAGCGTCTCGTCGACCGAGTGCCCGGGCGCCAACCGCTGCCCCTCAGGCGACGTGTGCTTCGCCGAGGCGGCCCGGGCCAAGGCGGCCCTGGCCGACGTGGTCGTGGTGAACACCCACCTGTACGCCACCCACCTGGCCTCGGCCGGTGCCGTCCTGCCCCCGCACGACGTGGTGATCTTCGACGAAGCCCACGAGCTGGAGGATGTGGCGTCGTCCAGCCTGGGGCTGGAACTGGTCCCCGGCCGGTTCTTCGGCCTGGCCCGCAACGCCAAGCCCCTGATCACCGAGGCCGCGGTCCTCGACGCCATCGATGACGGGGGTACACGCCTGAGCGCGGTGCTCGACCAGCGCCGGGGTCAGCGTCTGGCCCATCCGCTGCCCGAGGAGGTGGAGACGGTGCTGACCGTCCTCCGGGAGCGCGTCGCTCGCGTCAGCGCGGCGTTGCGCCAGGTCGACCAGGCCGACTCGGCCCGCAAGGCCCGGGCCCAGGAGTCGGCCGGGCACCTGGCCTCCGATCTCGACCAGGTCCTGGCGCTGCCGCCGACGAGCGTGGCGTGGATCGAGGGGCCGGCGTACACGCCGGTACTCAAGGTGGCGCCCATCGACATCGCGCCCCTGCTGACCACCCTGTTGTGGCAGGGCGACGACGCCCCCACCGCGGTGTTGACCAGTGCCACCATCCCGCCCAAGCTGGCCACCCGTCTCGGGATACCGGTCGGGTCGTTCGACGAGCTCGACGTGGGCAGCCCGTTCGACTACCCCAACCAGGCGCTGCTGTACTGCGCCCTGCACCTCCCCGATCCCCGGACCGACCGCTACGAGGCGGCCATGCACACCGAACTCGAGGCGCTGGTACGGGCCGCGGGAGGCCGGACGCTGGGCCTGTTCACCAGTTGGCGAGCCATGGAGGCGGCGACCAAGGCGCTCCGGGAGGTGCTGCCCTGGCCCATCTTCACGCAGTCCGACCTCCCGAAGCCGCTGCTGATCCAGGCGTTCAAGAACGACGAGCGATCCTGCCTCTTCGCCACCATGGGGTTCTGGCAGGGGGTGGACATCCCGGGTCGGGCGTTGTCGCTGGTGGCGATCGACCGCATCCCGTTCCCCCGGCCCGACGAGCCCTTGCTTCAAGCCCGCCGGGAGCTCTTGGGGCGGGCGGCTTTCGGCGCCATCGACCTCCCCCGCGCCGCCACCCTGCTTGCTCAGGGGGCGGGCCGGCTCATTCGCTCACCGACCGACCGGGGGGTGGTCGCCATCCTCGATCCCCGCCTGGCGACCGCACGGTACCGGTGGGACCTGGTGCGGGCCCTCCCCCCGATGCGCCGCACGCGCCATCGCCGAGAGGTGGAGGACTTCCTCGCCGACCTGCGGACCTGACCTCCTGGCTCTTGCTCAGGTGCAGTGCCTGCTCAGGTGCAGTGCCTGCTCAGGTGCAATGCCTGCTCAGGTGCAGTGCCGCACGTGACCGCTCACGTCTGAGACATCGAAGCTCCAGGTCATCTTCTTGCCCGGCGCCGACCTCGTCAGGACGATGTCGACCGCGTCGGTGGTGCCCGTGGCGAAGCTGGGCACGGTGGCCGTTCCGTTGACGACCTGGAGATTGTCGATCGCCGCCAGACCGCTCGCCGATTGAACCTCGACGAACCGCTGCGACTGGTTTCCGGATGTCACACAACTGAGGGCCGGCATTTTTTTCGGCGTGATCGGCGCCGAAGTTGCATGAGCGCTCGAACCGCATGAATTGGTGACGGTCGAGGTAAACGTGTAATCCACGCCGTTCTTCAATCCAGTAAAGGCATCGGCGACGCCTATTCCATTGCTCGGAGTAATCGAGGGCACCGTTGTCATGCTCGCCCCGCCCGGGGCCGCCGTGACGGTGACCGAAACGGGCAGGTCCGAGGGACCCCCCCGGTTCGAGTACATCGAAGAATTTGCCGGCCAAGCGAACGCCACGGTCGCCGAGCGGTCGCCTACGGCATTCTGCCCGTCGGAATACGAGTCCCATTGCATCGGCTGCGGGGCCCGGAACCCGGGGGCGACGGCGGAGGCGAAGGGAGTGAAGGTCTGGGTCATGGTGTCCGCCATGACCGTGAAGTGCAGGGTGCCGAATTGCACCAGGAATTGCAGGCTGTTCTGATCCGGCGCCAGGTAGAACGTATGGCCGTACGGTAGGAAATCGTTCTGCACGTCGACGCGATATTGGACGACGCCGTCATACGGAGCGGTCCACGAGAGGGTGTCGGTGTTGCCTTCGCACTGGGGGCCCGTGACCGAGGCGGTCCCAGCCGCCTCGCCGGCTGCCACAGCGGCGCCCGCGGACTCTGTCAACAGTCCAACGGAGAGAATCAGGCTAATCAATGATGCGAGTACGACAACCCGTCGCGTGGAAATGTGCATACTGCCCTTTCGTATGAATCCCAGTTCTCAACCAAGGCTATCCCGGTTGTCCAGTTTAGCCACCCCGTCCGAAGCGTCTCTAGCCCCAGTTTTGGGATAATGGCGCCCAAATTGGCCTGTCTCCCCAGGCGAAATGTCGTCTCCGCCGCGGATGCAAGGAAACCCCGCACCCGGTACGCGGCCTGCGGGGCGCCCGTGCTCGGCGGATGCCAGATTCGTCCCACTGAATTGGTTGTGGGGTTGGACGCCCCCCGGGGACGCAGCCGCGAATGACCGCGATTCGACACCAGCCGGACTCGTCTGATGGGGCGAAACATCAGAGAACCTCCCATCCTGTGGCAGAACTGCGCTCCTTCTTCGACCCGGCCCGGCACAGGTCTTCCTTCCCGCGGGCGGCTCCCCGAGGCCACCAAGGACCAAGGGGGCCTGTCAGCTACCTCCGCCGCTTTGAGAAGTCTAGCCGATTCGACTCGTCAGTAGCCCAGACGCTCCAGAGCGGCCGGGCGGCGCTGCCAGTCCTTGTCGACCTTCACGACCAGCTCCAGGTAGACCCCTTCGGGGAGCTGGGCCCGCACCCGGATGCCGGCTTCTTTCAACACGGCTCCGTTGTGGCCGATGACAATTCCCTTCTGCGAATCGCGCTCGACCAGGATTTCGACCTTGATATGCGGCCAGTCCCATTCGGTCACCCGGCAGGCGATCGAATGCGGCAGCTCGTCGCGGGTGACGGCCAGCAGTTGCTCCCGGACCAGTTCGCTGACCCAGAAGGCCTCGGGAACATCGGTCACCATGTCGTCGGGATACAGCTGCGGCCCCTCGGGCATCCGGGCGGCGATGGCATCAACCAGCACGTCCACGCCTTCGCCGGTCCGGGCGGAAACAGGGAAATACTCGCTGAATGCGAGCCCGCCCGCCGCCGCCAACTGAGCGGCAATGGTCGGCTTGCCCGCCACATCGACCTTGTTCACCACGCAAATACCGCTGGGAGGAACCCGGGCCGCCACCCAACGGTCCCCTTTTCCCATAGGAGCCGTGGCGTCGATCATGAAGATCACCACGTCGACGTCGCCCACCGCTGCCTGGGCGGTGTCGTTGAGCCGCTGCCCGAGCGCGGTGCGGGGCTTGTGAATACCCGGCGTGTCCACGAAGACGACCTGCACGCCTTCGCGGTTGAGTACGCCGCGGATCTGATTGCGCGTCGTCTGCGGTTTGTCCGACACAATCGACACCTTGGTGCCCAGGATCTGGTTGAGGAGGGTGGACTTGCCGACGTTGGGCCGCCCGATGAGGGTGGCGAAACCGGACCTCACGAGCTCACGCGTTCACGCTTCTCACGACCGGGCGGTGTCGTGTTCGGATGCGGAGTGGTCAGCCGGTGACTCGTCGGCCACCGGCGGTCCCGGCGTGGCGACGCGCACCCGGCCGATCCGCCGGCCCTGCACCCGCTCCGCAGTCAGCCGAAGCCCGTCGAAGTCGACCGTCTCACCCTCGGTCGGGACGTGTCCGAGCAGGTCGTAGATCAGTCCGCCGACGGTGTCCCAGTCGCCCTCGGGGAGTTCGGTGCCGAGGAGCTCGTTCAGGTCGTCGATCGCCATGCGGGCCGTCACCCGCACCTCGTGGTCGCTGATCCGCTCCATCGGCGTTTCCTGCACGTCGTACTCGTCCTCGATCTCGCCGACCAGCTCCTCGATCAGGTCCTCGAGGGTGACCAGCCCGGCCGTGCCCCCGTATTCGTCGACCACGATCGCCTGGTGCAACTTGGTGGCCTGCATCTCGCGCATCATCTCAGAGACCCGCTTGGTCTCAGGCACGAAGTGGGTCTCCCGCATGATCTCCGAGACCGCCATGTCGGCGTGGCCTTCCCGCTCGGCTTTCATCAGGTCCTTGCCGAAGACGAGCCCGAGGATGTCGTCGATGCCCTGCCCGAAGACCGGTATCCGGCTGAAGCCGGCCGCGATGGCGATCTCGATGACGTCGGAAACCTTGGCGGTGGATTCCACGACGACCATGTCCGGCCGGGGCACCATGACCTCGCGAACGACGGTGTCGCCGAAGTCGATGATGGAGTGGATGAGGCGGCGTTCCTCGCGTTCGATCACCGAGTCCTGGGCCGCGGCGTCGGCCATGGCGAGCAGCTCCTGCTCCGACACGTAAGGGCCCTGTTTGATGCCCTTGCCCGGCAGGATGATGTTGGCCAGGCCGATGAGGGCGTTGCTGATCCAGCGAACCGGCGGGATCTTCACGAGGGCGGCGACGAATGGGGCCGCGACCAGGGCGGCCTGCTCGGAGTGCTGCACCGCCCAGGTCTTGGGCATGGCCTCGGCGAAGACGAAGATGAAGACGACCTCGAAGGCGGTCGCGGCCGCGACGCCCAGGGCGCCGAAGAGGTGGGAGGCGACGACGCCGACCAGCGTGGCGGCCACGGTGTTGCAGAGGAGCAGGAGGAACAGCACCGGGTTCAGGGTCCGCTCCGGGTGCTCGACCAGCTTGAGCAGGGCGGCGGCGCCGCGTTTCTTCTGATCCTGCAGGGCCATGGCCTTGACGCGGTTCATGCGGGTGAGGCCGGTTTCGGCCAGGGCGAGGACCCCCGACATGACGATGAGCGCTGCGACCGCGACCAGGAGCCACAAGTCGGAGGTGCTCCAGTGCCCGGTGGCTTCGGCGGCGATCATCACGAGTCGGGCGATGCCGGCGCGGGCGCCTGTTCCTGCGCCTCGCCGAGGGCGGGCGCACCCTCAAGGGCGGGCGCACCCTCAAGGGCGGGCGCACCCTCGACCACCGGCACCGACCCGACGGGCTCGACGGACTCGACGGGCTCGACGGGCTCGTCGGAGCTATCGGCAGTCGCCGGTTTCGGTGGGCGGTGGAACTTGGTCAGCAGCGCCTGCTCCCGTTCCTCCATCGCCTCGGCTTCCTCGTCGTCCTCGTGGTCCATGCCCAACAGATGCAGCAGGCCGTGCACGATCAGCAGCGCCACCTCGTCGTCGTAGGTGCCGGCGTGTTCGGGGGCGTTGCGATGCGCGACAGAGGGGCAGATAACCACGTCGCCCAACACGGTAGGCATGTCGCTCGGTTCGGACGTGTCTCCGGGACCGGTCCCGCCCGAGTCGGGGGAGCGCCCACCCTCGACCGGCTCCTCGTCGATCGGAAACGCCAGCACGTCGGTCGGCGAGTCCTTCCCGAGGAACCGCTTGTTGAGATCGGTCATGGCTTCCTCGTCGACGAACAGCATCGACAGCTCGGCGTCACCGGGTACCCCTTCTTCGAGCAGCACCAGCTCGGCCAGACGGACCCAACGCATGGTGTCGACCGGCTGGTCGTTCTGCTCGTCGGCCACAAAGACTTCGATTCCCATCGCTACGCGCTTCCCTCCCCGGCCGCGCCGCTAGCCGCGGCCGGTGGGGACCGGTCCGCCACGCGGACCGCCGCCGGCCCCGCCAGAACTGCCCGCGCCACCAGATGCGGCGCCGCTCGAAGGACCCGCGGCGCTGGCCATCTCGTAGGCGCTGACGATGTCCTGCACGATGCGGTGGCGCACCACGTCGCGCTTGCCGAGGTGCACCCAGGCCAACCCGTCGATGCCGGCCAGCACCTTCTCCAAACCGACCAGTCCCGAGCGCCCCCCGGCCACGTCGATCTGCGTGTCGTCGCCCGTGACCACCACCTTGGATCCGAATCCGATGCGGGTGAGGAACATCTTCATCTGCTCCGGCGTGGTGTTCTGCGCCTCGTCGAGGATGATGAAACTGTGGTTGAGCGTCCGGCCCCGCATGTACGCCAGCGGTGCCACCTCCACGGTCCCCTCGTCGAGCAGCCGGCGACCGCCTTCGGTGCCCAACATGTCGTACAGGGCGTCGTACAGCGGCCGCAGATAGGGATCGATCTTGGCCATGAGGTCGCCGGGCAGGAACCCGAGCCGCTCCCCCGCTTCCACCGCGGGCCGGGTCAGGATGATCCGCTCGACCTCCTTGGCCTGCAGCGCCTGCACCGCCAGGGCGACCGCCAGGTAGCTCTTGCCGGTGCCTGCGGGGCCGATGCCGAAGGTGATCACGTTGGTCCCGATGGCGTCGGTGTAGCGCTTCTGCCCGCTGGTCTTGGGCCGCACCGATCGCCCCCGCCCCGATCGCAGCACCTCGGCGGTGAGTACCTCCGAGGGGCGCTCGTCGGCCCGGATCATGTCGATGGTGCGGTGGACCACCTGGGCGTCGACGTTGTGCCCGCGCTCCAGCAGGAGCCGCAACTCGTCGACGGTCCGCTCCGCCAGGGCCGCCTCGTCGCCGTCAATCGTGAACTCGTTGCCCCGGGCGATGATCCGAGCGCCGGGAAATGCGTCCTCGACCAAACGGAGGTTTTCGTTGAACTGGCCCACGAGATGAGCCATCAAGTGGGTCGGGACGATGACGGTGCTAGGAGTTGACACGACTTTCAGCGTTCCAGGCTACCGCGCCGGGGCCCGAAACCCGGCGATGCTTCGATCGCAGGCGTCAGCCAGGGGGCCACCCCAGCTGCCGGCCCCCGAGAACGTGCAGGTGGAGATGGGCGACGCTGTTGCAAGCGTCCTCCCCCACGTTGAACACCAGCCGGTAGCCGCTCTCCGCGACACCCTCCTGCTCGGCCACCTGGCGGGCCGTGCCGAGCAACTCGGCCAGCAGCGGCGCGTCGTCGGGACCGACGGCGCCTGCGTGGGCGATGTGGCGGCGCGGAACGACCAACACGTGCACCGGCGCCGCGGGCTCGATGTCACGGAAGGCATAGGTGTTGTCCGTCGACAGCACGCGGTCGGACGGGACCTCGCCGCGAATGATCCGGCAGAACAAGCAGTTCTCCTCGGCACCCATCCGGACTCAACCGTACCGCTCGCCGTGCCCGGTCCGGTACGGTCAGTTGTGGCCGGCTCCGACGAGATCGATGCCCTGTTGGCCTCGGTGGGCCGTTCGCCCGACGACGAGTTGGCCGAGGCCTCCGCCCGCTCCCGCAGCCGCCGGCGTTGGCTGCGCCAGCAGGCGGCCGAGTCCTCGACCATGGCCGCGGTATTGCTCACCCTCGCCGAGCGCGACGACCCGGTCACGATCCGCTGCGGCCCCTGGACCCACGCCGGCCGCCTGCGCCGGGTGACGGCCGACCTCTGCGTCGTGGATCTGGCCCAAGGCATCGCCCTCATCCCCACCGCTTCGATCACCGCGGTCGAGGCACCCGACGCGGTCGCCGACGACCGGGTCCCGGCCGGGGGCGTCGACCTGGCGGCCATCCTTGCTGTCGTGGTCCCTGAGCACCCGGCGGTACGCCTCCAACTCCGAGATGGGACTGAGGTGGCAGGAACCCTCGTGGACCTGGGGAAAGATGTCGCGGTGATGCGGCTCACTTCGTCAGTCGCGACCGTGCGCCTCTCGGCTGTCGCAAGCTGCATCCTGCCGGGCCCGGAAACCACGGGTCCCGCGCGCTGAACTCAGGATTGCGAGTCAGGATTGCGAGTCAGGCGACGACTTGGGATCAGCGACTGACTTCGGCTCCGGGTAAAGGTGCTCGAGACTGCCGGGCGCGATCCGCATGCGCTCGATGAAGGCGTCGAGGTCCGGGGCCTGCAAACGGATCACCCGCCCCATCTTGTATGCGGGGAGTTGGCCCTCGTCGATGAACCGGTAGAGGGTGCGCAGGGTGACGCCCAGCTGCTCGCAGGCCTCCCGCGTCCCCATCCAATGGATCGGCTCAGTCACGAGAGACAACTATAGCACGTTACAAGCTGAACGAAGCTGTTTCGATAACTTTCATGTCTTCAACTATCCACAGGAACTGGCTTGCGGCATAGGGAGGATCGAGAGGTAACCACGATCGCTCGAAGGAGTCGCCGTGCAGCTCGTTTCGCAGGTTCCGACGCGCCCAGTGCTGCTGGTGCTCGACGACAAGGAGGGCAGCATCGCCGACCGGCTGCACCGCGCCTCTCCTTTGGCCGATGTGGTCACCCGCGCCTCGTCCGAAGGGGCATGGAGCGCCCTGACATCGGGGCGCCGGTACTCGGCCGTGGTTGCCTTTGGTGTCGATCACGAACTGGCCGATGCGGCCACGCGCCTCGGCATTCCCGTGATCGGCGTCGGCCCGGAGTCGGCTACGGCGGAGAGAGATCTGGCCGCGACGATCGCAGCGGTCGCCGCCCCCGTGGCATGGGCGGACCACCCCAACGGATTGAGCTCGGCCCCGGCTTGTGCGGCGCTGTCTGATCGGCCGGGCGGGACCGGTCGCCTGCTCGCAGTGTGCGGCCCGGGCGGGACCGGTGCGTCATTGGTCGCCGCCGGTCTGAGTTGGGCATTTGGCTCAGCGGGGTGGCGGCGGCGCGTTCTCTTGGCGGATTTCGCCCGTCGGAGCGACCAGGCCTTCCTCCACGGGCTGGAAGATCCGCCCGCCGGACTCCTCCAACTGGTGAACAGCGGCCGTTACCGCCCGATCGTGGCGGCGGACGTCCGCCGCCACACGCTCGCTCGACCGGGATTCCGGCTTCTGCCCGGCCTTCGCCGCCCCGCGCACTGGACGGCCGTGAGCCCGAGCGCCTTCGACCAACTCGTCATGGTGCTGCCCGAACTCTTCGACCTCGTCGTCGCCGACATCACCGGGGATTTCGAAGGTGAGGCCGACTCCGGATCGTGCGATGTCGAGGAGCGCAACCACATCGCCCGCCGGAGCGCTCGCGCCGCCGACACCGTGGTCGTGGTCGGCGGTGCACGGACCAATGGTGCCCGCCGCCTGTCTCAGGTCGTCGACGAGCTGCTCGACCTGGGCGTCGACCCGGCCCGCATCCAACCGGCCGTCAGGTGTGATGAATTTCCGGTGTGTACGCACCGGAAATTCAGCAGGCCTAGCCGTATCTGCGGGCTCCCGTCCGCTCCGGTCGAGCTCGCTACCGTGGCCGGCGCTCCCGGCCGGCTCCTGCCGCCCGAGGCTGTCTGGCCGCTGGCCGAGGCCGTGACCGACCTGCTTTCGCGATTGCCTGCTCCCGATCGCCGGCCGGACCTGGTGCCGGTCGTGCCCGGGTCGCTCGGCTGTCTGGCCCCGTGATCAGGTCAAAAAAGCGTGAGGTCGCCCAGGCTCTCGCCCCGCAGCCGGTCATAGTCGACCTCGACCCAGGCAATGCCCCGGGCGGCCGCCAGGACCCGGGCCTGGGGCTTCACCTGCTGAGCCGCCAGGATGCCGCGCACGGGACGGAGCCGCCCGTCGAGATCAAGGCGCTCCAGATAGCGGGCCAGCTGCTCGACACCGTCGATATCGCCACGGCGCTTTATCTCCACCGCGACCGCCGCACCATCGGCGTCGCGGCACAACAGGTCGACCGGTCCGATATCGGTGGGAAACTCCCGAGTCACCAGGCGCAGACCCTCGGCGAGGACGTCGGGCCGGGCCGCCAGCAGTTCCTGCAAATGAGCCTCCACCCCGTCTTTGGTCAGTCCCGGGTCGGTGCCGAGGTCGGCGTAGTGGTCGGCCAGCACCGCCTCGATCGTGATGGTGAGGGTCTCACCGCGCTGGTTGACCACCACCCAACGGCCCTCCTCCTCGCGCAACTGGCACGGCGGGCTCATCCAGTTGAGCGGCTTGTAGGCGCGGTCATCGGCATGGATCGAAACCGAGCCGTCGGCCTTCACCATCAACAACCTTGGGGCCATGGGCAGATGGGCGCTGAGCCGGCCCTGGTAGTCCACCGAGCAGATGGCGATCACGAGGCGCATGTCCTCACGATTGTCTCGCACACGTGATCATCGAAGTTGACCGGGCGGCTGGAGAGCTCCACAAGCGGGCCGAGACCGCCGAGGAGGCGGCCCGCCTGAGGCGCGAAGCCGAGATCCTGGCGGTCGCGCGACACCCCGGCGTCGTGGAACTACGCCGGGCCGACGCCACCGAGCTCACGCTGCGGTTGGTGGATGCCGAGCCACTCTCCGCTGCGACGGCAGAAATCGGGGTGGCCGTGGCGACCACGCTCGCGGACCTCCATGACCTCGGAGTGGTACACGGCGCCCTCCGCTCCGATCACATCCTCGTCGACCGGTCGGGCCGCCCGACGCTGTGCAGCTTCGGGCGTGGGGCAATCGACGCCAGTGCCGGTGCCGGTGCCGCCGGCGCCGGTGCCGCCCGTGACGTGGTCGCCCTGGCCCGTACGCTGCTGGCCAAGACGACGACGACCGCCGACGCCAGCGCCAGGCGGATCCTCACGGGCGCCGCCCGGGCGGGCCGCAATGCGCCCTCGGCCCGCGAACTCGCCACGCTCCTCGCTGGGCCGCCACGGTCGCGCCGGCTTCCGAGGGCGATCGCGGTCGGCGCGCCCGTGGCCCTCGGGGCCGCGAGCGTCATGGCAGTGATCGCTCTCGTGCCGGCGCGACACCGGACACGGGTCGACCCGTGCCCGGCGGTCGACCAGGGCTGCCAGCCCCTTCACCGTCGCGACGGCATCGTCGACGCGCCTTCGGGGCGCTTCCGGATCGGAAGGCCCGACGACGTGGTCGTGGTCGGTCGCTGGCAGTGCGGACCCGCCCTCCCCGCCCTGCTCCGGCCGGCGACGGCCGAGGTGTGGGTGTGGGATACCTGGGCTCGACCGAGCGCTGTGGTGTCGGCGCGCCTGGTGGGTCGGATCCCCGATGCGGTCTCGTTGCGGGTCGAACCGGAGGCGAGCGGATGCGACGGACTGCGAGTCCTGCGGCGGGCCGGCGCGGCGGTCGTCATCCACCCGGACCGACCTACATGACAGACTGCCGACATGGGTCGGGCCGTCGTCCGTGTGATCATCGGACTCCTGATGGCCCTGGCCGTCGGGCTGATGTTCGCGCCGATCCTCTGGCCGGCCTCGGCGCAATCGCCGGACCGCGTCGCCTCCGGGCCGGCGCAGCTACCGACCGTCACCACCCGGGTCACGACGCCGCCGTCGAGCTCGTCGGTGTCCACCACGCCGACGACGAGGAAGCCCACCGGGACCACGCGGCCTCGCGTCACGGGTACGACGACCACGACGACCCCGCCCTCGACCACGACGACGTCCACCACGGTTGCGCCCATCCCCGCGCCCGCACCTGCCCCGGTGACCCTCCCTCTGGCATCGGCCGCCCAAAGTGGGAGCATCGGCGCGTTCTTTCCGATCTTGAGCGCCATCGGCATCGTCACCCTCATCGGGCTCCTGACCGCGCAGTGGTTCCTCACCAAGCCGGGCCGCAAAGGCCCGACGCTCTAAGCGTCCGCCGACTCGACCGGTTGGAGGCGCGTCGCCACCTCGTTGGCCAGGAGCCGTCCCCTGACGGTGAGTACCGCCCGACCACCGAAGCGGGTCACGAGTCCGTCGAGCGCCTCGGGCAAGGAGGCGGCATCGACGCCATCGCGGGTGCGTAACGCCAGCTGCCGCCGCTCCAACTCCTGGGCGGCTGCGCCCAGAACTTCTTCACCGCCGACCGGCGAGCGCCCCGTACCGACGAGGTCGAGATAGCGCTCCGGGGTACGCACGTTCCACCACCGCCGACCGCGCTGGTGCGAGTGGGCGGAGCAGCCCACGCCGCGGTAGTCACCCTGGGCCCAGTACAGCTGGTTGTGGCGGCACTCCTGCCCTGGCTTGGCCCAGTTGGAGATCTCGTACCAGTGGAGGCCGGAGGCCGTGAGCCGATCGTCGGCCAGCAGGTACTTGTCGGCCTGATCGTCGTCATCGGGCCAGCGGAGCGGGTCCTGGGCGAGCGGTGTCCCGGGCTCGACGGTGAGGGCGTAGGCGCTGACGTGCTCCGGCTCGAGCGCCAACGCGGCGTCCAATGTGGCCGCCCAATCGGCCTGTGTCTCGCCCACCCCACCGAAGATCAGGTCCAGGTTGATCGAGTCGAAACCCTCGGCCCGAGCCCAGCGAACGGCCTGTTCGACGGTGCCAGGATCGTGGTCACGACCCAGGGCCAACAGCACGTGAGGCGCCAGCGACTGGACCCCGAACGACAACCGGTTGACCCCACCCTGGCGGTAGTCGGCGAGCAGGGCGGGCGTCACCGTTTCGGGATTGCACTCGACGGTCACCTCGGCGTCGGGCAGCCGGGCGATCACGCTCAGTACGGAGACCAGGAGCGGGCTGGGCAGGAGCGACGGTGTGCCGCCACCGAAAAAGACCGACGTGGCGGCAGGCAGCTCGGCCTCGGCGATTTCCCGGCGGCACCCGGCCACGTAGTCGCCCATCAGGCCCGAGCGGTCGGTCCAGGTGGCAAAGGCGCAGTAGTCGCAACGGTGGCGGCAGAACGGAATGTGCACGTACACGCCAAAATTGGTCATGTCGCGGGGGCTCCCCGGACCATTGTGTTCACTGGATATACCTGTAGCAGCACTCTTTGAACACAACGGTGAACACAATGCTCACCCGGGCCCGACGACGCCCGCCCGCAGGCCGCACAACAGCACGCCCGCCGCCATCGCCGCCGTCTCCGCTCGCAGCACCGTCGGTCCGAGGGTCACCAAGGGCAGGCCCGAGGCCAACTCCGATTCGTCCCAGCCCCCTTCGGGCCCCACCAGGACAACAGGGCGCTCCAGGCTGGGTGGGCCGCCGCCCATGTGGGCCAAGGCCAAGCCCGAGGTCGAGGGCGCGACCGAGGCCGGGGCCGCAGGCTGGGCCAAGCCCGAGGTCAAGCCCGAGGGCGAGGGCAAGGCCGAGGGCGCGCCCGAACCGACCGGGACCAGCTCAGCGAAGGCCACGACGTGGTCGACGACCGGGAGCCACACTTGGCGGCTTTGCATGGCGGCCGCCCGAGCCACCGATCGCAGCCGCACGACCTGACGCGCCGCCTTCTCCCCATCCCACCGAACGACGCTTCGGCCCGTCGTCATGGGGACGATGCGGTCCACGCCGGCTTCGGCCAGCTTCTGGACGGTCCACTCGGGTCGCTCCCCCTTGGTGAGAGCGAACGCCACCGTCACCAGCGGCGTCGGGCGGGCTTCGACCTCGATATCGCCGACGGCAACGACACGGCCGTCGCCGGCGTACTCGCAGCGGCGCCAGCCGCCCACCCCGTCGGACGCGGTGACCTCCTCACCGGGCCGGAGGCGCAACACCCGATCGAGGTGATGGCGGTCGGCGGCGTCCAGTTCCGGGCGTTCCAGGTCGGCCACGAACACGTGGGCCGCAGCGGAACTCCGGCTACTTGAAGGCGTGGCGGATCTTGGAGAACAGGCCCGCCTCCTGGGGCGCCACCGTCTCCTCGCGCTGGGCCGCCAGGTTGCGCAGCAGCTCCTCCTGCTCCTTGGTCAGGTCGGTCGGCACGTCCACCACCACCGTGATGAGAAGGTCGCCCCGCCCGCGTCCCTGGAGCACCGGCACGCCCCGGCCGCGGAGACGGACGACCTGGCCGGACTGGGTTCCGGGTGAGAATGTCAGTTCCTCCGAGCCGTCGAGGGTCTCGAACGGCATCGTCACGCCGAGCGACGCCTGGGTCATGGCCAGGTGAAGCTCGTGGTGCAGATCGTTGCCCGAGCGCTGCATGCGTGCATGGGGGTGCACCCGGAGGTGCACGTACAGGTCGCCCGGGGGGCCGCCCCGGGGGCCCGCGGCGCCCCGGCCGGGCAAGCGGAGGGTCGAGCCGTTGTCGACCCCGGCCGGCACCTCGACCATGAATGTCCGCTCTTCGTTGCGCCGTCCCTGGCCCCGGCACTCGCCGCACGGGCTGGCGATTTCCTGGCCCGTGCCGCCGCAGCGGGTACAAGGGCTGGCGGTGACCATCTGACCGAGGATCGACTGGCGCACCCGGCGCAGTTCGCCCGTGCCATTGCAGTTGGTGCACGTGACAGGGCTCGTACCCGGGCGGGCGCCGGTGGCGTCGCAGACCGAGCAGGGCACCGGGATGCGCACCGAGATCTCCTGCTCGACACCGAACACGGCGTCGGCGAAGTCCAAGTCGAGCACCGCTTCGCTGTCCTCGCCCGGCGGCGGTCCCGGGCGCCCACCCCGACGGGCCCCCGCGCCCCCCGCGCCGCCCGCGCCCGCTCCGGCGCCGAACGGGCTGGCACCGCCGAAGAAGGCGTCGAACAGGTCGCCCAGCCCGGTCGCCCCGAACCCGGCAAAGGGATCGGCGGTACCCGAACCACCGGCACCGGTGCCCCGGATCGCCTCGGGCCCGAACATGTCGTAGCGGCGGCGGCGCTCGGGGTCCCGCAGGGTCTCGTAGGCCAAGGTGACGGCCTTGAAGCGTTCTTCCGCCTCGGGGTCACCGGGGTTGGCGTCGGGATGCAGCTCGCGCGCCAACTTGCGGTAGGCCTTTTTGAGCTCGTCTTCGTTGGCCTGTTGGCCCACGCCGAGGAGCGCGTAGAAGTCTTCGGTGACGGCCATTCTCCCTTAATCCTACGTGGCGGGCGCCCGCAACCCTGCGCTCAGCCCTCGGTGAGCGCTTTGCCGAGACGCTGGCTGACGACCGCCACTGCGGCCAGTGCCTGCTCGTAATGCATGCGGGTGGGCCCGAGCACGCCCACCGTTCCGGCCGGTTCGCCCTCGACGGTGTATGGCGCCACGACCACCGAGCAGTCGGCCAGCGGGATCACGCCGTGCTCGGTGCCGATGGCGACCGACAGGCCCCGGTTGAGCACATCCTGCAGCAGGCTCACCAACACGAACTGCTGCTCCAGGATCGTGAGCACCTGGCGGATGGTGCCGATGGCGTCGAAGGCGGCCGCCATCCGCGCCGTTCCTCCGACGAAAACCGAGTCGAGGTCGTGCACATGTCCAGGTCCGCCGTGCAGGCTGGTCATGACCATGTGGGCGAGGCTGTCGACCACCGGGTCGCCGCTGGCCGGCACGGGAACGACCGCTCCCGCGGCGAAGGCGGTGCCCACCAAAAAGCGCGACAGGTGGGTGGTGGTGGCGCCGAGCTCGGCGTCGGTCACTTCGTCGGACAACTCGAAAGACCGTCGCTCCACCCCGGCGTTGGACAGCACGACCACCAAGAGGGCGCTGCGGGGGCCGCGGGCCAGGAGTTGGATCGACAAGATGGACGCCACCTCGTGCGAGGGGGCGACGACGACCGCGGCGCAGTCCGTCAGGTTGGACAGCAGCCGGCTGGTGTCGTGGAGCATCGTTTCCAGTTCGCCGTGGGCGTTGGCGAAGAACTCCCGCACCTGCTGGCTCTGGGTCGGGCCCAGGGATCCCGGCCGTGAGAGCGAGTCCACGAAGAACCGGTAGCCCTTGTCGGTCGGGATGCGCCCGGCCGAGGTGTAGGGCTGGACAAGGAAGCCCTCGCGTTCGAGGACGCCCATCTCGTTTCGGACCGTCGCCGACGAGACGGCCAACTCGGGGACCCGCGCCACCGTCGCCGAGCCGACCGGTTGCGCCGTCTCGATGTACTCCTCTACCACCACACGGAGGATCGCTGCCTTGCGGGCGTCAAGCATTGGTAGCCGGTAAGGATACCGAGCGCAGCTTGCGGACACCGTTTCTCCCGACGCGGCGCCGATCAACACCTCCCGCACCCGGCGCACACCGCGCCGGCGAGGCCTTTCCCCAGACTGCCCTCCAGACTGCCCTTAGGAAGCCCCGTCGCCGCCGCCGACGTACCCCTCGCGCTCCAGATGGAGGATGATCTGCTGGGCCGCCTCTTCGGCGCTGACGGCGGTGGTGTCGATGACGACTTCGGCGTCGGTCGGCGCCTCGTAGGGGTCCGAGACCCCGGTGAACTCCTTGATGATGCCCGCCCGGGCCTTGGCGTAGAGGCCCTTGCGGTCCCGCTCCTCGCACACCTCGATCGGGGTGTCGACGTGGACCAGGATGAAGCCGCCCTCGGGCGCCACGGTGTTGCGCACCTCTTGGCGGACCGACTCGTAGGGGGCGATGGGGGCGCAAATCGCGATGCCGCCGTTCTTGGTGATCTCCGAGGCGACATAGCCGATGCGGCGGATGTTGATGTCGCGGTGCTCCTTGGAGAACCCCAGCTCCGAGGACAGGTTCTTGCGCACCAGGTCGCCGTCGAGGATGGTGACGGGCCGGCCGCCCACCTCGAGGAACTTGGTGAGCAGCACGTTGGCGATGGTCGACTTGCCCGAGCCCGACAGGCCGGTGAAGAACACCGTGAAACCCTGCTTGTGCCGGGGCGGGTAGCTGCGCCGCAGTTCCGCGGCCACGTCGGGGTAGGTGAACCACGTCGGGATCTCCCGGCCCTCGTTCAGCCGGCGCCGCAGGTCGGTGCCCGAAATGTTGAGCACATGGGTCCCGAAGGTCACCTCGTCCTCGGGCTGGTACTGGTCGAGGTCGGCCACGTACACCATCATCTGGAACGGCACCATGGCCACGCCCAGCTCCGCCTCGTGAGCATGCAGGAGCTCCTGGGCGTCGTAGGGGCCGTAGAACGGCTTGCCGTTGGAGTCGTTGCCCGGCCCGGCGTGGTCGCGGCCCACGATGAGGTGGGTGCAGCCGTAGTTCTTGCGGATGACGGCGTGCCATACCGCCTCGCGGGGTCCGCCCATGCGCATGGCCAGCGGGAGCAGCGACAGCTGGGCGGTGTGCATCGGGTAGCTGTTGAGCACCGCCTGATAGCACCGCACCCGGGTGTAATGGTCGACGTCGCCCGGCTTGGTCATCCCCACGCTGGGGTGGATGAGCAGATTGGCCTCCAACTCGGCCGCCGCCCGTCGGGTCAGCTCCACATGCGCCCGGTGCATCGGGTTGCGGGTCTGGAACGCCACCACCTTGCGCCACCCCAACCGGGTGAACTCGGCCCGCAACTCCGCCGGCGTCAGCCGAAGGTCCTTGAAGTCGTAGTGCGCCGGCGGCTGCACCGCCTCGACGGTTCCGCCGACATAGACCGGGTGGGCCCCGCTGAGCACGTGCGCCACGCCCGGATGCGACGCGTCGCTGGTGCCGTAGACCGCCTCGACCTCGGCTTCGCGGTCGGGTTCCCAGACCTCCGAGACGTTGAGGACAGCCAGCATCACGCCCTCGCCGTCGCGCAAGGCGAGCGTGGTGCCCGCGTCGACGCCGTGCTTGGCCACGAACTCCGCCGGCAGGTCCAGCGTGACGGGGATGGGCCACAGCGTGGCGTCGGCCAGGCGCATCGATTCGCACACCGACTCGTAGTCGGCCCGGCCCATGAAACCCGTGAGCGGCGAGAAGCCGCCGTTGGCGAGGAGTTCCAGGTCGCACTGCTGGCGGGGCGTGAGGTCCCACGACGGCCAATCTCGGGAGGCGGTTTTCAGCTCGCTCGCACGGTCGGCGGTGACGAAGAGGTCGATGAGTGTGCCGCCGTGGGCGGCGACCAGATGATCAGGCACGAATGGCGAGTGTACCGGTCAGGATTAACGGGGGGAAAAGGGGGCCGTTTTGGCAGCAGGCCCGACCTTCCCCGGCCAGTGCGCCTCCGCCGGGCCCGAGCCGACGCCGCCGGCACCTGAACCCTGGCTACTCCTCGAGGCGCAGGGCCTGGATGAACGCTTCCTGGGGAACCTCGACCCGGCCGATGTTCTTCATCCGCTTCTTTCCCTCTTTTTGCTTCTCGAGCAGCTTGCGCTTGCGGGTGATGTCGCCGCCGTAGCACTTGGCCAGCACGTCCTTGCGCTTGGCCTTGACCGTCTCCCGCGCCACGACCTTGCCGCCGACCGCGGCCTGGATGGGTACATCGAACATCTGCCGGGGGATCAACTGGCGCAGCTTCTCGGTCATCCGCCGCCCGTACTCCGCCGCTTCCCCCTTGTACACGATGGCCGAGAACGCATCGACCGGGACGCCGTTGAGCAGGATGTCGATCTTGGACAGCTCGCTGCGGGCGTAACCGGCGCTGTCGTAGTCGAGGCTGGCGTAGCCCTTGGTCCGGCTCTTCAGGGCGTCGAAGAAGTCGACGACCACTTCGGCCAGCGGGATCCGGTAGACGAGCTCCAGGCGCTCCGGTGAGAGGTACTCCATGCGCGTCTGCTCGCCGCGGCGGCTCTGGGCCAGCTCCATGATCGACCCGGTGTATTCCGCAGGCAGGATGATGGTCACGTTGAGGAACGGCTCCTCCACGTAGTCGATCTGGTTCGACGGCGGCATCGCCGCGGGGTTGTCCACCTCGATGAGGCGGCCGTCGGTGAGATGGGCCAGGTACTCCACGCTCGGGGCGGTGGCGATCAGCTCCAGGTCGAACTCGCGTTCCAGACGCTCGCGCACGATCTCCATGTGCAGCAGGCCGAGGAAGCCACAGCGGAATCCGAAACCGAGGGCGCCCGAGGTTTCGGGCGCGTAGGTGACGCTGGCGTCGTTCAGCTTCAGCTTCTCCAGCGCCTCGCGCAGGTTCGAGAAGTCGTCGCCGTCCATCGGGAACAACCCGCAGAACACCATGGGCTTGGGATCCCGGTAGCCGTGCAGGGGTTTGGGGGCGGGGCGCGCCGCCTCGGTCACGGTCTCGCCGCTACGGGCCTCGCCCACATCCTTGATCCCCGCGATGAGGTAGCCGACCTCGCCCGCCTGGAGGGTGGCGGCCGGAGTCGGCGTCGGCGTGCGGACGCCGATCTCCTCCATGTCGTGCGTCGCCTTGGCCTGCATGAACCGGAGCCGGGCGCCGGCATTGAGGGTCCCGTTGACGATCCGGACCGCGCTGACCACACCCCGGTACTGGTCGTAGTAGGAGTCGAAGATCAGTCCTTCCAAGGGCGCGTCCGGGTCCCCCTTGGGCGCAGGGATGCGCTCGCAGACCGCGTCCAGGAGTTGTGCGACCCCCTCTCCGGTCTTGGCCGAAAGGCGCAGGATCTGGTCGGCCGGGATACCGAGGAGGTTTTCGATCTCGCCTGCGTAGCGCTCGGGATCGGCGGCCGGCAGGTCGATCTTGTTGAGGGCGGCGACGATCTCGAGATTGTTCTCCAGGGCGAGATAGCAGTTGGCGAGCGTCTGGGCCTCGATGCCCTGAGCGGCATCGACCAGCAGCACCACGCCCTCGCACGCCGCCAGGCTGCGGCTGACCTCGTAGCCGAAATCGACGTGTCCGGGCGTATCGATCAGGTGGATGACGTAGCCCTTCCAGTTGACCCGCACGTTCTGGGCCTTGATCGTGATGCCCCGCTCCCGTTCGATGTCCATCGAGTCGAGGTACTGCTCGCGCATGTCGCGGGGGTCGACCGCGCCGGTCAGCTCCAGGATCCGGTCCGAGAGCGTGGACTTGCCATGATCGACGTGGGCCACGATGGCCAGGTTCCGGATGCGCGATTGATCAGTCATGGGCATTCATGGGGCTTCATGGGCGGCGCGGGTGAGAGTATCGGGTCCCTCCTGCTACCCTGACCGGGTTCCCCCTGTCCCTGTGTGTGGAGTCGTCTGAATCTCGTGGCAAATATCAAGAGCCAGATCAAGCGCAACCGGCAGAACGAAAAGCACCGTCTGCGCAACAAGTCAGCCAAGTCAGAGATGAAGACCCGCATCAAGCGCGCCCTCACCAGCGCCGAGGCCGATCCCACCACCGACGAGACGGTCGAGAGCCTTCGCCTCGCCGTCAAGCGCCTGGACAAGGCGGCATCACAGGGCATCATCCACAAGAACCAGGCGTCCAACCGCAAATCGTCGCTTATGCGCCGGGTTCGCGCATTGCAAACGGCCGCGTCGGACCAGCAAGCCTAATTTCTTCTTAACCGGTCAGCGCTGACGCCCGACACAGCAGCCATGCACCTCATGGCTCTGGCGGCGACTTGGATGCTGATGCTGAACCCTTTTTCGGCTGCGGCCATGGCCACGCCCGGTCTCTCCATCACCGCATCCGGTTCGACCACGATTGGGTTGCAGATCTTCGCCAACTCCAATCTGAGCGGCGGGTCGAACCCCACAGGAACGATCTCGTTTCGACTGTTCGGCCCCGGTGACACGGCCTGTTCGAACGCCATCTTCACCTCAACGGTGCCCGTGGCCGGGACGTCCATGAACTCGGGCCACTACACGACGTCGGCGGCCGGCACCTACCACTGGACGTCGACCTACAACGGCGACGCCAACAACAATCCCGTCGGGCCGACGTCGTGTTCCGACCCCAACGCGGCAGTGATCGTCCAGGGCGCCTACACCGCCCTTTCGGTCACCGCCCCTGCCCCCTCCGGCGGGGCCATCCATGGCGCCGCGGCGCTGGCGGGAGGCGTCAATCCCACCGGTACGATCAGCTTCTTCCTGAGCGGCCCGGGCGACTCGTTCTGCTCCCAGACGCTCTTCACGTCCACCGTGGCGGTGGCGGGGAACGGCACCTATGCCTCGGCCAACTACACCCCGACGGTCACGGGCACCTATCGCTGGCGGGCCAACTATTCCGGCGACACCAACAACATGGCCGATCCCATGACGGCCTGCCTCGACCAGAACGACGCCATCAACGTGACGAGTCTGAGCCAGCCGGCGCCCGCCGCCGTTGGCTTCAGCCCCACCTCGCTCAGTTTCGCTGCCCGGACGGTGGGCACCGCCAGCGCCGCCCAAAGCGTCACCGTGTCCAACACCGGCGGCACCCCCGTCGCCATCTCCGCCGTCGGCCGCTCCGGCGCCACCCCCGGCGACTACGCCACCGCCACCGACCACTGCACCGGCACCACCGTCAACCCCGGCGCCACCTGCACCATCGCCGTCACCTTCACCCCCACCGCCCCCGGCACCCGCACCGCCACCCTCACCGTCACCGACAACGGCCCCGGCAGCCCCCACACCCTCCCGCTCACC
>JAUTXN010000106.1 GCA_030838045.1 Acidimicrobiaceae bacterium
TCCGCACGTAGGCGAGCGCGGCCCGCAGGCCCGTGCGCTCGAGGACCTCCAGGCCCAGGGCCGACCGGACGGGGATGCCCGCTTCGAGCAGGGCGACCTGGGGCGCCAGGAGCAGGGCGTTGACCCGTGTCAGCACCGCCACCTCGGAGGGGTCGGTGCCGGCCCCGAGCCAGCCTTGGACCACCTCGACCAGGCAATCGGCGCCCGCCGCGGCGGCATGGCTGACCACCCGCACCGCGTCCAGCGCCGTCGAAGCCCCCGGCCCTGGTCGCACCGCCTTGGCGACGCGCCGCTCGTTGTACGACAGAAGGTCGGCGGCGCGCGCCACGACCTCGGCCGGGCAGCGGTAGTTGACTTCGAGGGGATGATCGGCGGCGCCGGGGAACAACTGCCCGAACCCGATCAGAAAGGCCGGATCGGCGCCTGCATGGCCGTAGATGACCTGGTCGTCGTCGCCCACGCCGAACACGTCGAGTTGCGGCGCCGCCAGCAGCCGGAGCATCAGCACGTGGGCCGGTGTCAGATCCTGGAACTCGTCCACCAGCAGGTGCCGGCAGCCGCCCTGGGCGCGCCGCCGGAACGGCCCGTCGGTGAGCAGCAGCTCGACCGTGGCGTAGATCTGCTCGTCGAAGTCGACCGCACCGGTCTCGCGCAGCGCCGCCCGGTAAGGCTCGAAGGCGGCCTCCAGTCCCGGAACGTCGTCCCGCCAGCTCTCGACCTCCTCGGGATCCCGCAGTCCCAGACGGATCTGCCCCAGGGCCTCCAGATAGGGGCCAACGGGATCGGTGTTGGCCCGCTGGCGGCGGATGGGAACGAACCGCTCGATCAGGCGTCGGACCTCCCGCTCGTCCAGCAGCCGGGGGGCACCGCCGCGTCCCTCGGCCAGCAACCGGTACCCGAGGGCGTTGAGGGTGCGCACCCGCGGCCCGATGTCGGCCGTGCGCTCCTCCATCTCCTGCTGGGCCTTCTTGTTGTAGGCGACCGCCACCACCAGGTCCCGCTCGTAGCGCCGGTCGACGAGGAGGTGGCGCAGGCGCTCGGTCAGCACCCGGGTTTTGCCCGAGCCGGCGGGGGCGATGATCCGGGCGGCGCCGGCACCGTGGCCCACCGCGGCCAGCTGGTCGGGCGCCAGCTCCGCCCGGGGCGCCGCGGGCGGCGGTACCAGGGCCAGCGATCCCAGCTCCACCGATTCCCGATGGATCAGAGCGAGGCCTTCCAGTGCCTCGGGGGAAAAGGAGGCCCGGGGCCCGCCGTCGATCCACGCCCCGGTCCCGTCGGCCAGCTGCACGTCCCCGGCCGAATCCCCGTCGAGCGCCGAAACACCACGGATCCGGGCCGCCTTGCGGGCCCACCACCACACCGGCGCCGCGGGATGGCTGCGCGCGTCGTAGGTGTTGGCCCACACCAGGAAATGCAGCCGATCGGACCACGGCTCGAACTCCGGCCCAAGCCGCCAGGGTTCGTCGTTGTAGCCGCGGGGGTCGCGAAACACCTCTGGGTCAACGCCGAGTTCCACGACAACGGGCACGCGGGAAACCCAGGCCTGGTGCAGCTCGGCCACCACCGGTCCCGGCTCCGCCAGGGCGGCGTCATCCACCCGGACCGCCGCCGCGCCATCCCACGGGGCGGGGACGGGCTGCCCCACGTTGATCACCACGCCTCGGCCCAAGGCCGCCGGTCCAGGACTACTCATCGATTGACGAGGCTAGGCCCCCCCTGTGACAGCTACTCCAGAGTGAAGGGCTCGAAATCGAGCGATACCGAGTTGATGCAATACCGCTGACCGGTCGGTCCCGGTCCGTCGGGGAACACATGACCCAGATGGCCGCCGCAGCGCCGGCAGGTCACCTCTGTCCGGCGCATGCCGAACATCCGGTCCTCGTGCAACACGACCGCGTCGGCGACGGCGGGCGAGGTAAAGCTGGGCCATCCGGTACCGGAATCGAACTTGGTGCTGGCGTCGAACAGGGTGGCGCCGCACGCCGCGCACCGATAGCTGCCGTCGTCATGGTTGTTGACGTACTTCCCGGTGAAGGGCCGCTCGGTTCCCTTGCGCCGCAGCACTTTGAACTGTTCCGGGGACAGCTCCGCCTTCCACTGGTCCTCGGTCTTGACGACTGTTTCCTCGGCGTCGGACATGCCTTCGAGGCTACCTGTCTGCCCAAGTTGTGAGGTGGGGAACATCGGGCACCCATGTGATGTTGTGCTTTCTTGACGGTAATCCCCTAATATCGGGGCCTGGCATCCTCGCTCAGTGGGGCGCAGACTTGTACGCTGACGTCAGCCGCTGTTTGGGGTCGGAGCTTTCGCGGGTAAGCGGCAGGGGCCAAGGGCCGAGTGGACGCGCGAGCTGTCTTTGGGAATAGGCGTGGTGATGTTCGAAGCATTGTCGTTGGACTTTGAGGCACTCGTCGCGACGGATGCGGCAGGTGAGGCGAACGCGATGGAGTTGTCGCGCCTCGAGGCCGATCACGACGCCTGGGTGGCCACCCTGCGCCGGATGGCAGCCGAAACCGACGAGGCGCTGCAGCGGATTCGCCGCCTGACTGGTCCCGAACGCGACCAGGTCGTCGCCGACCTGAGTGAGGAACGCCAGCGGGTCGTCTCCGCCCTGCGACGCGTCGGAGGCGAGGACTACGCCCTCGAGTTCGACGACCACGACGCCTTCGAGTCCTCGAACGGAAACGCCAACGGAAACGCCACCGCCGGTGACGGCGACCTCGCGTCGCGCCTGCCGAGCGACCGCGACCGCAACCGGGACACGTCCCGCGACAGCGAAGAAGCACTGCCGTCGGGTCCCCCGACCCTGCAGGCGTCGTGGGCCGCGGGTCGAGTGGTGTTGTGGGCCGGCGGCCCCGGTTCCCCCCCGGTCCCGCTCGACCAGCTGAGCGAACTGATCGACGACGCCGGCGCCCGGCCGGTTCGCTGGGAACCGCACGGCGGTGTGCCGCTGCCTGGCGGGGCCCGAGCCGACGCGGTCACCGCCCCGGCGGGCCAGGCACTCGGTTGGCTGGTCGGCGTCGGCAGCGGCCAGGTCGGCCACGACGCCGGCCCGAGCACCCGGTGGCTGGCCGAAATGGCTCGCTGGGCGACCGAACTGGTCGCCGAGGGACGCATGGTGCCCCGATTGCGGCGCACCCGTTCCCGCGAGACCGGCCCGACCGGGTCGTTCGCGGTGCGCTGGGTCCCGGCCCTGATCGACACAGACCGCCTGGGAGGCATGGTCGCCCGGATGCCCGGTGCGGTCGGCGCCTGCTCCAGCAGCCAACCAGCCGACGGCATGAGCCGGGCGGTCCTGGCCGGCATGGTCGACGCCATCTGCCGGGAGGGCGCGGCCCGGCTGGTACTGCCGGCCGCGCCGCCGACCGCCAAATCCCCCGTCGACCTGGCCGAAGGCGTGCTGGCGGCGCTGGGCGGGGCCCGCTTCGAGGCCCAGGTCGCATTGGGCGAGGACCTGGCGGGGCGCATCGACCGGTGGAGCCGGTCGGTCACCGCCGAGACCGGCGTCAACCTGGTGGTGCGCCTCGGCCAGCCCGATCGTGAGGGCGTCTGGCTCCTGTCGGTACTGGCCTCGGGCGTGGAGTCGACCCTGGTGCCCGTCGAAGTGGCCATGGTCACCGCGGGCCGGGCCAAGCGCCTGGCGGTCGAGCCCCAACTGGCCCGGTTGGAGCGGCTCTGCCCCGTCCTGGCCCGTCCCGGCGGGCAACGTCGAGGCGAGGTCGCCCTGTCCACCGACGAGGCCTGGATGCTCATGAGTGTCACCGGGCCGGTGCTCGCGGCGGCGGGATTCGACGTGCAGGTCCCGCCCCTGTCCCGCCGCCGACCGAGTCCCGCCATGCGCATGTTCGCCGACGCCATCCCCCGCCAGACGGCGGTGGGCGCCCAACAGCTGTGCCAGGTCCGCTGGTCGGTCGTGTTCGACGATGTCGAGCTGAACGCGGCCGACATCGCCAAGCTGGCCGCCGAGGCCCGGCCGCTCGTGAAATCACGGGGCCGCTGGATCGAACTCGACCGCGCCGACCTCCAGGAGGCGGCCGCCGCCCTGGCCGAGCGGGCGCTGTCCACCGAGCTCTCGGGCGCCGCCGTCTTGCGCCACGCCCTCGGACTTGAAAGCAGCGTGCTTTCCGGACCGGTTACGGTCGACGGCAGCGGTTGGGCCGCCGACCTGCTGCGGGCCACCGCCGAGCCCCTCGGGGCGGTCGCCGAGCCCGAGGGATTTCGGGGCAAGCTGCGTGAATACCAGGCCCAATCCCTCGGTTGGCTCGGGTTCCTCGATTCGGCCGGGCTGGGCGGCTGCCTGGCCCTCGACATGGGGCTGGGAAAAACCCCGACGGTACTGGCGCACCTGCTGGCGTCGAGGGGAGGGGGCCCGGCGTTGGTCATTACTCCCCCGGCGGTGCTCGGGAACTGGGCAGCAGAAGCACGCCGTTTCTCGCCGGACCTCAAAATCGTGACCCACCACGGCCCGGGCCGGGCCGAAGGCGAGGCGCTGGCCAAGTTGGTCACTCGCAACGACGTGTTGCTGACCACCTACGGCACCGCGGTGCGCGACGTCGACGACCTGGCGGGCATCGATTGGGCCCGGATCATCGTCGACGAGGCCCAGACCATCAAGAACCCCGCCAGCGATGCCGCCCAGGCGCTGCGCCGGCTCCCGGCGCGCTCGCGATTGGCCCTCACCGGCACCCCGATCGAAAATGGACTCGGGGATCTCTGGGCGATCCTCGACTTCGCCAATCCCGGCTTGGTCGGGACCCGTCCGGCGTTCATCAGCCAGCTGTCGCGAACAAGTGACGGCCCGGAATCGGCGGGCGAGAACGCCCTGCGGGCCTTGAACGGCCTCCTCGTGTTCCGCCGGACCAAGGCCGAACCGGCGATCGCGGCCGAACTGCCCGACCGCATCGACCAGCTCGACCAGTGCTCGTTGACCCAGGAGCAGATCGGCCTGTACCAGGCGGTCCTGGACAAGCTGCTCGCCGAAGGCGCCGAGGACGACCAGACGGCCCGCAAGGGCCAGATCCTGGCGGCCATCACCGCCCTCAAGCAGATTTGCAATCACCCCAACGCCTACCTCAACGCCGACTCGGGCGAGGGGCTGGTGCTCGACGGCCGGTCAGGCAAGCTGACCCGTCTCGACGAGATCGTCGACGCCGTGTTCGCGGCCGGCGAGCGGGTGCTCATCTTCACCCACTTCGCCCGGTGGGGCGAACAGCTCGCCCGTTACCTGTCCAAGCGCACCAGCCATCATGTGGCGTGTTACCACGGAGGGCTGGCGACGGGCGTCCGGGATCGTCTGGTGCGGGAGTTCCAGGAGGGCCACGGAGCCGGCGCCTTGGTGCTGTCCCTCAAGGCCGGTGGTGCGGGCCTCAACCTGACCGCCGCCAACCACGTGGTCCTCTTCGACCGCTGGTGGAATCCCGCCACCGAGGACCAGGCCCGGGACCGCTCGTGGCGGATCGGCCAGACCCGAACGGTCGTCTGCCACCGGCTGGTATGCCCGGGGACGGTCGACGAACGGGTGGAGGAAGTGGTGGCCGGCAAGCGCCAGATCGCCGACCTGGTCCTGCCCAAGCAGAGTTCCCTGGCCGACCTGGCCCCCGACCAACTGCGGGCCGCGCTCGGCCTGCGGACCGACGCCCTGGTGGAGGACGAGCCGACCGGTGCCGAGGTCGGCAGCCGGGAAGAGGAGGACGCGGCATGAGCCGGCGTCGCCGCTCCAACGGCATTCCCCCCGCCGACCGGCGGTTCTGGGGCACCGACGAGACAGAGCCGGCGCCCGCCACCAAGATCCGGCCCACCCCCGATCCCGGCGCCCTGCCTCGATCGCTCGGCAACCCGCCCCTCGCCGTCAGTCCCGCCACCGCCCGTCGCCACCTCGACGCGGTGTACGAAGAAGCGGTCCGGGCCGCCACCGCTCTGGCCGCGGCCAACGGCCTGCTCGACACCGAGTACTGGGAAGAAACCGTTCCGGCAGAGCCGGGCCAGTAGCGGGCACCGATCAGGCCCCGCTCCGGTCGACGAACCCCTGCACTCCCGTTCGTTGATTGCGGAGCCTGGGCGCCGCTCGCTCGGCCCTCGGCCGGCGGGCCCCACTCCCCGTCGGCGCTCCCTCGCCTCGGGCGAGGCTTTTCCCCGGTCGATGCCTTCAGATGCTGAACTAGTCCGGCGCACACGTACGGCGAGCGTGGACGACCGGCGGCTTTAGGCTCTCGTCTGTGATCCGGGCCACGTATGAGATCGAGCCGGCCGGGGCGGCGCAAACCGTTGCCTTGCGGGCGTCGATTGGAATGGAGGGTGGGCCGGACTGGGCACGGGGGCGGGTTGTCTCCGAGTCGGAGGGGACGGCGGTGCTCGAGTTCCCGGAGGGGAACTGGGGGAGCAATGTGGCCCTCGTCGTCTCGACGCTGGTGGCCGGGGAAGGGGCCGAGACCGGCGCCGTCACGCGGTGCCGGCTGGTTGGGTTGGAGTTTCCCGACCGGTTCCTGCCCGGGCCGGCCTTTGGCCCCGCCGCCCAGGCCGCTCCCATCGGGGTGGGCGTGATCGTGAAACCGTCCCTCGGGCTGGCCCCCGATGAGGTGGGCGATGTGGCCCGGGCGGCGGTCGCCGGCGGGGCGGACTTCATCAAGGACGACGAGATCCTGGGCGACCCCGAATGGTGCCCCCTTGACGAGCGGGTCCGGGCGGTGGCAAAGGCGCTGGAACCCGGCGTCGTGTACTGCGCCAACGTCACCGGCCCGTCGGTCACCCTGGTCGAGCGGGCCCGGCGAGCGGTCGACCTGGGTGCGACCGGCGTGATGGTCAACGCCTTCGCACAAGGGCTGGACTCGGTGCTGGCGCTTCGCGAGGCCGATCTGGGCGTGCCCATCCTGGCCCATCGGGCCGGAAGCGGCGCCTTGGCGCGCAACGATCGCTTCGGTGCACGGGGCGCGGTACTGGCCCGGTTGTCCCGGTTGTGCGGGGCGGACTATCTGATCGTCGGGGCCTTCGGGGGCGCCTTGTTCGAGTCCGACGAGGAGATTCGGGCCAATCTCGACGCGGTGCGCGGCGAGTGCGGGTCCATTGGGCCCGCGATCGCGGCGTTCGGCGGCGGACTCGGACCTCACAGTGTCGCCGCCCAGGTGGAGAAGGCGGGTGGGTCGGGGCTGCTGATGCTGGTCGGTTCCCAGGCCTACGGGCATCCGGGCGGCATCGAAGGCGGGGTGCGAGCCGCGGTGGAGGCCGTGCGCTCGGTGGGGCCGGTGGCGCCGGTGGGGCCGGTGGGGCCGGTGGGGCCGGTGGGGGCGGTGGGGGCGTGAGCGACGACGCCATCCCGCCCACCATCGAGTGGCGGGACGGCCGCATTGTCATGATCGATCAGCGGCGCCTTCCCGGCGAACTGGTCATGCTGTGGATCGAGAATCTTGACGAGTTGTGCACCGCCATCACCTCGCTCGCCATCCGCGGCGCCCCGGCCCTCGGGGTGGCAGGCGCCATGGGAATCGCCCTGGCCGCCGCCACGGGCATCCCGCTCGAGGACGCGGCCCGCCGGCTCATCGCGACGCGGCCCACCGCGGTCAACCTCGCCTGGGCGGTGCGCCTGGCCGTGGCGGCCCCGGACCCGCTGGTCGAGGCCCAACGCCTGGTCACCGAGGACATCGAGCGCAACCGCCGGATCGGGACCCATGGAGCGGCACTGCTGCCGAACTCGGCGCGGGTCTACACGCACTGCAATGCGGGCGGTCTGGCGTGCGCCGGCTACGGCACGGCCGTCGGCGTCATCCGGGCGGCCCATGAGCAAGGCATGACCCCCTCGGTTTGGGTCGGCGAAACGCGACCAGTCCTGCAGGGCGCCCGCCTGACGGCATGGGAACTGACGCGGCTCAGGATTCCGGCCACCCTGGTTGCCGACGTGATGGCGGGATCACTGATGGCGGCAGGCGAGGTGGACTGCGTGATCGTCGGCGCCGACCGGGTGGCAGCCAACGGCGACGTGGCCAACAAGGTGGGGACCTACACACTGGCGGTCCTGGCCCGCCATCACGGGGTGCCGTTCTACGTCGCCGCCCCGACCTCGACGATCGACCTTGCGTGCCCCGACGGCGCGACAATCCCGATCGAGCGCCGGGGGGCCGAAGAAGTGACCGGGCTGGCAGGGAGACGGATCGCCCCCGAGGGCATGCTCGTCGACAACCGGGCGTTCGACGTCACCCCCGCCGCCCTCGTCACGGCACTCATCACCGAGGACGGCGCAGTCGATCCGGCCTCGCTAGCGTCGTCGTGATGGAGTTGGTTCGTCAGTACAGAGACACCCAGGCCCGGATTCTCGACCTGGTTACCCCGCTCCCGGCGGCCGCCCTGGCCACCCGTGTGCCGGGCACGCCCCGCTGGACCGTCGAGCAGCTCATCGCGCATCTGGCCGGCGTGGCGGCCGACATGGTGGACGCCAACAGCGAGGGCGGTGATTTCGCATCCGAGGGATGGACGGCGCGCCAGGTCGCCGAGCGTGCCGGTCGGCCCCTCCCGGACGTGCTGGCGGAGTGGTCCCGCCGGACGCCCGAGGTGTTGGATCTGCTCGCCACACCGGGGCGGGTGGACGCCTGCGCCTTCGACATCTTCACCCATGAGCACGACCTGCGAGGTGCCCTCGGCGTGGCCGGGCCGAGCGACGCCGCCCGGGTCGCCGCGATGGCCGGAAGGGTGCAGGGAAGGGTGAGCCACATGGTCGACGCCACCGGGCTGCCCGCCATCGGGCTGATCCACGATGACGGCGAATGGGTGTGCGGGTCCGGCGAGGTCGCGGTGCGCGGGGAGGCGGCGACCATCGAGTGGTACCGGACCCTGTTCGGCCGGCGATCGGCCGCCCAGATCCTCACGTACCGCTGGGACGGCGATCCGTCGCCGTACTTCGGGCTGTTCAACCTGTTCGGCCCG